>JAZFYL010000112.1:0-2827 GCA_036443495.1 Gemmatimonadales bacterium | reverse complement strand
GGCCGTCGGCATCAATGACGGACCGCCTGGCCCGCTCGATCAGCGCCAGCACCAACTGGGTGCGATCTCCCGCCCGGCCCAACCCGGGACCGATGATGAGTGCGTCGGCGCGTTCGACCAACTGGTGAACCGCCTCCGTGACGGGGGCGTCGAACGCCTGCACCGCCGTCTGCAGGTCGGGCTCGGCGCCGACGAGGGCATCGATGGTCTGTTGGGGCGCCACCGCATGCACCAGCCCTGCTCCAGCTGCGAAGGCGGCGCGGCCCGCCAGACGGAGCGCACCCGACATCCCGGTGCTACCTCCCACGATGACCACCCTGCCACGCATTCCCTTGTGGGCACGGGCCTCGAACCGTGGCAACCAATCGACGGCGAGTTCGTCCGTCATGACGATGGGCCAAGCCGGATCCGCATCGGGATGGCCGATGTCGACCACCACCACGTCTCCTACTTGATCGCGTGCCAAGGCATGACCGCGTCGCAACCCCCCGAACGTGATCGACATGTCCGCACGCGCCTGGCCGTACACCGCACCAGTGGCCAGATCTACACCGGAGGGTCCGTCGATCGCTACCACCGGCAGGGCGAGTTCGTGCAAGCGATCGAGCAGCTGTTGCGCTGGTGGACGGGGAGCGCCTTTCGCACCGGTGCCCAGGATGGCATCCACCACCAGTTCGACCCCCGGCCACGGGCCATCAGGGTCGACCGAGCGGACGCCTTCGGCCTCTGCCAGGCCACGCATGTGGGCGTTGAGTGGGGACGGCTGGCCTTGAAGCGGAATCACCCAGACCGGCAGCTCCACCCGGTGGAGAGCCCTGGCCAGGACCCAGCCGTCGCCGCCGTTGTTACCGGCCCCCGCTGCCACCAGTACCCCGCCGGCGACGCGGCTGCCAAAGCGCATGCCCAGCACGGCGGCCGCAGCCCGCCCGGCCGTCTCCATGAGCGTGGCCATAGCAATGCCGCAGCTGTCCGCCTGGCTGTCCCAGGCACCTGATTGCTCGGGCGACAAGATTGGAATGGATGACATACTGACCGGCGGGGCGTGTCCCGCCGCACCATTGCGGGCTACTTGTAGCTCTGGCCGATGACGCGCCCGAGTGAGATCTCACCGTTGTCGATACGCAGGTTGAACCCGCAGTCAGGGTTGGAGCACACCCATGCCTTGTACATGATCGGTGCCCCCTCCCGGCCGTAGTCCGACAACGGAATCAAGACTCCTTGCGAACACTTCTGGCACGATGGCCACTCCATCCCCTCCATGACGCCTCCCGGGCAATGAACTACAGGTCCGACTCAGGTACTCCGCCCACCTGCCCACACGTACGTGGCGTCGAATGCTTCGGCAAACTGGTACACGTCGTCGAAGTCCTCTTCCCGATCGCTCGGCTGGGTGATGAGCAACCCGATCTCTACCAGGGCAAAAACGATGCGCCCAATGTCGCGTGTTTCTCGCAGGCCCCAATACTCCAGAACGCTCTTGGCCAACAGACCGTATTGCTCCAAGGCATAATCCCGACATGCCCAGGCCAGCTCGGGACCGGTAACGTGTCGGCGCACCGGCAGACGGGCTTGGAGGAACTGGACCGTGCCCAAGACGAACAAGAACGCCCGTTCGTCAAACGGCCCGGCGCGGGCCCGGATCCGATCCAGCAAGCTGCCTGGGTCGATCAGATGGTTCATCGAGCCGCCATCTCGACCATGGGCCGATACAGGGGGAGTGCGTCCGTCAATTCCTTCACCTCGTTGCGTACCAGGGCCAGGGTGCCCTCGTCCGGATTGGTCAGCGCCCGGTCGATAAGATGGGCGATCTGTCGCATCTCTGGCACCATGAACCCTCTCGTGGTCAGCGCCGGCGTACCGATGCGAATACCACTGGTGACGAAGGGGGACTGGAGATCGTCGGGCACCGTGTTCTTGTTCACCGTGATCCCCCCCCGTTCCAGAATCGCTTCGGCGGCCTTGCCGGTCAAATCCCTGGGTCGCAAATCGACCAGCACCAGGTGGGTATCGGTCCCGCCTGATATGAGGTCGAATCCGCAGGCTCTGAGTTCCTCGGCCAGGGCCTTTGCATTCGCTACAGTTGCCTCGGCGTAGGCCCGGAAGTCGGCCGTCAACGCCTCGCCAAAGGCCACCGCCTTGGCCGCGATGGTATGCTCCATCGGTCCACCCTGGTGCCCAGGGAACACCGACCGGTCCACAGCCTTGGCATGATCTCTCTTGCACAGGATGAGGCCTGCGCGAGGCCCGCGCAAGGTCTTATGGGTCGTGCTCGTCACCACATCGGCAAAGGGGACCGGGGACGGATAGACACCGCCCGCCACGAGACCGGCGAAATGGGCCATGTCCACCACCAACGCCGCGCCCACTTCGTCGGCGATCGACTGGAACGCCGGGAAGTCGATAATGCGGGTGTAGGCGCTCCCGCCGGCGATGATCAGCTTGGGTCGCTCGCGTTTTGCGAGGGTGCGCAGGGCATCATAGTCGATTCGGCCCGTAGTGGTATCGACTCCATAATGGACCGCTTGGAACACCACACCGGTATGGCTGACTCGAAACCCGTGCGTGAGGTGCCCTCCGTGCGGCAGCGACAGCCCCATCAGAAGGTCGCCGGGATCGATGAGGGCCATGTAGGCTGCGAAGTTAGCCTGCGATCCCGAATGCGGCTGGACGTTGGCGTGATCGGCCCCAAACAGCTCGATGGCGCGGTCGATGGCCAACTGTTCGACCTCGTCGATGATCTCGCAGCCAGCGTAGTATCGTTTGCCGGGATAGCCTTCGGCGTACTTGTTGGTGAGAGGCGTGCCGGCAGCGTCGATCACGGCGCGGC
>JAZFYL010000111.1:0-2293 GCA_036443495.1 Gemmatimonadales bacterium | reverse complement strand
TCGCGCTCGGATTCCATGCGGAGCTGCTCCCCGTCACCATCTGTCGCACCGAGCAGATCGACCCGTAGCGTCCAATTGAACCCTTGTGGCGTGCGGTAGGTGATCGGGATCGTCCGGAAGATACCGTTCCACGACCCGGTGAAGCGCGGCTGGATCGTCTCGGTCACATCGATCGAGCCATCTACGTTGACCGCGATGTCGGCGTGGAAATCTTCGATGACGAACGTGCGCTGGGCCGCGAGCGGGGCGGTCACCGCAACAAGTCCGGCAAACAAGACAAGCAGGAAGCGTTTCATCGGTTGCCTCTATCGCGTGTTTACGACCGGTACCGCGCGCTCGGCCGCATCCTCGATGCCGAAAAACTCCCGCGGACCAAATCGGAAAGCCCCGGCTACGAGGTTCGACGGGAACTGGGCGATGCGAATGTTGTAATCCCGGACCACGGCGTTGTAGTAGCGGCGGGCGTTCTGGATGTGGTCCTCGAGATCGATAAGGGAACGCTGCAAGTCGAGATAACTCATCCCTGCCTGGAGGTCCGGATAGGCCTCGGCCAGCACCAGAAGACGCTGGACCGCACTTCCCAACTCAGCTTCAGCCACCCCACTGGCCGACGGACCTGTGGCGGCTTGGGCTTCGCCGCGGGCACGGACCACATCTTCCAGGGTGCCTCGCTCGTAGTCGGCGTGCCCCTTGACGGCCGCTACCAGTCCCGGGATCAAGTCGTGGCGCCGTTTGAGTTGGACGTCAATGTCAGCCCAGGCATTGCCGGCCAACAGACGAAGACGGGCCAGAGAGTTGTAGCCCCACCACGCGAACGCCAACACCGAAACCATCAGGATGAGGAGGAGAAGATCCATGGCCGCCAATGTACTACCAAGATGCAAGTTTCACATCAGGAACTGCAGATTTCATCACTCGCCACAATTTAGACAGTGCGGCCCCTTCCCGACAGCGGGCTCCCAACGGTAATCCGCTGTCGTAAATACCATTACGCCGTTCGAGCGACAATGACACACCGGTACTGACCAAAATCTGCCAATTGCTCGGAAAGAGATACCCACTGATACTGGAGGCCTTCGCGGAAGGACCCAGAAACTTCAGGTTCGAACCTGAGGTACCAGCATGACATTCAGACACAAGCTGTCCCGGCGACTGGCCGCCCTCTGCGACCAACGCCGGGGGGCTCATCCCATCCCCAAGGCGGGACCACAGGTGGCGCGTAATCAATGAGTGCACTCGGTGTAGCACTGTACGGCCGCTTGATCGACCATTGGCTCGGCTTCGCGCCGGTGCTGCTGGAGTGCCATGGCGATCCGATGCTCGAGGACCGAGTGCTCCGCAATCCGGTCGTGCGCCGGGCCCGGGGGAACTATCACACCCTCGCTCGCAACATCCGGGACCGTGAGGAAGAGGAGCGCTGCGAGATCGTGGACACCGTGACCTGAGCGTTCTCTCAATCTCTCATCCCTCAATCCCTCAATCCCCGAATCCCCGAATCACCTCCCTCGTAATCGCTCGACCCACAATGCCTTACCGACTTGGATACCGGCAGAATCACGGGAGTCCGAAGATCCGGCCACCGGCTAACGGCCCCTGGTTTCTGGCACCGGCCTTCATGCAGCGGCCGCCGACGACGTACTTGACCTCCGGCCCTCACTCGGTAGGGTTCGAGGATGCCACAGCGCCTGGCAGGGAGGAGTCGTAGTGGGGTCGATCCGATATCATAGCGGCTACAAGTACCAGATCAGTGAGCACTACTCGGTGACCGTGTCGATCAAACCGGAGGCCGACATCGATACCGATTACATCGACCTGGATTCGGCCGGGAACCTGACCGTCCGGAAGGGCTACGCCTGGGACGGCCCCTCGGGCCCGACCATCGACACCCGCAACTTCATGCGGGGCTCGTTGGTGCACGACGCGCTGTACCAACTCATGCGGCACGAGCACCTGAGCAAGGACCAGTGGCGCAACGAGGCCGACCGGGAACTCAGGCACATGTGCCGTGAGGACGGCATGAGCCGCCTGCGGGCCTGGTGGGTCTATGAGGCCCTGAAACGGTGGGGCGACCCGGCGGCTTCACCCGAATCGCGCAAGCCCATCAAGACGGCGCCGAGGAAGGCATCATGAACAATCGCGGGGCCACGCCGGGCTTCTGGCTCTGCCTGGCCGCACTGCTGAGTGTCTGGGGCTGCCCGGGGGCGGGGGGGGCAAGGGCGGGGGCGGGCAGCAACGACGGACCGGGCGCTGGCGATAGTCCCACCGCGGCCCGTCCCGACAGCACCCTTCTGGT
>JAZFYL010000110.1:0-4286 GCA_036443495.1 Gemmatimonadales bacterium | reverse complement strand
AAAAGGCTTCACGGTGGGGAGGGTCGCCAAATGGAAGTGACAGCACGTCTCGCGGCGTTCGCCGCGGATTTGTCCTATGAAAAACTTCCGCCCGACGTGATCGAGCGGAGTCGCATGTTCCTGCTGGACGGTGCTGCGGTGATGGTGGGGGCGGCCGCCTACGCACGGGAAAACGACGATCGGATGCTCGACGGATACTTGAAGGCCGTGGCGCCCTCGGACGGCTCGTCGACGGTCATCGGATACGGCATTCGGACGTCGCCCATGATGGCGGCCTTCGCCAACGGGGCCATGATGGAGGTCCTGGATCTCTCGGATTCGAACCTCGGTCATCTGACCCACAACGGCACGCCCGTCCTGCCGGCGGCCTTGGCTTTGGCGGAGCATGTTTCGGCCCCGTGGAGCGCGCTCGCCCCCGCCATCATCGCCGGTTACGAGATCCATACCCGGCTCCTGAGCACCGTCCAGCCGGGCCACTGGTATCGCGGCTTCCAAAGCGCCGGTACGTTCGGCACCTCGGGGGCGGCAACGGCGGCGGGCCGGCTGCTCGGACTGGATGCCGACGGCATCACGGCGGCGCTGGGGATTTCCGGCTTCATCATGCCCGTGTCCAACGGCGACAACGAGTTCAAGGGCCATAGCGCCAAACCCGTGCACGGTGGCCAGGCCGCCATGTGCGGGGTGTCCTCGGCTTTCCTCGCCCAGTCAGGCTATCGGGCGGGCCCGCTCGAGGGCGAACCTCCCCGCTATCACGCCGCCCTCCATATCCTCAGCGACGGCCCGGACCTCAAGAAGGCGCTGGTCGGCATCGGCGACAAATGGCACAGCCGGGACGTCTCCTTCAAGCCCTATCCCCTCGGCCACCTGATCGTCGGGCCCGTGGAGGCGGTCCTCGACCTGCTCGCCGAAGGGCCGATCGAGGCGGAGGAGGTCGACTCCGTCGACATCACGACGTACAAGGCCGCCGTCCACGGCTGCGGCAAGAAGTATTCGACGCCCAAAAGCAACTATGTGGACTGCCATTTCTCCATTCCGTTCTGCGTCGCGGCGACGTTGATCGAGAAGGAGATGACCCCCAGGCAACTCCGGAATGACTTCATCGGCGATCCCAAGGTGCACGACCTGGCCGCCAAGGTCGTGGTCGAGGAAGACCCCGAGATGAGTTCCCGATTCCCAGCCGAATGGCCGCTCGAGGTGGCCATCCGGATGCGAGACGGCACCACCCGGACGCGCCGTATCGACAAGGTCAAGTGGTCCGATTCGCGCCCGCCCTCGTGGGAGGAGCTGGTGGAGAAGTTCCACGCCGAGGTGGACCCCGCGATCGGTGCCTCCAACGCAAGCCAGGCGGTGGACATGATCGCCGGCATCAAGGATGACGAATCCATCTCACCGCTGATGGACTTGTTGCGGGGGTGAGACGGCCCCCGGAAACACCTTGTACTAAGTAGCCCTTCTCCTCGATCCTCGAACCCCCGGTCCGTCGCCATGGAAAACAATCCGCGCATCCCGTTCCAGCTTTCCTCGGAACGGCCCCGCTTCGTCCCCCCCGACGGCAAGCCGCTGATCGTCCACGTCGTCGTCAACCTGGAGGTCTGGCCGTTCACCGAACCCATGCCGCGCTCGATCTTCCAGACCGCCCACGGAAAGCCCGAAATTCCCGACATACCCAACTTCAGTTGGGTGGAGTACGGCCTGCGTTGCGGCGTGCCGCGCCTGATCAAAATCCTCGGCGAACGGGAACTGCCGGCCAGCAACTTCATGAGCGCAGCCCTACCCGACTTCTATCCAAGCTGCGCCGAGGCCGCCCTGAAGGCGGGCTGGGAGATCACCGGACACCAGGTCGTCCAGCGATCGCTGCGCTACGAAGAGGACGAGGAGGCGGTGATCGCCGAGGTCGTGGACCGACTCACCCGCTTTGCCGGATATCCCCCCCGCGGCTGGCTGGGGCCCGGCTCCGGCGAGTCGATGGAGACCCCGGACCTGTTGAGAAAGCACGGATTCGAGTATTTTTACGAATGGCAGTTCGACGACCTTCCCTGCTGGATGCGCACCAAGTACGGGCCGATGATCGCGCTCCCCTACGCGCTCGAACTCAACGACGTGATCGCGTTCTCGATGCACAAGCAGACGGCGGACGAGTGGTTCCATCGGTTCAAGTATGCGGTCGAAACCTTTGAAGCCGAGCTTGCCGATGGGCCCAAGGTGCTGACCATCTCGCTCCACCCCCACGTGGCCGCGATTCCCATGCGCATCCCCATCCTCATCCGCATCCTCGATATGCTGCTGGCCCGCGACGACACCATCTTCATGACCGGCGGCCCGATAGCCGACTGGTTCAAGGACCAGGATCCCGAAGGCCTCAAAGCCGTGTCATGAGACGGAGGCGACCATGGCCATGCCCCCCGATCGGGTCGACTACAGCCCCATCATAGACCGGCCCCCCATCACTTGGCCCGGCAAGGCCCGGGTGGCGCTTTGGATATCCCCCAACGTCGAGCACTACGAGTACTTGCCCGAGTTCGACGGCAGTCGGGACCCCTATCCCCGCTCTCCCTATCCCGACGTGCAGCAGTACTCTTACTGCGATTACGGCAACCGGGTCGGGTTCTGGCGCATGCTGGAGGTGCTGGACCGGCACGCCGTCCGCTGTACCGTTTCCCTGAATCTCGCCGTGCTCGATCATTTCCCCGAAGTCAAGCAGGCCATGGTCGACCGGCAATGGGCCTTCATGAGTCACGGCCTTTACAACACCCAGTACATCACCACCTTCGGCGAGGACGAGGAGCGGGCGTTCATCCAGGATAACATCGACACCCTGAAGCGTCACACGGGCCAGCAACTGAAGGGATTCTTCGGCCCCTCCTTCACGGCCACTGAACGGACGCCGGACCTGCTGGCGGAGGCCGGGATCCTCTATCACTGCGACTGGGTCCACGACGACCAGCCGGTGCCCATCAAGGTCCGGACGGGGAGGCTCATATCCGTTCCCTATTCGATCGAGATCAACGACGGGATCGTGCTCCGCGCCTATTGCGACGGAGAGTACTTCGCCCGCATCTGCAAGGCCCAGTTCGACCAGCTCTACCGCGAAGGGGCGGAGAGCGGCCGCGTCATGTGCATCGCTCTCCACCCCTTCCTCATCGGCCAGCCGCACAGGGTGGGTCACCTGGACGACGTCCTCCGCCACATCCTGTCCCACGACGGCGTCTGGCAGACGACCGCCGACGACATCGCGGAGTATTACCTGGAACACTGCTATGACGCCGCCCTGGCCCACGCCGCCCGGCTGAACGCCTGAATGGAGGCGGAGCCCGTGCCCCGAGAGCCCCGATACGGAATGGACCACGATCACTACGACTGGTCGCCGGTGGTGAGCCGAAAGCGGTTGCGCTGGCCGCAGGGAGCCCGGGTGGCGTTGGCAACCATCGTCGTCCTCGATCACCTGGACTTCCGCCCGCCCGAGGGCAGCGTTCAGCCGCCGGGGCTCTACCACCGGCCGCTCCCCGAATACTGGGCCTTCAGCCATCGCCAGTACGGGCTCCGGGTCGGCGTCTTTCGGGTCCTCGAGGCCCTGGCCCGGCACGGCGTCACGCCGACCGTCGCGATGGACGCGCTGACCGCTGAGAACTGCCCCTATCTGGTACGCCATTGCCTCGCGCAGGGATACGAGATCATCGGCCACGGGATGGCGGTGAGCCGCATGATCACCAGTCGCATGACGGAGGCGGAGGAACGGCGTTACATTCGGGAGTCCCTCGATTCCCTCGCCCGCGCCACCGGCACGACACCGCGAGGCTGGCTCGGTCCCGAGTTCGGGGAATCGGCGCGCACGCCGGGGCTCTTGGCGGAAGCAGGCATTCGCTACGTCTGCGATTGGGCCAACGACGAGCAGCCCTATCCTATGAAGACGCCGTCGGGCGAACTGTTCGCCCTTCCCCTGATTCTTGACCTCGATGACGTGTTCGCCCTCAGGGACCGCCGCTTTCCGGTCGACGGCTATGCACGCACCGTCAAGCAAGCCTTCGACCGGATCTATCGCGATTCGGCGAAAAGCGGGCGACTCTTCGTCCTGACCATCCACCCCTACCTCATGGGCCAGCCGTTCCGCATCGGCTTCCTCGACGACGCCTTGCGCCACATGAGGCGCCGCAAGTGGGTATGGTCGGCATCCGGGGGCGAGATCGTCGAGTGGTACAGCCAGGCGGCCTCAACTTCACCTTTCCAGGAGGGAACACGATGACCATTCCACCCGGACTCATTCGCCAGCAGGGGGCTCTGCTGCAGGG
>JAZFYL010000109.1:0-2153 GCA_036443495.1 Gemmatimonadales bacterium | reverse complement strand
GTATCGCCCGGCCGACTTCAGTCGAACCGGTGAACGCGATCTTGTTGACGTCTAGGTGCTCTACCAGCGCCGCTCCGGTGCGGCCGTCGCCCGTGACGATGTTCACCACCCCGGGCGGCAACGACAGCGACTGGCACAGCTCGGCGAAAAGCAACGCGGTGAGCGGCGTGAACTCTGCCGGTTTGAGCACCACGGTGTTCCCGGTCGCGAGCGCCGGCGCGATCTTCCACGAAAGCATGAGCAACGGGAAGTTCCAGGGAATGATCTGCCCCACGACGCCCACCGGACCGAAGTCGGGCAGTTCGCTCTCCATCAACTGGGCCCAGCCGGCGTGGTGGTAGAAGTGCCGGGCCACGAGCGGGATGTCGATGTCGCGCGACTCCCGAATTGGTTTGCCGTTGTCGATCGACTCCAGCACGGCGAACAGCCGCGAGTTCCGCTGGATGCCGCGGGCGATGGCGTAGAGGTAACGGGCCCGGGCATGCCCGCCGATCTCCCACCAGCCGGGCTGGGCCGCTCGGGCCGCCTGGACGGCCCGGTCGACGTCCACCGCGCTCCCCTGGGCGATCGATGCCACCGTGGTATTCGTGGCGGGGTTGATGGAGTCGAACCGCTCCCCATCCGATGGCTCGACCCACTCCCCATTGATCGCGTGGCTGAAGCGTCGCTCGTAGCCGTCGAGCCACTGCTCCGCCCTGGCCGTCGATTCGGGCGCCGGACCGTAGGACATCGATCGGAAGATTTCAGGTACAGAAGTCATCGTAGTCAGATACCAGAAGCCAGAAATCAGAAATCAGCAAACAGAAAACGGAGTTCAGCTTTCAATACCACCCGCGTACCGCGTACGGCGCACGGCGCACCCCCCTCACCCCATCGGGTGGCGATAGTTCGCCGAGTAGCGCCCGGTGACGAAATGCTCGAGCTGGCGTTCGATGTCGGCCAGGAGCGAGCTGACACCCAGGCGGAACATCCCCGGTTCGAGCCACGTGTTGCCCAGCTCTTCCTTCATGAGGGCCAGCCACTGCAACGCGTCCTTCGCGGTACGGATGCCGCCGGCCGGCTTGAAGCCGACGCTGAAACCGGTCCGCTCCCGGTACTCGCGGATTGCCCTCATCATCACCAGCCCCACGGGGAGGTTGGCGTTGACGGACTCCTTGCCGGTCGAAGTCTTGATGAAATCGGCGCCGGCCATCATGCACACCAGGCTGGCCTTGTAGACGTTGCGGAGTGGGCCCAGGTCGCCCGTACCCAAGATCGTCTTGAGGTGCGCGTCGCCGGTCGCCGCGCGGAAAGTGCGTACCTCCTCGAACAACGCGCTCCAATTCTGTTGCAGCACGTTGGCCCGGGTGATCACGATATCAATTTCGCCGGCGCCTGCCTCAACCGAGTCGCGTATCTCCTGGATTCGCGTTTCCATGGGCGAGAGACCGGCCGGGAAGCCGGTGGACACCGCGACGACCGGAATCCCCGACCCCCGTAGCGCCTCGACCGCAGTCCGGATGTAGCGATGGTACACGCAGGCACCCGCGACGTGAATCGGCAGGTCTCCCACTCCCATGGCGTCGAGGAGGTCCTGGCGGACCGGTTGGCGTGCCTTGCTGCACAACCGCAGGACGCGCCCCTCGGTATCGTCGCCGGCCAGGGTGGTGAGGTCCATCAGGGTAATGGCCTTGAGGAGCCACGCCGCCTGCCACTCCTTCTTGACCGTCCGCCGCTTCCCCAGGGTCACGGCCCGCCGCTCGACAGCGCTCCGGTTGACCCGCACCTCACGAACCCATTCCAGGTTCAACGGAACCCCGGGGTTGTCAGGCTGGCGCGCGACCGGAACGTAGTCGGTTGCTCCGGAGGTGACGCGTTCGGTTCTAGGTGTGGTTGTCATTCGCTATTTCCAATCGGCGGACGGGCGGTAGGGCGGTACTCTGCCCGCTGCCCCCGCTGCCTTCGCTGCCCCCGCTGCCCCCGCTGCCCCGCTGAGATAATATCCCTCACCGATGGCCGCCGCCACGATGTATCCGGCCCGCGGGCAGAAATGGCATCGCCGAAATCGCTGTCTTGTGCTGCTCCACCCGCTGTGAACTCCTGAAAAGGAATATGAGCAGGACTCCTGCCAGGAACCCGCCGATATGGGCCCCAAACGCCGTCCCGCCCCCGCT
>JAZFYL010000108.1:0-2033 GCA_036443495.1 Gemmatimonadales bacterium | reverse complement strand
CCCCGATGGTCAACGCCTCACGTGGCAGCAGGACGTGGGAGACATTTGGGTATACGACCGCGTCACCGGCTCTCGGGATTTGATCGCCAGCGGCGGTGGGCACTATAACCCCATTTGGATGCACGACGGCTCGGCGGTGATCTATGGCACCAGGGCACACGACAGCACCGTCATCTATCGCCAGTCACTCGACCTGACCCGGGGACCGGAGGTGCTGCTGGCGCGGCCGGTGCTGGATTTTGCCCTTCCCTGGTCCGTGAGTGCCGATGGCCGGTATCTGGCCTATGGCACGGGGGCCTTCAATGCCCAGGACCTGTGGCTGTTCGACTTGTCGACCAAGGAAAGTACCTCCTACCTGAGAGCCGACTGGGCCGAAGTGGCGCTGGACATATCGCCCAACGGCCGCTGGGCGGCTTACGAGTCCAGTGAAGAGGGACGGACGGAGATCTTCGTACGGGCCTTCCCGGATCCGGGAGAGGCGTTCAAGGTCTCGACCTCCGGGGGCATCGGCGCCCGCTGGGCCGCCGACGGCAAACGTCTCTATTATCGGAATGCCGATACGGTCTGGGCGGTCAACGTGCGGGCGGAGGATGACTTCGGGATCCTGTCCCAAGGAGTGCAGTACGTCGGCCTCAACATCGGGCTCGACCCGCACCCCGACGGCGAACATTTCGTGGTCGTCAAGCCGGTGGTGCCGAACGACGAGCAGAGTGCGTCTCTTCAACCGCTGCGCTTGTCCATGGTAGTAAACTGGTTCGCCGAATTGGAACAGCGGTTGGGGCAGACCAACGAGTGAGTCCGCGGCTATCGCCGGATGAACGACGCCTCCATCAACACCCAGCTGGCGGGATCCAGCACCACCGCCGTGGGCTCGCCATCGACGGCGAACTCGAACGTGTGCTGCTGCTCGTCTATCTGAATCCGCTCCACTCGCGGGGCGCCCTCCACCGGATGGATGGCGATGTCCAGCGGCATGGCGAACCGATAGCCGGGTTGCGTCTGGGCCAGATCGACCGTGACTAGGCCACGGTCGGCGTCGTAGTCCCACCCGCCGTCGATCTCCAATACGCCTCCCTGGTACAGCCACTGCCGGAAGAACCACTCGAGATCGGTGCCTGAAGCCTCCTCCATGGCCCGCCGAAAGTCGTCGGTACTGGCGTTGCCATTGAAATGCCGGCCGTAGTAAATCCGGATGCCCTCCCAGAAGGCTTCGGTGCCGATGACGCCGCGCAGCATATGCAGGGTCCAGGCGCCCTTCTGATACGTCATGCCCGTGGTCACCTGGCTCATGTCGGTCAGGTTGTCGTGCACGATGCGGTAGTCGGGCCGGTCGGCGTAGAACCGGAAGATGCGATCCCGGCTCCGTTCCAATCCGCGGACGAACTCGTCTCGACCGTAGGCGTGCTCGATGTACAGCAGGGTGAAGTAGGTGGCGAATCCCTCGCTCAACCACACATCGTCCCAATCGTACTCAGTAACCGCGTTGCCGAACCACTGGTGGGCCACTTCGTGGATGATGACGTTGCGCCAGCGGACGTCGCGGGTGCCGGTGACTGAATTGTCGCCATAGAAAATCGCCGAGGCGGCTTCCATGCCGCCGCCGACGCTGTTGGACTGGATGTTGGCCAGTTTCTCATAGGCGAACGGCCCCACCCGGTCACCGTAGAAGTCCATCACGTCCTTGGTCGGCACCGCAAAATCGTAGAAACCAGCGTCCCGGTCCTGGGGGTAGACCCAGGTCTGGATGGCTTTCCCCTGGTAGTCGTCGACCTGCTGCACCGCGAAGCGGGCCACGCCCAGCACGTAAAGCCAGGTGGCGATGGGCACCGACTGACGCCAGTGGGTTCGCCGCATCCCGTCGGCGACGTCGGTCGTTTCGACCACCAGGCCGTTGGAGACGACCTGGTAGTGACTGGGAGCCGTGACGACCATCTCCGACATCGCCTTGTCGTAGGGATGGTCCACCGTCGGGAGCCAATGGCGGGCCTTGTTGGGCCAGTTGTCCGAGAAGAACGTCCGATCGCCGTGTTTGT
>JAZFYL010000107.1:0-2510 GCA_036443495.1 Gemmatimonadales bacterium | reverse complement strand
TTGAACCTGATGGCCGGAACGTCGTTCAATACCGGCCGCTTCAAGCCGTTCGCCGAGTTGAAGTACGAGATCAGCGGCGGCGAACAACTGATCTTGGCTGGGGGACTGATGTTCTAGTTCCGTGTCTCAGCGAGGATGAAAAAGCGGGGCGCCAAGGCGTCCCGCTTTTTCTTGCTAACATCCATTCCTTCAACCCGGTCCTACTCCGTTCGCATCAGCGCCGCGGGGTTGATCCGGGCAGCTCGTTGCGCTGGGAGCCAAGCCGCCAAGAGGCCCACCACGCCCAAGGCCAGAAATGCGCCGGCCAAGGTTGCGGGATCTCGAGCCGGAACCTGATACAGCAACCGGGACACCAACCCCGAGCCCATGGCTGACACGACCAGACCGATAACCAGTCCGGTTGCCACCAACACGATACCCCGGCCCAGCACCAGCCGGGCCACGGAGCCGGGACTCGACCCGAGGGCCATCCGGATACCAAACTCGTGCCTCCGCTGGGCCACCAGGAAACTGATGACACCGAACAAGCCAAACCCGGAGACGAGGATCGCAAACGTGGCCAGAATGCCCACGAGCGACGCCGCCGCCCGGGTGGCGAACAGTTCCTCGGCGAGAACATCGTCCATACTCCGTATGTCGCTCACCGGGGCCAACGGCTCCACCTCACGGAGCACGGCCCGCAGGTCGGCTGCCACCGCGGTTGGTGGCCCCACGGTGCGGACGGCGAGACTCACTTGTCGATTCCAGGGGAAGTGATTCTGGCCGTACGGACGGTAGAATTCGGGTCTCACGTCATCGACCAGAGTGCCCTGTTTGACATCGGCCACCACCCCGATGACGGTGGCCACAGGGTCGTCGAGATCACTGCCGAGCCGGATCCTTTCCCCCATGGCATCCTTGTCAGGCCACAACATGGTCGCCAACGTGTGGTTCACGATGACCACATAGGGGGCATCCCAACCCCAGTCGCCGAATGAACCACCTGCCAGGAAGCGCATGCCCACGGTCGCCGGATAGCCCGGGGAGATGTTGCGCGTCACGGCGGTCAGCCGATCCTCGGATGTCGGTATCGGTCGGTCTGCCCTCGACACCGAGGTCGACCACACATCGCCCGCCAGCGGCAGATGACTCATGACTCCGGCCGTCTCGATGCCGGGCAGTGCCTCGGCCCGTCGAATTGTCTCCCGGAAGAAAGCCAATTGCCGTTCCACGTTACTGGGGTCGTCGCCGGAGAAGGGTTGAGTGCCATCGGGCGGGAACATCGCCGTGCCACCCATGTCGATGGTCATCGTCAGTACCCTAGTGGTCTCGATGCCAGTCTCGATGCTGGATTGACGAGCCAGACTGCGAAGCGTCAGACCGGCCCCGACCAACAACACCACCGCGAGGGCGACCTCGGCGACGACCAAACCATCGCGGAACCGTCCGGCTCCCCCAATGGTCTGCCCGATACCCGCGCGCAACACAGCCACACCCGAAGTACGCCGCATCGCCGAGACAGCGCCAAAGACCAAGCCGATCACCGCCGACGCCGTAAGAGCCACTGCCACCACTACGCCATCAACCGACAGCTCGTGAGCCCGGGGGAGGTCGAGGAGGGACAAAGCACCAATGGCCCGTACGGCCAGCGCAGCGAGGATGATCCCCAATCCACCGGCCGCAACACTCAGGAGCATCGATTGTCCCAGCTCGTGCATCACCAGGCGGTGGCGTGGGGCGCCCAAGGCTCGGCGAACCGCGCGTTCGCGATCCCGGGCCAGCGCCCGACCCAGCATGAGGTTGGCCACGTTGGCCACGGCAACAAACAGCAACAGGATGGTGGCGCCAAGCAATCCGAGAAGCACCGGGCGGGCCTGACTGACGACCGGTTCGTGCAGCGGCTCGACCAGCACGCCGAGCCCGCCGAGGTCGTCGGGAAATTCCTCGGTCAGCCGCTCGTTCATCACAGTGAAGTCGCTTTGGACCTGCGGGACATCGACACCGGGCCGCATGCGGGCGAACACTCTGACGAACTGGGCCCGGCGCGAGGGATCGGGACCGAAATCTAGCGGCACCCAGAATTCTGCTTCACTGGCCCAGAAGGGTGGGAAGCCGAAGTTATCAGGCATGACCCCGATGACCTGATAAGGATCGCCGCTCAACCGCAGCGTCCGACCAACGACGCCGCTGTCCGCGTCGAACTCTCGCCGCCACAGGGCATGGCCCAGGACGATCACTCGATCGTCCGCCTCGATCGAGTCGGCGGCGTGCCAGGTACGACCCAGCAGAGGTCTTGCCGAGAGAAGATCGAACAGCGACCAAGTAGCCCTGAGCCCTTGCAGCCTACGCGGCTCATTCACATGTAGTGTTGCGCT
Source organism: Gemmatimonadales bacterium (assembly GCA_036443495.1). Taxonomy (GTDB): domain Bacteria; phylum Gemmatimonadota; class Gemmatimonadetes; order Gemmatimonadales; family GWC2-71-9; genus N074bin45. Next base: position 156 of record JAZFYL010000107.1, on the reverse strand, counting down.
CCAAGGATGGGCCGCGGTCACAAGATCTACGGTACCGTTGTCTCGGCGCCAATCGAGCACGTTGGCCGGTGCGGTCGGACTCCGATCACGCTCGCCCAAACCGGTTGTGAAGATGGCCACGAGCCGGTCGGCCTCGTGGTACGGCAACGGCTTGAG
>JAZFYL010000106.1:0-8459 GCA_036443495.1 Gemmatimonadales bacterium | reverse complement strand
GATTTTGGGGAAGTATTCATCCGCGAGGTAGCGTCGGGATTGATCGATGAAAGCTTGGGCAACTGGCATGGGTCGATGGGCTATGGGCTATGGGCTATGATCAAGGGTTTACGCTTGGAGCCTGGATCGTCAACGATTGGTCCTGGTTGGTGAACTGTCAATCTGCCGTTGTCGCTTCAGCACGATCCAATACAGCAAAATGTTTACCCCGACGACAAGCGTCCCGAACAGCAGTTGGACCGTATGGGTCAACCCCGACGGATAGAGGACGGGGATAATGTAGTGCTCGATGAAGCCGCCGGCATAGCCTTCCCGACCGCCCAACACGCGCAGCCGGTTCTCCAGTGGGGTCAGCGGGCAGATCCATCCCTGGAACTCGATCACCGCACCCCAAACCGCAGCAGGTAGGTGAAGCCACAAGACCCGTGGCCACCGCAGCCCCAGCAACGCCCCGAAGATGACGAACACGACGAAGGCGAAGTGGATCAGTATGATCAGGTCGGCGGCGAAACGGTAGATCATGATGGCGGACAGGCGGTCGGGCGGTTAGACGGTCGAGACAGAAAACAGTAGCCAGAAGCCAGAGACCAGGAAACTGAAATCACAGCCCCCGGCTACTGGCTTCCGTCCGCCCGTCCGCCTGACCGCCCGACCGCCTCTTGTCACCCGACCGTCCAGGTCCGGCCGGCCCGGATCAGTTCGTTGAGGGATCGGTCGCTGGTGGTCCCGAGGGTGGCCACCTGGGCGTCGTAAGTCACGTCCGGGTGGTTGTAGAGCACGCCGAGCGCCACGGGGAAATCCGGCACCGTCATGGCACCCAAGAGCCCCGCCAGGGTCTTGTTGGTTTCGTCATGCACCAGGATGTCGTTTTCCGTGATGCCGTTCTCCCCCACGGTTACTGTTTCCAGTTCCAGAGTGCCGGGCTTGATCTGGATCCCCCGATTCCTGTCGGCGCCGTAGAGCAGCGGCTTCCCGTGTTCTACGTGCAGTTGGGTATCGGGTGCGTGGGCTCGCTCGGTGAAGTCGGCAAAGATGTCGTCGTTGTAGACCACGCAATTCTGAAAGATTTCGACGAACGACGCGCCCCGGTGGGCGTGGGCCGCCTTCAGGACGGGCACGAGGTGCTTGGCGTCGATATCGATCGCGCGGCCGACGAACCGTGACCCCGCGCCCAATGCCACCGCCACCGGACTCAGGGGATGGGCGATCGACCCTCGCGGCGAACTGGGCGACTTGGTTCCGATACGCGATGTCGGTGAGACCTGGCCCTTGGTAAGTCCGTAGATCTCGTTGTTGAACAGGATGATCTGCAGGTCCACGTTGCGTCGCAGCACGTGCAACATGTGGTTGCCGCCGATGCTGAAGCCGTCACCGTCGCCGGTGATGACCCAGATGTCGAGGTCGGGGTTGGCCAGCTTCAGCCCGGTGGCTAGCGCGGGCGCCCGCCCATGGATGGTGTGGAACCCGTAGGTCGACAGGTAATAAGGAAAACGAGAGGAACACCCGATGCCGGAAATGAAGACAGTGTTCTCCGGCCGGCTGTCGACCTCGGCCAGGGTCTTCTGGATCGCTTTCAGGATGGCGTAGTCGCCGCAGCCGGGGCACCAGCGAACTTCCTGGTCCGAGGCGAAGTCCTTGGGCTTGAGAGGCTGCGGAGGTGTCGCGACGGTCATGGTCTACTCCAACGCCGCGTCGATGGCGGCTTCGATTTCGGCAATCTTGAATGGTTGGCCCGCCACTTTGTTGAGCCCTTCGGCGGGGACCAGGTACTTCGCCCGGAGCATGGTCACCAACTGGCCGGCGTTCATCTCGGGCACCAACACCCGCTCGAACTCGCGTAACAGGTTGCCCAGGTTCCTGGGGAAAGGATTGAGGTACCGCAGGTGGATGTGGGACACTTCGAGCCCCCGGTCCCGGGCCCGCTCGACCGCCTTGTTGATCGGCCCGAAGGTCGACCCCCATCCCACCACCGCCAACTTGCCGCGCTCCTCTCCGAGGGCCACATCCTGGTCAGGGATGTCGTTGGCGATGTTGGCAATCTTCTGGGCCCGGAGGTCAGTCATCTTCTGGTGGTTCCCCGGGTCGTAGGAGATGTGCCCCGACCCGTCCTCCTTCTCGATGCCGCCGATGCGGTGCATCAGCCCCGGCGTTCCGGGCCTGGCCCACGGCCGGGCCAGAGTGTCGGGATCACGCTGGAACGGCTGGAACCCCTCCGGGTCGGCGGCGAACTGGACCGGCCAATCTTCCATGGCGTCCATGTCGGGCACGAGCCACGGTTCGGCGGCATTGGCCAGGTAGCCATCCGAGAGGAGGATCACCGGCGTCATGTACTTGGTGGCGAGCCGTACCGCCTCCCGGGCCACCTCGAAACAGTCGGTCGATGTCGCAGCGGCGATGACCGCGACCGGCGTGTCGCCGTTCCGGCCGTACACCGCCTGGAACAGGTCCGACTGCTCGGTCTTGGTCGGCATGCCGTGGACGGCCCGGCGCGCTGGATGTTCAACACGACCAGCGGGAGTTCCGTGCTCACCGCTAGCCCGATTGCCTCGGTCTTGAGGGCCATGCCCGGCCCCGAGCTGGAAGTGACGCCCAACGCCCCGCCGTATGCGGCCCCGATCGCCGAGCACACCGCGGCGATCTCGTCCTCGGCCTGGAAGGTGATCACGCCGAGGTGCCGCATGTTGGCCAGGGCGTGCAACACCGGCGATGCCGGCGTGATCGGATAGGAGCCGAACATGAGCCGGTCGAGTCCGGCGGATCGCAAGCCGGACACCAGGCCCCAGACCATCGCCTCGGTGCCGCTGATCGTCCGGTATTCGCCCGGTGGGAGATCGGCATCCTCGACGCGGTAACCGACCAGGTTGCCGGACAACTCGGCCGTTTCGCCGTACGCGTGCCCCGCGTTGATGGCGGCCACATTCGCGTTGGCCAGCACTTCCCGATGGGCGAACTTCTTCTGCAGCCAACCGATGGTGGCGTCCTTGTCCCTGTCGTACATCCACAACATCAGCCCTAGCGCCCACATGTTGCGCGAGCGGACCGCCTCCTTCTGCGACAGGTCGAAGTCTTTCACCGCGTTCATGGTCTGCTGGGTGATGTCGATCGGGATGATCTGGTATGGGGCGAGGGTGTCGTCTTCCAGCGGATTGGCCTCGTACCCGGCCTTGGTCAGGTTGCGTTCGTTGAAGCTGCCGACATCGGCTACGATCGTGCCGCCCAGCCGTAGGTTGACCAGGTTCACCATGAGCGCGGCCGGGTTCATGGCGACTAGCACGTCGACCTCGTCGCCCGCCGTCTTGACGTCGATAGATCCGAAGTGAATCTGGAACGCCGACACGCCAAAGGTCGTCCCGACCGGAGCGCGGATCTCCGCGGGGTAATCGGGGAACGTGGTCAAGTCGAGCCCGGCCAGGGCTGTTTCCAAAGTGAACTGGGATCCTGTCAGTTGCATGCCGTCGCCGGAATCGCCGGCGAATCGCACCACGACCGCCTCCCGGACTTCCCGGTTCTGGGCTCCGTCGGCTGCGCTGGTGGTACTGGCTACTGTCGTGCTCATCGCGGGCCTTTCGGTGGGATCTGACTCCCTGGGGAACTGGGAAGTGTCTCAACTCCCCCGCTCCCTCAATTTCCCTATTCCGCTGCTCCATCAATTCCCATGAAAGATGGCCGAATACCCCACTCCTGCGCTAGGGATTCCATGCTGGGGGCCGGAATTGGGGCCGGCCGGCGGTGCCTGGAACCGCCACTCGCGGCAAGTGCATACAGGCGATATTGTTACCTAACCTGTCCTAGGCCCGATAACCTCCTACCGACCCTGATTTCATGGCCAAAGCGCGCTTCGACGAAACTGAAGAGTCCCCGCTGCCCCGGCCGAAGTCCGACTTCGAGCCGATAAAGCTGAACAAGAAGAAGTATGAGAAGGAATTGGCCCGGCTCCAGATCGAGCTGGTGAAGCAGCAGGAGCACGTCTACAAAGACGGGCTCAAGGTGGTGGTGCTGTTCGAAGGTCGAGACGGTGCGGGGAAGGGCGGCACCATCAAGCGGATTACTGAGAGCTTGAACCCGCGTGTCACGCGGGTGGTCGCCCTGGGCACGCCAACCGAACGCGAAAAGAGCCAGTGGTATTTCCAACGGTACGTGACGCACCTCCCAGCCGCCGGCGAAATGGTGCTGTTCGACCGGAGCTGGTACAACCGGGCCGGGGTCGAGCGGGTCATGGGGTTCTGCACCGAAGCGGAATATCAAGAGTTCATGCGGAGCGCTCCGGAGTTCGAGCGGGCCCTCATTCGATCGGGGGTCCGGCTCATCAAATACTGGTTCTCGGTTAGCTCCGACGAGCAGGAAAAGCGCTTTCGCGCCCGGCTCGATAATCCCAGCAAGCGCTGGAAGCTGAGCGGCATGGATCTCTATGCCCGGAGCCGGTGGGTCGACTACGCCAAGGCCAAGGACGATATGTTCGCCTACACCGACACCAAACAGTCACCATGGTTCGTCGTCGAGGCCGACAATAAACGCGCCGCCCGGCTCAACTGTATCAGCCATCTGCTGAGCATGGTGCCGTACAAGACTGCCGAGCCGGAGGACATCGAGATCCCACCGCTCCAGGACGACAAGTACGTACGAGTCCCCGCCGAGGAACAGAACTACGTGCCGGAGCGGTACTACTAGCTGGGAGCGGGGAGCAGCAGGTGTATCTGGCCTCGCAGACCCGTTTTCTGTTTTCTAGTTTCAGTTGTCTCGCCGTCGAAGCAGACTTAGCGCAGTGTCGCTAGGTCTGCTTCGGCGGCGATGTACCCAAACGCCGGCCACTGACCACCGGCGACAATCCCTTCGAGCATTGCCTGCGCTTCACTGTCCATCCCTTGCCCCGCGTACCACCGCGTTACGCCGTAGGCCGCGGTCGCGTTCCCGATCGTCCCTGCTTCATCGGACAGCACCTCGGCCAGGTCGCCATTCCCCTGATACAGCAGCAGTAACCTGTGGTAGCTGTGGTTCTCGATGATGTCCCAGTCGGCCGACACGGCGCCGGCCACCGTCGCGGCCTCGTCGGCTCGGCCCAGTCGGTCCAGGGTGAGGTAGAGCCAGTACCGGGTCGCGACCTCCATGTCCCGGTTGGTCGAGACGGCCAGGCACCGCTCGTAGGCTGCCAGCGCTCCGATGTAATCGCCGGTGAGGTAGCGGGCCAGGCCCAAGTGGTACCAGACGTTGGATTGCAGCGTGCTGGTGGGAATACCGCGCTCGTTGGGGAGACCATCAGGCTCGACCTCATCGGGCATGCCGTCGGTCAACCACGCCGCGTGCTCGAGGTCGGTGATCGCGCGGTCGAGCTGGCGAGTGGTGATGTACCGGTGTCCCCGGTGGCGATAGAGTCGCGCGTCGTCGGGATGAGGTTCGATACCGATGGTATAGAGCTGGATCGCCTCCTGATAGCGGCCCAGGTAGGCGGCCCGCCGGCCCACCCAGATCACGGCCTCGACATCTTCGGGGTCGGCCAGCCACGTTTCCTGTGCCTCTTCGAACTGCATCTCTCGCTCGGCCCAGGTGGCTGAATCGATCAGAATCTCGCTCAACGTGTCCCCCAGGAACGAGATCGCTTCGATGCGTCGTTCCACCGGGAGCGTGGCGTCATCCGGGTCGGGAACCGGGTCCGGATCAGGAGTATTCTTGTTGCAGGCGGCGAGCAGACACGCCAGCAGGACGAGTGAATATCGCACGGGACTCCGAAGACTTGTGGGTTCTGAAATGTAGTGGGTGCTCACGGGGATGACAGACGTCAGCGGTAAGTCGTGCGCCGTGCGCGGTGCGCGGGAGTTGTTGTCCCGGCCTGGGCTACTCGCTGATTGCCGATAGCCGATAGCCGATCACGACAGCATATTGAACTCGTCACGATTTGAGGAAGATACCATGACCGATCAGAAGTCCTCTGACTTGCGTGCCCGGCTCACTGCCGAGCAATACCACGTGACCCAGGAGAAGGGTACCGAACGGCCCTTCACCGGTGACCTCCTGAACAACAAGGAAGAGGGAACCTACCGGTGTGTCGTGTGTGGTCATGCCCTGTTCGGGTCAGGCACCAAGTTCGAATCCGGCTCCGGCTGGCCCTCCTTCACGGACCCGGCAGCCGACGAGGCCGTGCACACTCATGAGGACAACAGCCTGGGCATGCGGCGAACCGAAGTTGTCTGCGCCGAATGCGACGCCCACCTGGGCCACGTCTTTCCCGACGGCCCCGGCCCGACGGGGCAACGCTATTGCATCAACTCCGTGGCCTTGGAGTTCGAAAAGGGAGATGGGAAAGGGGATGGGGGAGAGGGAGAGTAGCCGGTGGCCAGGCTTCTTCCCTCTACCCATTTCCCCTCTCCCAGATTCTGTATCCGCTGTAGTGTCAGTGTCTTACGACATCTACGTCCCCCTCTGAAACATCCATCGAGGTCCATCCGTACGGTCTGGTGTTCCAACCCTACCCGGAGGTTCCTCGATGTCCGAACAAGGTACGGCCGGCAACGTCATCGCGGCGCTGGCGAGCTTCTTCATTCCCGGTCTGGGGCAGTTGCTTCAGGGCCGCATCATCGCCGCAGCCGTTCAGTTCGTGCTGGCCGCCGTAATGTGGGTGGCGTGGCTGGGGTGGCTGGTCCACCTGTATTCGATCATCGATGCAGCGCGGTGGAAAGGGAATTAGGCGGCGGGCGGCGGAAAGCAGCGGTGGGGCGGAAAACCCGCCACCCGCCAGTCCCACTCACTGGTTACTGATCACTGATCACTGGCCCTCTGGCCCCTGGCTTCTGACCGCCTGCCCTCCGCCGCCATCCGCCGCCATCCGCAGCCCCTCGCCGATAGCCCGCATGTCCTCCCCACTCGGCGTTTGGAACACTTCGATACCGAATTCCGGCGCGATGGACAGCAAGTGATCGAAGATGTCCCCCTGGATGCCCTCGTAGTTGGTCCAGTTGGTGTCATTGGTGAACGCGTAGATCTCGAGCGGAAGTCCCTGCGGTGTCGGCGCCAGTTGCCGTACCATGAGGGTAAACCCCGTCTTGTGGATCTTGGGATTCTGCTTGAGATAAGCCACTATGTAGGCCCGGTAAGTGCCGACGTTGGTGAGCCGCCGCACGTTGGAGATCACGTCGGGCGTCTTGACGTCGTCGGCGTTGTATTCAGCCAACGCCTTCTTCTTTTGGTCGACGTAATCGGTCAACAAGTCATACTTGGTAAACCGGTCGACGTCCTCGTCGCTGAGGAACCGTATCGAATCCATGTCCACGTAGAGCGACCGTTTGATACGCCGGCCGCCCGAGCCCGACATGAAGCGCCAGTTCTTGAAGGACCCGGAGGTGAGTTGTGAAGTGGGAACGGTGGTGACGGTCTTGTCCCAGTTCTGCACCATGACTGTCAGTAGATCCACCCGGATGACGTCGCCGTCGGCGCCCATGGCGGGCACTTCGATCCAGTCCCCGACCCGGACCATGTCGTACCATGTGATCTGCAGGGTGGCCACGAACGACAGGATCGTATCTCGAAAGACGAATCCGAGGACCGCCGCCGCCGCACCGATGCCACCGAGCAACGCCAGCGGGCTTTCGCCCAGCAGCTGCGCGAGGATCACCACCCCCGCGATCACATAGATGATGATGTTGACGACCTGGAAGTAGGCCCGCAGCGGTCGACCGCGTGACAGTTTGCTTCGCGCCGCGATGTCCCCCGCGGCGGTGACAGAAGCGGCCACGGCGTTGGATGCCAGCAGGATGATCGCGGCCCCTATGACCCGCTGAATGACGAGCGTCAGGCCTTCGCTCAGTCCCGGCACGAGAGTGATCCCAAAGTTGATCACGAGCGCCGGTGCCAGATGCGCCGCCTTGCCAAAGACGTTGTGCTGCAGCAGCGCGTCGTCCCACTTGGATTTGGTGCGCTTGATCAGCGGTTTGACGACCGTGGTCAGAGTGCGCTTGACGATCCGGTCGACCAGGAACGCGACCAGGAGGAGGACCAGGATGCCTACCACCGACAGGACCACCGGGTTCTGCTGCAGCTTGTCCCAGAAGGACGGGTCGGCGGTGGTGGTGGAGTCTTGAAAAAGCATTTCAGTGAGTAGGGAGTAGTTGCGATGTCATAGTAGTGGACAAGGGATAATCGAGAAGGGATATATGATTGATGATTGATAAGTGCTGATTTCTGAAATTCATAGCTCGGTCCTCATACATCATTTCGCTATTCATAAATCATCACCCATCACTCATCCATCCTGACCACCCGCCGCCCGCCCTCTGGCGCTGGATTGGCGTCCCCGGCATACTCTTCGAGTTCGACGATAGACCGAACAGTGCCGACTCACAAGGGTGTACTCGATAAGAATGCAATGCTTATTGGCCTGGCGGCCCTCACCGCTCCGGTCCACCATCCCCCGGCCTCCGTCTACGACCTCCCGCTCCCCGCTCCCGGCTCCGAGCTCCCCGCTGTCTATC
>JAZFYL010000105.1:0-2042 GCA_036443495.1 Gemmatimonadales bacterium | reverse complement strand
CCTGCCATTCCGGAAGGTCGGGCATGAGCCCGAAGGTCAGGAGGACCGTTACAATCACCATCACCGATCCCGCCGCCAGGGCAGTCGCGATGGCCGTGCCCAACGCCATGGACTCGAGCGCCACGATGGGAATGACCGTCACACCGACGAGCAAGAAAACCACTACCAGTGGGGACCCGCCTCCGGCCTTGAAGTAGAAAATCCGGAACAGCACCAGGAACGCGACCAGCAGGAAGATTTGCGGGTAGGGCAGCAACAGTCGCGCAAGCACAAGTCCCATGAAACTAGTACCGCTGATCACCAGGATGAGACCCAGCGCCGTTCGGAGATTCGGGCGTGGTGCCGGCTTGGCGAAGAACCCGCTCGCCAGCACCGGGACCAGGAAGGGAAGTTCGAACCCGCTGCCATATCCCATCAGGGTGGCGATCGTGGCCGCGAGCGCGAAGCGAACCGCCCGGTAGGCGTGCTCGTTCGCGGCGAGCGCCGACCCCAGCCCCAGTGGTGAGGCCGCCCGAACGTCAGCGTGCATACGACACCAGCGCGTGCAACCGGATGCGGAGCCACGCGAGGGGATTGAGGATCCAACTGGAGCCGGTGTAGACGATGGCGCTGGCCTGGCCCCCGGCCCGACGATAGGTAGCAGCCCGCTCGTCCACGAAGCGCAGGATCACGGGGAACCGCTGAGGATCCTGCAACCAGCCCTTCGACTGCTGAGACTGCTGCAGTTCGCCCAGCGAGGCGCCGGGATCGGTCTCGATGCCAAACCCGATGCTCACCACTTCTCCGTCGAATACCTGGCCGGGCGCGGCGTCGAGCACGATCTCGGCACGGTCACCGACCTTCATGCGACCCAGGTTGTTTTCCTTCATATCCACCTGGATCCACACGTCGACGCTGGAGATGAACGTCGCCAGCGGCTGCCCCGCCATGGCGTAGTGGCCCACACCGAGCCGAATGTCACCCATGACCCCGTCGGACGGAGCGTGAAGCGTGCTGTTGGTGAGGTTGAACTCCGCCTGTTCCACTGCGGCTACGGCCGCGCGGATGTTGGGGTTGTTCTCGCCTTCGACGCCGAGTTGTTCTTGGGCGGCCTTGAGGTTGGCCCGGGAGCTGATCAAGCCGGACTCCGCCCGGTCCGCCGCGGCGCGGGTCGCGTCGATGTCCGCCTCCGACAACGCCCCGGGGTACTCGGCAGCGATTCGCTCTACCCGCGCGAGGTTCCGCTGGGCGATATCGTTGCGGGCACGGGACACGCCCAGCCGCCCGGCCGAGGCCTCGACATTGGCCACCTGGGCGCCCATCTGCTGACCTGCCAGTTCGAGAGACGCCTGGGCTCCCTGCAGGGCCAGTTGATAGGGCAGCGGGTCGATCTGGACGATGACCTGACCCCGCGACACGGGCTCGTGCAGGCGGACGTCCACCTCGGTGAGATAGCCCGACACCTGGGGCACGATCGGCACGACGAAGCCGTCGATCCTGCCCAGTGTGGTGTAGGGCGTGTATCGGTCGGCGGCCATGTGGCAGCCAAACAGCACCGCCACCGCCGCCAGAACAATCCGGGTCAGGCGCTTGGCGGGATCAGCCTTGCTACCCTCTTTCGATGCCTCCGCTGGTGCCGTCTCAGCTTCCGCAGCCCCGGCCTCACCGTCAGGCGGTGGCGGCGAGGACTGTGCGTCAGTCGCCATCGACACTACCATGTGACTCCGTCGTCATCATCAACTTTCAGCCGGCATTTCGTCGGTCGGCCCATGGGCCTCGAGCGTCTTTCCACCGTGCATCCACGCCACCAGCAATTGATAGAACAGCGCCAGCACCACCGCCCCGACGAACAGTCCGATGATCCCCGACAGCATCATGCCACCGATGGCGCCCAGCAGGATCACCAGCATCGGCACGTCCACCCCCCGGCCGAGCAGCATGGGTTTGAGAACGGCGTCACTGCCGCTCACGATGATGCCGTAGATCATGAAAATCACCGCCGTAGTAGTACTGGAATTGCCGAACACGTAGACCATGGCGGGGCCCAACACCAGAATAGGCGG
>JAZFYL010000104.1:0-2914 GCA_036443495.1 Gemmatimonadales bacterium | reverse complement strand
CCACCATCATCACCCAGTCCCCGATGTCCCGCGGCAACGGAGCCCTCCGAATCACCGCGATGGCGATCAACACGACGGACGCCATGAGAAAACGCAGCCCCGCGAAGGTGAACGGGGGCAGGTCCTGAAGGCCAACGCGCACCACGAGCCAGGTCGTACCCCACAGGATTGCGAGGAACGACCAAACCAGTCCTGTACCTGTCAAACGCGGCAACATTGTCTGCATACAATTACCCATGTATCTACTGTTTTCTGTCTTATTATAACGCGATTGTCATCGAATAGTTTCAAGAATACTATTGCTTTTGATAGGGTCAAGTGCTAGTATTGCATGCATGACAATATGGACGCCGGATCTCAAAGACCGGGTTGGACCGCTATATCAGGCAATCGCCAACGCCATCGCCGAGGACTTGTCGGCGGGACAACTCGCAGCGGGCCAACAGCTGCCCACCCAGCGGGTCTTGGCAACCGAGTTGGATGTCGCGTTGACCACGGTCACCCGAGGCTACGCGGAAGCCGAGAGGCGGGGATTGGTCAGCGGCGAAGTGGGGCGCGGGACGTTCGTGCGGGGGGGAATGGGAGCCCCGCCCTCAACGGACGCGGACCGGGAGCAGGTCGACCTCACGCAGAACGAGCTGGGCCCGTGGGCCCACGCGCAAGAACTCGGTGCCAGCATCGCCCGCGTGGCTGGCCAGCTCCATGGCGGCGGCGTTTTCGATTACCAGCCTCCGGGCGGGACCGAGCGCCAGCGGGCCGCCGGAGCCCAGTGGATGACCCGGGCAGGGCTGGAAGCGGCAGCAGAAGACGTGCTGATCACCAGCGGCGCCCAGCACGGCATGGCACTCACCTTCGCCACGATCGCCGACCCGGGCGACACGGTGTTCACGGACGTGGTGACCTACAGCGGGATGAAATCGTTGGCGCACCTGTTGCGTCTGCGGCTCAAGGGTTTGGAGATGGACGAGTATGGCCTGCTGCCGGACGCCTTCGCGACTGCTTGCCGCGAGGAAGGCGCCAAAGCGCTCTACTGCATGCCCAGTCTTCACAACCCAACGGGCATCCTGATGCCGGAGCAGCGGCGACGCGAAATCGCCGGCATCGCCAACGACTATGGGCTCCCCATCGTAGAAGACGACAGCTACGGGTTCCTCGTGCCCGACGAGACACCCATCTCGGCATACGCCGACACGGCCTACTATCTCGCCGGGACGTCGAAGAGCCTGGCTGCCGGACTCCGTATCGGGTTCCTCCTGCCCCCGGAGTCGATGGTCGACCGCCTCAAGGCCGCCATCAGCAGCACGACCTACAGCGTGTCGCCGCTGATGGGGGACGTGGTTGCGGGGTGGATCTTCGATGGCACCGCCGACCGCGTCATGGAATGGAAGCGTGGCGAAGTGGCCCAGCGCCAGGCGATGGCCCAGCGCATCCTCGGCGGCTACACCTCCGACCCCCACCCATTGAGTCAACAGCTCTGGCTGTCGGTACCCGAGCCGTGGTGCACCCCGGAGTTCGTGTCGCAAGCGGAAATGCGCGGGGTGTTGATATCACCCGCCGAGGATTTCGTTGCCGGCCGGGCCACGCCTCCGCATGCGGTCCGGGTCTGTCTCGGGCCGGTTGCCGACACCGCACGGCTCGAGGGAGCGCTCCAGACCCTCGCCTCGATCCTTGACGGACCGCCGGAGCCGTGTCAGGTGGTCATGTAGCTGAGAAGCCAGCGGCCAGGCGCCAGCACTGGCACCTTGCTTCTGGCGTGGGGCTACTGGTTTCGAAATACGAAGAGAAGATCATCGATCTCGTCGATCCCGACCATGTCGAGATCGCCGTCGTTGTCGATGTCGACCAGCACGGCGCATGACCCGGCGCTGGAGGCGTTCAGTGTGCGCGAGTTGCCGAAACGGCCCAGGCCGTCGTTTTCCAGGACGGTCCAGGTAGCGTCTCCGAAGTTGCTGGCGACGAGGTCCAGATCTCCATCGCCATCGATGTCCCCCAAGTCGATTGCGATGGGATTGGACCCGACGGCGTAGTTCATGGCGAGTGTCATCCCGCCAGCCCCGTCACCCAGGATCACCGAGACGGTGTTGTCGTCGAAGTTGGCGGACACGACGTCCACCGCCCCGTCACCGTCCACATCTCCCACGGCCACCATCCAGGGACCGCCGCCGGCAGGGATGCGGCGCCGGACCGGCAGGTTGCCCTGTCCGTCTCCGGTCAGCAGCACCATCTCGCGGCTGTGGATCGCCCCGATGAAGATGTCCAGAATGCCATCACCATCGGCGTCGGCGGCCGCGCAGGCCGTTTCCCCGCTCGATCCGGTCTCTAGCGCCAGGCCAGGGCCGAATCGCCCCGACCCATCATTGATGAACAGCGACACATCGCCGTTGCCTGCCCCGCCGACCCGGTTGGCCGTGACGACATCCACATCGCCGTCGCCATCGAGGTCGAGCACGCAGAGCCCTCGAATGCCCTGGCCACCTTGGTAGTTCCCCATATGAACGAACGTTCCTCCGCCGGTGCCGCGAAACACCGTCATCAGGGCGCCGCCCGAGTTCCCCACCGCGAAGTCGGTCAGCCCATCGTCATCGAAGTCCGCGCCTTCGTTGGTGCTGGGCCGCGCGCCACCGGGTATGGCGTAGGTGGTCATTCCGGAGTAGTCACCGGACCCGTCATTGAGGAGGACCCTGATGTCGTTGGTGATTTCGTTGGGGATCATCAGGTCGGGGTAGCCATCGCCATTGAGGTCTCCGGCGTAGGAGCCGTAGGCCTGGATATGTCCTTCGGCAGGGCGGCGGAGAGGTATGACGGCCGATGCGGTCAGGGCCAGGGTGCCAGGGTCGGCCCGGGCCCAGAAGCCCCAGTTGTACGACCCCAAGAGCGTGCCTCCCTGCTCCGTTCCCATCGGCCCGATGAGGGT
>JAZFYL010000103.1:0-5996 GCA_036443495.1 Gemmatimonadales bacterium | reverse complement strand
TCCGGGAAGTGGGCAATGACGATGCGATCCTCCGCTGGAACGCCTGCGGACGGCTGATCGAAGCGAAGTCCCACCTGCAGCCACCGGAACCGGAGCCCGCGGGCGGCGGAGAGTTCTTAGAGTAGGCGGTCAGGCGGTAGGGCGGTAGTGCGGTACCCTGCCCTCGCTGCCCTCGCTGCCCCCGCCGCCCTCGCTGTCTTCGGCGCCCCCGCCTATCCCTGCCCTATAGGGCTCCCGGGCGGCAACGCAGGCGCCGCCGGTCCCGGAATCCCATCGATATCACGATTGAGAAAGCGATTGATATCGACCTGCAGCAATCCATAGTGGGCCTGGTCATCCTGGTCCCGCGTGGCCCGTCGCTCGCCGGCGAATTCCGCCAACAACTCGAGTTTCTGGATCGCGATGGCCCGGACCTGCGGCATGGCGGCGTCGGCGCTGAGGCGCATCAACTCCTCCGCCACGACGCGCTCCACCGTGCGCTCCAGTTCGGCCAGGTATCCGTCGGTCGGCCGCCGGGCCGGGTAGGTCCTCCTGAGCAGGGTGTCCAACACGGCGCCCAGCGGCGGGAGAGACGGGTCCAACGCATGCTGTTCGACCAGTCGGGCACTGCGCTCGGGTCGAAGCATGGCGCGCACCGTGTGGCGCGACGACGCGGCGGCCGGGGCGATGGCGTCGAACGAAAGCCCGGTATAGCGATCGAATAGTTCCCGATGGGGTGGATAGATATAGGGCCGCGGGGGCAGCGAGTCGAGAACGCTCCTGGGAAAGGCGAGGGCTTCCGGTCTGAGGGTTTCGATCAAGGCGTCGACCGCGTCCCACTGTTCGGTGGCGGAAACCGACACGATCGGCGTCTGGCCATCTCCACGTAACGCATAGGTGTAACGGCTTCCACCAATGAGCTTGGCTGCGGCATCCACCTGATAGCGATGATGCAGGTACAGCGGGACCAAGACTTCCTCCAGCGTGGCCCAGGGCATGTCCTGCTTGATGGCCGCACTGCCGAAACGATCCAACGCGATCCGTCGCACCTCCATCGACCGCCGTAGTTCATCGGCTGCATCCGTTCCGTTGTCCCACAAATTGCTCCCCGGGTGCACCGCCGCCCCGGGTCGGGCGTCCTGATCGGTCACGAAATCGAGGCCCGACAGACGGGCGTTATCGATGATCGTCCGGAGCGCGGCGTCTTCGTCCGTCCCCTCGGGGAAATCCTGATAGCCGTAGGCGATCGCAACGCTGTCCCAGGCCCCCACACCGACCGCATAGGCGTCGTCCAGGGCGAGCGACCCGTCCGGCCGGATGGCAACGAGTGGGTGCGGGTAATCCATGACGGAGGCGCGGTTCTGGGTCGAGGCAAGAAAGTTGTGAGCCAACCCGAGCGTGTGGCCCACTTCGTGGGCCGACAGCTGTCGCAGCCGCGCCAGCGCCATCGCGGTCAGCTCGGGCACCTCTTCATCCCCGATCGCAAACGGAGCCAGCAACCCCGTGGCGAGCAGATAATCCTGCCGCACTCGGAGTGAACCGAGCAGGACGTTGCCTTTGACGATCTCGCCGGTCCGCGGATCCTGAACGGTCTGCCCCATGCTCCACCCGCGGGTGGAGCGGTGGACCCAGTGAATCATGTTGTACCGGACGTCCATCGGGTCGGCACCCTCCGGCAGCAGTTCCACGCGGAACGCGTCCTGGTAGCCGATGGCCTCGAACGCGTCGTTCCACCACCGGGCCCCGTCGAGCAACGCCGAGCGCACCGGTTCGGGCGTCCCGCGGTCGAGGTAATACACGATCGGTTCAATGGCCGGGCTCATGGCCGCCGACGGGTCCTGCTTCTGCAGGCGGTGCCTGGCTATGTATCGCCGGCGCATGGGTTGGCCGATGGGTGCCGCATAATCGAGGTAGCTCACGCCGAAATAGCCCGCTCGGGGATCGTTACGGCGCGGCTGATACCCCGAATCCGGCAAGGCGATGAACGAATGCCGCTGCCGGATGGTGATGGCGTCTCCCGACGGGGTCACACTCCGCACGTACCGCCCGGGATCACTGCCGGTGAACGTCAGGCTGACCTCGATCTCGCTGTTCCTGGGAAAGGCCTTGGTCCGGGGCAGATACACCGCGCTCCGGCTGATGTCGACCTGAAATTGCCCCTGGTCGGTTCGTTCGAGGATTTGGCTGACACCATACGCGTCGCGCAGCACGAAGTCGCTGGCATCAACCAGCACCCGGCCGTCGGTTTCCGCGGCTACCGAGAACCCCCACAGCGTGCTGGTGGCGAAGGCCTCCTCTACCGCCAGTCGTTCGTCCGGGTTCTCCGACTCGGCGCGATAATCATAGTTCGGCTGCACCAGCAGGATACGGGGGCCGACCCGCTCGAAGCGGACGATCCGCTCCTGGCCGAGTTTACCGCGGTCGAGTCCGAGGTCGTTCGACCCCAGCCCGGCTGTGAGGGAGACGGCATAAATTAGTTCCTGTTCAACCGCCGGGATTTCGAGCCACAGAACGCCGCTCGCTTCGTCCCAGTAGAGCGGCAACAGGCCGTCCAGGGCGGTCATGTTGGCTGTTTTTTCTTCGATCGAGGGCAACGGTTCCTGCGAGGGCGACGGCTCCTGCGCCTGGAACGCCACCGGGAGCGCACAGAGGATGGGGGTGACGCAGAAAGCGGCATAGGAAGGACGATGCATGTTCCCGCTCCAGGCTAGGTTCGCTCAGGAATCGGCTGGCGTGGCCGTTGTCGAGGTCGCCGGCCCCGAGACTTTGGCCGCCGACGCCTCGCCGGGGTGACGGATGGCCATGGGCAGTGAGAAGTAGAAGGTGGTGCCCTTCCCCGGCCCCTCGGACTCGAGCCAGACCTCTCCACCGTGCACCTCGACGATGCGTTTGACCAGGGCTAGCCCGATCCCGGTTCCCCCGTGGGCGGGGTCGAGTTGGTTGAACAAGACGAAAATGCGGTCCCAATAGACTGACTCGATGCCTATCCCGTTGTCCCGCACCCACACGAGGTATTCCGAAGCCCGCTGATGAGCGCCGATCTCGACGCGGGGATCAGGCTGGTCGCCCATGAATTCGATGGCGTTCTGGATCAAGTTCTGCAGCACCTGAAGCATCCGCACCCGGTCGACGTGGACGACCGGCAAGCCTCTCTGCACCTTGATGGCCACTCCGCGCGCCGAGCTCTGCCCTTCCACCAGGACGAGGGCTTCCTGCACCAGGTCCCCCAGGTCGACCGCGGTGGGCGGGTTGACGAGCCTTCCGGCCCGTGACAGGTCCAGCAGTTCTTCGAGCAATTGCTGCATGGTATCCGCGGCGGTCCGGATCTGTTCCACGTCGCGGGTGATGCGTACAGTGTCTTTTTGGGCGAGATCCTGCTCCAGGAGCCCCAGGAAGCCCGTGATGGTAACGAGCGGGCTCTTGAGATCGTGGGAGACGGTATAAGTGAACCGTTCGAGTTCCTTATTGCGGGCTTCCAACTCCGGGATGAGTTTCTCGCGTTCCTCCTCCGCCTGTCGCCGCCGGGCAATCTGGTCGCTCAAGGACGCGTTCATCGACTCCAATTGCCTGGTACGCCGCTGGATGCGCCCGGTCCGCGCGCGATAGACTCGCATGACGGTGACGGCGATGACCACGGTGGCAAGCACCCGGAACCACCAGGTGGCCCACCAGGGAGGTTGCACCACGATCTTGATGGTCGCGCCGGTGTGGTTCCACACGCCGTCATTGTTGGACCCGCGAACATAGAAGGTGTACCGGCCGGGATCCAGGGCCGGATAGTTGGCGAACCGTCGGGCGCCTGATTCCATCCAATCGGGATCCACCCCGAACAAACGGTAGAGGTACTGATTCTTTTCCGGGACGGAGTAATCGAGAGCGGCGAACTCGATGGACACGAAGTTCTTGTCGTAGGGCAAGACGATGCGCTCGAGGGATTGGAGCGGCACATCGAGGTCGAATTCCTCGTTGAACACCTTGAATGAGGTCAGCACCACCGGCGGCACGAACGGATTGGAAAGCACGGAGTCGGGCAACAACGACGTCATACCTTCGATGGCGCCAAAGAAAATCCGTCCATCGCTGGCGGTGGCGGTGGCGTTGCTCATGAAGCTCAGGCTGCGGATACCATCCCTGGCACCGTAGTTGGTGAAGGTCTCCGTCGTGGGATCGAAACGGGACAATCCCTGGCTGGTGCTGAGCCACAGCCGACCGTGGTCGTCCTCGGCCAGTCCGCTGATCACGTTGCTGGGGAGCCCATCCTCGACCAGGTAGTGTGCCACGACTCCAACGGCCGGATCCAGTCGATGCAGTCCGCCGTCCTCAGCCCCGATCCACAGCGTCCCCGGATAGGCCAGGCTCTCGAGGATGGTGGTGATGATCGGAGCACCCAGGGCCAGAGAATCCCCGGGGTCCGCCTGAAAGTGCCGGATCGAACCGGTGGCCGGATCGAGCGCGTCGAGTCCGTGCAACGTCCCAACCCACAGGATCCCGGTGCCATCCACGTAGAGGCTGTTGACGTAGTCGCCGCTGATGGTCGCCGAGTCGGTGGGATCGTGTCCCCACCGCTTGAAGGTGGGTCGTTCCAGGGGGCCGAACATCTGATACAACCCATTCGTAGTGGCGACCCACAGCCCCCCACGATGGTCCCGGGCGAGGGCCTTCACCTCGGGCTCCTGAAGCTTGGTAGGATCCCCGACCACGGCAGGGAAATGGGTGAATACCGCGGTGCCCCCGCGGATCACCATCAGGCCCAGCCCGGCGCCGTACGTCCCGATCCAAAGGCTGTCCGGGCCAGCTGCAAGGAGCGACCACACCCGATTGCCGGGAATGCTGTTGGCGTTAGGCCGGTGGCGGAATTGCCGTACGACCTTGCCGCCAGCTCCCAGAAGCCCCAACCCGCCGCCGTCGGTGCCGAACCATACGGCTCCATCTTCAGCTGCAGCGATCGACCGCACGGTGGGATGCGGCAAGCTCGACGGGTCCCGTGGATCATGCCAATAGGAGGTGAATTTCCGCGGCTTGAGATTCAGCCGGTCGACGCCACCGCCGACCGTGCCAAACCACAGCACGTGGGCCCGGTCCTCGAAGATTGCCTCCACTCGATTGTTACTCAGGCTATTCGGGTCCCGCAGGTCGTGACTGAAGTGCTCGAACGTTTGCGTCACCGGGTCGAAGCGGTCGATGCCCTGGTCGTATGTTCCGAGCCACAGGATCCCGCGCGAGTCGACGAACACCCGGGCGATCTCGTCGTCGCTGAGACTGGTGGCATCGCTGGGATCGTGACGAAAGTGGCGCGCTCGGCCGGTTTCCGGGTCGAACAGGTTGAGCCCACCGCCGCGGGTACCGATCCACAACAACCCGGAGGTGTCGCGGGCGATCGTCCGAACGAGATCGCTGCTCAGGCTCCTCCGATCTGCCGGGTCGTGCCGGAAGTGGGTGAAGGTATTGGTGAGTCGATCCAGGACATCGAGGCCGCCATCGGTCCCGACCCACAACCGGCCCTCGTCGTCTTCCCACAGAGCCTTCACCGCGTCGCTGGCCAGGCTGCCGGGGTCGGAGGGATCGTGCCGAAAGCGAGTGAAAAGCTCGGTATCCTGGTGGAACCAATTGAGCCCACGGTCGGGGGTCCCAACCCAGATGGCCCCGTAGCGGTCCTCCAGCAGGACCTCGGTCCGGTCCTGGCTGAGGGTCGTGGAGTCCATCGGCTCCGATCGAAAGTGCGTGAATTCACCCGTTGTGGGATCGTACCGGTTGAGACCGCCACCCCAGGTGCCGTACCACATGATGCCGGACCGGTCGCTGATGAGCTTGCCGAAATTGGACGAGGAGAGAGAATTGGGATTCCCCGGTTCGTGCCGGAAGACCGTAACCCCGACCCCGTCGTACCGATTGAGTCCGTCTTCGGTGGCGAACCACATGAACCCTTGCTGGTCCTGGATGATCGCCCGGACGGCTCCGTGCGACAGACCCTGCTCCACCGACAGGTGGCGGAACACGGCATCCTGGGCATGGGCCCA
>JAZFYL010000102.1:0-16408 GCA_036443495.1 Gemmatimonadales bacterium | reverse complement strand
CCTGATGTGATGATTCTGGTTTCATGCCGGGAGACGGTCACCCGTCATTCCGATTACACAGCGGCTCATTCGGCGACTCGCTGTGGCGAGCGGAACGCCTGCGCGACCGCCAACGCGTCCCGGGCGGACTCGGCATCATGGACCCGGAACAGGCGGGCACCTCGCTCATAGGCGAGGGCACACGCCGCGGCGCTAGCCACATCGCGCCGGTCCACTGGTTGACCAGTCGCCGCGCCAACAAACCGTTTACGCGACGGACCTACCAGGATGGGCCGGCCCAGACTGCGGAGAACCTGGAGTTGATCCAGTAGTTCCCAATTGTCCTCGACCCGCTTGGCGAACCCCAAGCCGGGGTCGATGGCGATCGCATCCCCCGCGACCCCGGCCCGTTCCGCTCGTTCGATGGCCGCCCCGAGTTCGGTCAAGACCTCGTGTACGAGATCGTCGTAAGTGGCCTCGCGGTAGCTAGCCATTTGGTCGAGGGCACCCCGGGAATGCATCAAGACCAGCCCTGCCCCAGCCTCCGCCACCGCCGTGAGCAGATCGGCATCGAGCCGTCCTCCGGACACATCGTTGATGATGGACGCGCCGGCCGCCAGACACCGGCGCGCGACTGCGGCCTTCACCGTGTCCACCGACACCGGGGTGTCCGGGTGTATACGCCGCAGGGCGTCGACCACAGGAAGGACCCGTGCCAACTCCTCCTCGGCGGAAACCGGTTCAGGACTGCCGGGACGGGTCGACTCACCGCCGACGTCGATGATGCCGGCGCCAGATGCGATGAGATGTTCCGCGTGGCTCGCCGCCGCCGCCGCGGTCGCATGAACAGCACCGTCGCTGAAGGAGTCTGGGGTGACGTTGAGAATCCCGACGACCACCGCATCGTCCAGCGGAACCGTCCGGTCCCGGATGGCCCAACTGGCTGGGAGGCTGGCGGGGAGCGCCAGACCCACCTGTTCGGCGAGTTCGGCAAGCTCGGGTGGCCCGCCCCAGGGACGGGCCAAGGTGCTGAGGCCGGAGCGACTCCCGACGACGAGCGCCCAATCATCGCCGGTGATTACCGCAAGGCCGAGCTTACCGCCGGCGTAGAGCAGCAGGCGCTCCACCGTGGCCGGGTCGAGTCCGGTGGCATGGACCGCATCCCAGTCGGCACCATCCGCCGCGATACCGGCCCGGGCGGGGTCCCAGCCGTGGGATTCGAGGGTGTCTCGGATGCGGTCTGGAGTGGCGGTACCGAGCGGGGTGACCCTCACGCTACTGCTGGCTCTGCTCCCGGGCTGCCAAGGATCGGGGGCGGGGGCGAACTCGAAGCGGGCCGTCCGGTTTCCTGCCCGGCGGTCGAACCCGGCAACTGCCGGTCGGTCGGCGGAGGCAACGGCGGCAACGGCTTACCCTCGACCAAGAGGTCGAGATCATGGCCCTCGAGGGTCTCGCGTTCCAGCAGTGCCTGGGCGATGATCTCCAAGAGGTCCCGGTGCTCGGTCAGGATCGTGGTCGCCTGTTGAAAGGCCTCATCCAACATACGCTTGACCTCTTCATCGACCATTTCGGCGGTGCGCTCGGAAACCTCACGCCTATGGGCGAACTCCCGTCCCAGAAAGATCTGCTGGTCGCGCTCGCCGACGGCCATGACGCCCACCTTGTCGCTCATGCCAAACTCGGCGACCATGCGCCGGGCCAGCGCGGTCGCTTTCTGGATGTCGTCGCCGGCGCCAGTGGTGACTTTTTCGGGTCCGAAGACCAACTGCTCGGCGACGCGTCCACCAAAAGTGATGGCCAGCCGGCTCAACAGCCACTCCTTGGTGTAACCGTGCCGGTCCTCTTCGGGCAGCGATGCCATCATGCCCAGTGACTGACCGCGCGGGACGATGGTGACCTTATGCACTGGGTCACTGTCGGCAACCTTGAGCGACACCAACGCGTGGCCTCCCTCATGGTACGCCGTGGTTTCCCGCTCGGAGTCCGTGAGGACCAGGCTCCTGCGCTCGACGCCCAGCATGACCTTGTCCTTGGCATCCTCGAAGTCCCGCATGTCGACTTGCCGCTTGTCCCGCCGGGCGGCAAGCAGGGCCGCTTCGTTGGCGAGGTTGGCCAGATCGGCCCCGGCCATCCCCGGCGTCCCCTTGGCCAACACACCCAGACGGACGTCTGGTGCCAGAGGAATCTTCCGGGTATGGACACGCAGGATACCCTCGCGGCCGCGGACGTCAGGCAAGTCCACTACTATCTGGCGGTCGAACCGTCCCGGACGCAGCAATGCCGGGTCGAGCACATCGGGCCGGTTGGTCGCGGCGAGGAGAATGACTCCGTCATTCGATTCGAACCCGTCCATCTCCACCAACAATTGGTTTAGCGTCTGTTCCCGCTCGTCATGCCCCCCACCAAGCCCCGCGCCCCGGTGACGTCCCACGGCGTCGATCTCGTCGATGAAAATGATGCAGGGGGCGTGCGCCTTCCCTTGTTCGAAGAGGTCTCGTACCCGGCTGGCCCCGACACCGACGAACATCTCGACGAAGTCGGATCCCGACATGGAGAAGAACGGCCGCCCCGCCTCCCCTGCCACTGCCTTGGCCAACAACGTCTTGCCGGTTCCGGGCGGGCCCACCAGCAGGGCGCCCTTCGGCAGGCGGCCCCCCAGGCGGGTGAACTTCTGGGGATCCTTCAGGAATTCGATGATCTCCTGCAGTTCCACCTTGGCCTCGTCGGCCCCAGCGACATCGGAAAAAGTCATCTGCGGGGTATCGCCGGTGAGTAGCTTCGCCTTTGATTTCCCGAAGGAGAATGCCTTGCTGCCACCGGCCTGCAACTGACGGAGCAAGAAGAACCACAACCCGAGGATGACGATCCATGGCAGGGCTGCGATCAGGAACGCGGTGAATCCCCCCTTGGGCTCTTTGGCCGTGATGGGGATGTTGGCTTCTTCGAGTGTCCTGAAGAACTCCTCGCTATTGGCCACCGGTAACAGGACGGTGAACCCTTTGGCCGGGCGGTCATCCTGCACGACGGGGGTGCGAAACTCGCCCTCGAGCCGCTTGCCATCGTATACGATCACCTTGGCGATATTGCCGGCGTCCAGCTGCCTTCGGAAATCGGAATAAGAAAACTCCTGGGTGGGATTACGTTGGTTGTTCATCATCTGGAACAACGCAACACCCGCCAGGATCACCAGGAGCCAGAGCGCCATGTTCTTGCTGAAGTTCCCCCAGTTGGGGAGGCCGCTACCGCGTTTAGGTTTCAAATCTGCCATTGGTCTATTCCAAATCCGCTATGAACGGAAGATGGCGAAAGTCCTCCGCATGGTCGAGTCCGTATCCCACCAGGAACGCTGTGGGAGCCCTGAACCCGACAAACTTGACCGTATCAGGCGGTTCGGGAGCGATGTGCTTGTCCAGCAGCGTACAGATCGCCAAGCTGCCGGGATTCCGGGCGCGGAGCACCGCGCTGAGCCGTTTGAGCGTCGTGCCCGTGTCGATGATATCCTCGACGAGGACTATATGTTTCCCGGCCAGTTCCGTTTCGGGGTCGTACAGCAGGCGGACCGTCCCCCTCGACACCGTGTCGTTCCCGTAGGAACTGGCTACCAAGAAGTCTACCTGAAGAGGGCGATGGATCTGGCGTACCAGATCGCTCACGAAGATAAAACTCCCCTTCAACAGCCCGAGCAGCAGCAAGTCGCCGTCGGGATACGTTTCAGTGATTTCCCGTCCCAATTCACAGACGCGGTCGGCGATAGTGGCCTCGTCGAAGACGATCGACTTGATCGTCCGGCCTCCCGTCCGTCGCAGAACATCAGCGGTATCTAACATCGACACAAACTGCCTCCGTTCCGGCCGAGGGAACCAGCTCACTCGAGCGACATACCCCCGGCACCCATACCACGCTGCCACCAGCCTCCACGACCGGCCACGCCTGCCGCCGGGATCGGGGTACCCGCGCGTCCTGCAAACACCGAACAACGGCTCGATGCCCCGAGCCGCCGATGGGACGCACCCGGTCGCCCGAAGCCACCGGGCGGATCGTCAAGATCCCTGGAACGAACCACGCCCTGGCGCCTTCCCGCGGTTGGATCTCCGGGGCCGCCTCCACCTGCCAGGACACCATCCACGGCCCCCAGAAACGCACCCCGGTTCGCTCTTCACCGACGGTCATCGGCTCACCGGCCTCCTCGTCGGAGCCGGGCCGAATGAACCGGACACGATCGAACGCCAACTCGATACGCCACCCGTCCGGCACCTCCAGGACCGCTCCACTCCGACCCCGCCTGGCCAGTTCGAGAACACGACCGGCACGGACCGGCCCAAGTGGACAACCCACCCTTCTGGCCACCGCTTGTACCAAGCTGGAAGCCAAGCTGGAATCATACCCCGCTATACCGGCAGCAGCAACGGAACTGCCGTCCACCTCAGGACGCATATCGAGCCCCGGAAGCGCCTCGATGGCGGCGTCCCAGGCCGCACGATCTTCCCGAGCAAGCCGGGCGACGGTGACGAGCTGATCCCCGGCCCGGGGCACCCGTTGCTCGATGAGCGGAAGGAGCCGCTCCCGAATCCAGGATCGCAGGTGCCGTTCGTCCCGATTGGCTGGATCGTCCCACCACTCCATCTCCGTGGTGAGCATATGCTGGACCAACTCGCTGTGCCGAAATGGCAGGAGCGGGCGAACCAAGGTACCCTGTCGATCCGCCATCGCCGCCAAGCCGGCCGGACCGGTTCCCCCCAGCAGACGCATCAGGACGGTCTCGATCTGGTCGTCCCGGTGATGCCCCAGCAGGACGTAGCGGGCATCCGCCTCCTGACGCATCTCCTCGAGGGCCTCATAGCGTTTGGCCCGGGCCATCGTCTCGGTCGTATCGGGCCCCAGTCCGAGCGATCGGCTGAGAATCGGAAGATCGAAGGCAGCAGCCGCCTCCCGGACGCGATCCGCCACGTCACCGCTGGCCGAATGGATCCCATGGTCCACATGAGCCACGGTGAGATCCAGGCGGTGGGTATCGGTCGTACGGACCAGGAGATGGAGCAGGGCCATGGAATCGGCCCCCCCCGACACCGCAACGAGAGCATTGCCAGGCTCCAACCCAAGGCGCTCGAGTTCGGCTCGGAACCGCTCTTCCATGTCCATGGTGAACGTCTCGCGTCAATCCGGTGGGGAGAGGGGCCCCGCGGCCGCGAGCCCGAGAGTGACCGCGAATAGAGCCCTCACCCGAAGCCGGGTGTCAGGGTTCATGCGCGTACCTCCGTGGTGGAGGGGGCGTCCGGGGGTGGGGCGTGGACAGGACCGCGTCAGTTGAGCGGCCCGGCAGACTCGGCGGAGTCGAGGATGAATCGTGGTATCTCGGCGGTGAAGGTCGATCCATCGGGACGGGCAAACAGGTAGTGCCCTTCCATGAATCCGCTCGGCGACTTGAGGACGCAGAAGCTCGAATATTCGTGTACTCCGCCGGGCTCGATCAACGGCTGTTCCCCCACCACCCCTTCGCCCTCGACTTCCAGATCTTCCCCGATGGAATCATGAATCAACCATCGGCGGCGCAGCAGGTGGGCATCCTCACGTCCGACGTTCTCGATCCGGACAAAATAGGCGAAAACGAACTGCTGTTCGTCAGGATCGGAGCGGTCATCCAGGAACAGCGGCCGTACCGTGATCCGAATCCCGTCGCTCATCCGGTAGAAGAATTCGCCTGTGGCCATGCTGAAATCTAGCGGTCTTGGTTGCCTTGGTGAAGCGACTCAGCGTCTTCGGGTAACGCGGCGGGCCCAGGGGCCATACATCGGATTGGGCAACAAGAAGAACCGGGTGCCGAACGCCGCATCTTCTCCGGCTTCGGGGAAGGGTTCGCCCGTTCCGGGCAAATCTCCCAACTGATCCCCGATAAAGACCACGACTTCCATCGGCGTTCCCTCCCAGCCACAGGCGCCCTGCCCTGCGGCCACCTCCGCCCGCCGGACCACCTTGGTGTACTCCGGATCGCCCTTGAGACAGAGCCGGTCGTTGACGTGCCACAGTTCCTCAGCAGCCAGGTTCGCCCGGGTATCGTCGGTACTGACCGCGAACCGGTTGCTCACCCACGCCACGTTTCCGCCCAGGTCCCGAACCCCATCGATGAAGGCTAGCACACCGGGTACAGCCGGAGCCTCTCGCCGGGCGACCCACGCATTCCACGACGCGTCATCGTACCCGGTTCCGTAGGTCCCGAGTTCCAACTGATACGCCGAGTTGTCGAGTGTCGTTTCGTCGATGTCCAACACGACGGCCCACGGCCCCGAGCCTGTTCGGTTCTCCACTTGCTGCGCCACGGCTTCCAGGGCAACGCGATAAACTTGTCGCGTCAGGGTAGCGTACGCTTCGCTGTCCCTAACCCATTTGATTTCGAGACCGCGCGATGCCTGGGCCGTCGCCGTACCACCCACCGCCAGACTGCACGCAATGATCACTCCGATCGTCTGCCAAGTCCGTACGTTCACGACTCGCTCTCTCCCCCCTCGGGGCCATAGAAAATGACCCAGGTTGCGAAGTCTTCGGTAAACTCTTCGAAACGGTGCGCCACGCCGGCCGGTACCAACAATACGTCGCCCGGACCGAACGGGTGCCGGTCCGGCCCGTTGACGAACCAGCCCGCACCCCGCATGACGAGATAGAGCTCGTCGCGGGTGTGGGGTGTCTGTGGATCGACTCCGCGGGGTGCGTAGATCTCGACCTCGACCGAACCCGCGCGCAACATCGTGGCGAAACGGCTGTCGGGCGTCAGCCGGTCCATCGCCTGGGCCAGGGTGACACGCGACGGCGGCGCTGTCATCCCTGGCCGACTCCGGCGTAGGCCACGCCCGTGAGGTCGGCGATCTCACGTTTCCAGGTCGTGAGGTCGTTCCGTGAAAGCTGACGCAGGTGGCTGTGCCCACAGGCGCGCGCGAGAGTCTGCATCAAGTGCACGGTTGCTTCCAGGAAGCGGGTCAGACGTTCGGCTGCCGGCTCAATGACGAGGCGGGCGCGCAAGTGTTCCTGTTGGGTCGCGATGCCGACCGGACAGTTGTTCGTATGGCAGGCACGCATGGCGATACACCCGATCGCCTGCATCGCCGAGTTGCTCATGGCCACCCCGTCGGCCCCGAGTGCCATGGCTTTGACGAAATCGGATGCCGTGCGCAAGCCACCGGTGGCGATGAGCGTGACATCATCGTGACCCGACGTGTCGAGATGCCTGCGGGCTCTGGCGATCGCCGGCATCGTGGGGACCGAGATGTTGTCGCGGAAGATCAGCGGCGCGGCCCCCGTACCTCCACCCCGGCCGTCGAGGATCAAATAGTCCGCCCCAGCCGACAGAGCGGCGTCGATGTCTTGCTCGATGTGTTGCGCCGAGAGCTTGAATCCGATTGGGATGCCGCCGGTCCGTTCCCGCACCTTGTCGGCAAAGCGCCGGAAGTCATCCATTGAGGCGAAGTCCGGAAACCGAGCAGGCGAGATGGCCGGTTCGCCTTCCGGCAAGCCGCGCACCTCAGCGATGCGCCCCTTCACCTTGTGCCCCGGGAGGTGCCCCCCCGTGCCGGTCTTGGCCCCCTGGCCCCCCTTGAAATGGAAGGCCTGCACCGAGTCCAGTTTGTCCCAACTAAAGCCGAAACGGGCCGAGGCAAGTTCATAGAAGTACTTGCAGGCCTCCTCCTGCTCTTCCGGCAGCATGCCGCCCTCGCCTGAACAGATCGCGGATCCGGCCGCTTTGGCTCCCCGAGCGAGAGCGATCTTGGCTTCGGCCGATAGCGCCCCGAAACTCATGTCCGAAACAAAAATGGGAATGTCAAGTTGCAGTGGCTTGGCGGCGCGCGGTCCAATCACGAGGTCCGTCCCAACCGGCTCCTCGTCCAACCCCGGAAAGGTGTGAAGTTGGGCAGTGATGATCTGGAGGTCATCCCAGGAAGGCAGGTCCTGGCGTGGCACCCCCATGGCAGCCACCGGCCCGTGCGCACCAGTGCGGGCGAGTCCGTAGCCTGCGAGTTCCTGGATATACCCCACGAACGGCTCTTCCGGTGGGCCGTGGGGATCATGGTACGTACCTTGATACTCGTCTCGTTGGTAGGGCTGGGGGTTCTCCTCCGCCCAAGTGCGAATCTCGTCTTCGTCGACCGACACTTCGCCTGATTCCACCCACGACGAGAATTTCTCGAGCCGCTCGGCGTTGTTGTATGCGCTGACACCCGTGTCGTACCGGTAGTCCCAGCCGTGCACCCCGCAGATGAGGTTCCGCCCCTCGACGCGCCCGTCGGCCAGCAACGCGCCCCGGTGGAGACAGCGGCCGTAGAGTACCGATACCTGGTCCCCGTCACGCACCGCCACCAGATCGACGTCGGCGACCAACGCGTAGGCCGGCTGCAGAGACACCAAGTCGTCGAGTCGTGCAATCACCACCCGTTTCATCGCGATCGAACTCCTTGCCTCAGGTATTGGTAACGAGTCTAGTTGCGGCCGAGATGGCCGACTCGAGAAAAGCGGCGGTCCGGGCGGCTTGTGCCCTGCCGCGGCCCGCCAGGACACATGTGGTGCCCAATAAGACCGCCCCCACCCACCCCTCGACATGCCACTGTCCGTGGCCGGCGAGTTGGGGGAGCTTCCGGTCCGGCGGGGTCGGCCAGGGGGTCACATACCAGTACGGCTCCGAGTAACTCTGGTCGCCACCGGACAGGCCGACCCCGATGGATCGCGGCTCGTCGGTCGCCCCGCCCGGAACGGGAATGAGCGTCGCGATATCGAAGTGATGCGGCCAGATGTAGGTGGGACCGGCCTCCGGGCGGAACGCCCCAACGCGGGTGAACACTCGATTGGCATCGTGGAACCAGCGAGCCAGCTCCGCCGACGCGTGGGGGTCTCGATCCGCGAACGGAGCGCCATGGGCCACGGGGTGATCGGGCATGTCATAGTCGCCCCGGCCCAGTGGGCCGCTTATCCGGCCGTCCGAGTGGACGGCCAGCCTTTCGGCCATCCAGTCGTAGGCCTCATCCAGGGTCCGGCCGGGAAGGGACAACTCGTCCACTACGGCTCCGTCGCGCTCGCCGATCAATCGAAGCGCGAGTGGCCCCGGGGCCAGCGCCGCCCGCAACCGGGCCCCCCCGCCGACCGGCTGGCCTCGCATCATCCCGGTCGCGCCTTGCCACTGGCAGGCCGTGTGACTGTCGTCGGGCAGCGGCTTGGCGTGGGTGTGGGCGACGGCGCTCACGACCTGGACCGCCCAATGTTGCTGGAGTCGGGCATTGACCAAGGCAGTCGGTGCCGGCGACCCTACAGCCAGCCACGCCCGGCCGATGTCCAGCGCACCATCGACGCTCTTAAATAAGATCGACATCGGACACCACCTCCACCATGCTGGGACCCTCGTGGGCGAGAGCTGCATCCAATGCAGCCGGAAGTTCATCGGGAACCCGTACCCGAATCCCCAGGGCCCCGCAATTCTCAGCATACGCAGCGAAGTTAGGATTGTGAAGTGAGGTCTGCCACACATCCCATTTGCCGGCGCGTTGTTCCTTGCTGATCTTCCCCAATTCGTCGTTGTTCAGCAAGACGTGGGTGATGTTCATGCCGTACTTCACGGCGGTCGTCAGTTCGCCCATGTATTGCCCAAACCCTCCATCGCCGGAAACGGCGACCACCTTACGCCCCTTGAACCGCGGGTCGTCCTCCTGGGTCGCGGCCCAGGCCCCCATGGCCGCGGGATAGGCGAACCCGATCGACCCCAGGTAGCCCGACATCAGCACCGCCTGTCGCTCACACTCGAAGTATCGCCCGAACGAGTACGTGTTGTTACCGACATCTACGGCGATGATCGCATCCTTGGGCACCTGACGGGTCATAGCGGCAAACACGGCGGCCGCTCCCACGCCTCCATTGCGATAGTCCTCCTCGCGTCGGGTCTTCTCGGCGCGCCAAATCCACCAGCGATCAGCCACGTCCGGACGCTGGTCGGCTGTGTCGGTCTTGCCCCGCAAGGCCTCGTGGAGACGCTCGGCCGTCACACCGATTTCCCCCCATAGCGGCACGTCCACCGCGTGGAACTTGCCCAAGATCATCGGATCATAATCGACCTGGATGGTGGGTTTCTTGGGGGTAATGCCGGTGTGGTTGCTGAAACTTGCGCCGAAGACGAGCAGGCAATCAGACTCATTCATGAACCAACTGGCGATAGGGGTGCCGCTCCGCCCCAAGACCCCGCACCCGAGGGGATGTGAATCAGATACCAGTCCCTTGCCCTTGAACGTGGTGAGGACGGGCGCATTGAGCGCCTCAGCCAGGACCATGACGGCCGCCATGTGAAAGCGTGCCCCATGGCCAACGATGATGACCGGCCGTTTGGCGGAGGCGAGCAGGCCGCACGCGCGATCGAAAGCTTCGGGCGGCGGTCCGATCTGCTGTAACGCCAGCCGGCCTTCGGGCCCCCCGGCCTTTTTCTCCCCCACTGGGAGGCTGGTGACCTCATCGGGAAAGATCAGATGTGAAACGCCGCGATTCAGGATGGCGCTCTTGCATGCCAGGTTCATCAACTCGGCATGGCGGCTGTCATGAAGCACAGTCTGGCCCCATTGGGCCACTTTGCCGAACGCCGCCTGCAAGTCGATTTCCTGGAACGCTCCGGGCCCCAGCACCTGGGTCTCCACCTGGCCTGTCAGCGCCAAGACCGGGGCGCGATCCACGTTGGCGTCCCACAGTCCCGTCAGAAGGTTGGTCGCGCCGGGGCCTGCGATCGAGAGGCAGGCCGCGGGGCGACCGGTCAACTTCCCATAGGCCGAAGCCGCGAAGGAGGCGGCGCCCTCGTGGCGGATACCGTAGTAGGTAATCTGCCCCTCCTGCTCCAGGCGCCGAATGGCATCCGCCAATCCGAGATTGGAGTGTCCCACCATGCCCCATACCTGTCTCACCCCCCAGCGGCTCATCGTCTCGGCCATGAGGTCGGCGACAGTCCGTTGATGTGCCGGCTCGGGTTTGATGCCCACATACACTCCGTCGTCCCGCACGTCGACCGGATGCGTGGGAACGCCGTCGTCATAGCCGCCGGGAGGTTTCCCGGTGATGGGGTGAAAATCCCAGCCGTGCCACGGACACCGGAGCAGACCCTGCTCGATCGATCCCTCACCCAGAGGGCCGCCTTGGTGGGGGCACCGATTGTCGAGGGCGGCATAGGTGCCCTCGAACCGGGTCATGCAGACGGTGGTATGGGCGCAGGTCACAGATGTTACGCGGCCCTCCGGTAATTCGTCTGGATCGAGAACCTTGTACCATTGATACCCGTTGGTGGTATCGGCGCTGTCACTCATGGCCTACTCCTTATGGCCTCCGGGCGATCGCTCGTGACGCGCCGTCGGGGCATGGGGACCGTCGAAAGAACTCAGATGGGGGAATATGGGTATCGCCCGGCGACCTGCAACCGGCTGGTCAGGAACCCGTATGCCGGTCCAGCCAGCTCATGACGGTATCAGGACTAGGATCGGAGACGAGTCGATCGATCTGGTTCGCCCGCATGAACCCTTCTTCCACCATGCGGTGGACCATGTTCACCAGCGGGTCGAAATACCCGGTGACATTGACCACCCCGAACGCTTTGTCGTGCAAACCTAGCTGGGCCCAGGTCCAGGTCTCGAGCAGCTCCTCCAGTGTCCCCAGACCACCCGGTAACGCCAGGAAGGCATCGCTGAGTTCCGCCATCTCGGCTTTGCGTTGGTGCATGGTCTCCACGATGCGCAACTCGGCGAGGCCACTGTGGGCGATTTCCCGATCGACCATCGACCGCGGCATCACTCCAATCACTTCCGCGCCAGCCTCCAGCGCGACGTCGGCCAGGATACCCATCAACCCGACGGAGGCGCCGCCATAGACCAGCCGCCAGCCACGCTCCCCGATCGCCAGGCCGGTCGCGCGGGCCGCCTCGGCATACGCCGCCTTGACGCCCTTCGACGACCCGCAGAACACGCACAGAGTTCGTACTCCCATGGGTTATCCTACACTTCCAGGTACATGATCAGCACATCTACATAGCTTCCCTGCCCTTCCGCCAAGGGCGGTGCGCTAGAGTAGCCGCGATTATCGGTGGCGTCCATGAAATCGAGGCGGACTCCCGTCATAGCAAGGGCTGGAACAGGAAGCAGAAGTTTTCCAGCAGCCGCCGGCTTACCGGACGTGCTCGATGGCCTTCACGTGTGATACGTGTACTGGCGGCGATCTCGCGATCGATCTGGGCGCTGAGCGTCCGGACGAAGTCGCGGTCGGCTACCTGCATGTTGGTTTCGAAATTCAGATGGAGGCTGCGATAGTCGAGATTGGCCGAGCCGATGAAGCCGACGAGATCGTCGACCACCAGCGCCTTGGCATGCATGAAAGGGGGGTGGCGCTCATGGATGCGTACGCCGACGGACAGCAGGGGAGCATACAGCGACCGTGAGGCGGCCCCGGCAAACCAATGATTGTTCTTTTGCGGGACCACCAGGTCGACCTCGACACCCTTCAGCGCGGCTGACCGGATCGCTTCCACAATGGGTTCATCGGGCACGAAGTACGGGGTGGTGATCTTGAGAGAGCTGTCCGCGGCCACGAGCAGCGCGAAGAAAGCGTCGTCCAACCCGCGGCCATGTACGACCGGCCCCCCGGGCAGCGCCTTCACCAGGGCGGCCCCCCGATTTTCCAAGCGTGGGAAGACCGGCGAAGCGAAGATCCCGTCCAGCGGTTCGCGGGTGGCGTAGTACCAATCCTGCAGGAACTGGAGTTGGAGGTCGGCCACCGCCGGACCCTCGAGCCGGAAGTGGTAATCGCGAATCGGGGCCCCCTGGGTCGACCGGCTCAGGTTCTCTCCCGACAGGTTGATGCCGCCCATGAAAGCCAGTCGCCCATCCATGACACTCACCTTACGGTGGTTGCGAAGGTTGATCTGGAACCGGCCCTTGAGGGGATTCGCCTGGCTGATTGAGTGGGCCCGGACCCCCGCGCGCCGCGCCTTGGCGAACATCCTGGTGAAGAACGCCGGGCTCGACCCGAAGCGGTCATACAACAAGCGCACCGTGACGCCGGCCCGTGCCCGTGCGGTCAAGTGATCGAGCAGCTCCCATCCGAAGTCATCGCGGGCAAAGATGAAGGTCTGCAGGTGGACACTTTCCCGGGCGTCATCGATGGCCGCCAGTAACTGGGGATAGAACTCGTCCCCATCTACCAGAAGGCGTACCTGGTTGCCCTGGACCAGCCAGTAGCTTCGCGCTACCCGGTCGGTCGCTCGGAGAATCCGCTCGGCAGGATGCTGCTGGTAGAGCGCATGGCGCCGTTCTGGGTGCTCTGCCGCCAACCGTTCGGCCGTGGGGTGAGCCATGGCACGCTGGGCCACCAAGGTCGCGGCAGCCTCCCGCGAGCGGGCACCACGACGAATACGATCCATGCCGAAGGTCAGGTACAGGATCGGGCCGGCGTACGGAAAACCCCAGACCAACCCCAACCACAACACCGCCGAGACGGGGCGGTGCTTGAACATGAGGATGTCGTAGGTGAGCAGGCTCCCGAGCACCAGATGGCCAAGACCGAGAAGGGGAAGATCGAACATGGCGCCCGAGCGGCCTAGGACTGGGCCTGCACGGTTTTCAGAATGCGTTCGATCTGAGCACGATGCACCAGGTCGTGGGCCGCGCCCAGCCTGACCATATCGTCCAGGGTTTCCTCACCCCGCTCGGCATGGAGGCCAACCCGGGCGAAAGCCGATTGGGGAAGCCCCCGAAGCAACCGGAGATTGCGCCGCCGCACCGTGGCCAACTCATGGAGCAACACCTCCCTGTCATCGTCGGCATACGCCAAGTCGGTCGCCCAGCGATCCTGATCGAATCCGGTGATCTCGGGACGGTCCTGCGCCACAACCAACCGATAACGAACGGCATAGACCGTTTCCGTATCGACCAGGTGCTGAAGGACATCCTGAACTGACCACTTCCCGGGAAACTCGGGACAGCGCAACACGGCGGGGTCCGCCCCGTCGGTCAACGAACGCAACACCTCCGGCTGTTCGGCCATGACGGTCAGAGAGTCCTGGTCGCCGAGCAGGGCAAAGAGTGCCCGACGGTATGCCGGGGCGCTGTCTTTGGCGGACGCGGCAGGGTTGCTGAAAGACATACACTCTCCCGGACTTTACATTAGGGGCACAACCGAATGGGACTCCAGCCATGCAGGAACAGGATCACCAGTGAAGGTAGATCGCTCCAAGCCACGCGTCGAGTACGCAGCCCGTCTTGCGATCCTCGAAAAGCTCGCGGGCAACCTGCGCGCGAAGGAAGCCCGGCTCGGGAACATCCGAATGGCGCTGTTCCTGGCCGGATTAGTCATGTTGTGGCTGGTTGCCGCGACACGAACCCTCTCCCCGTGGTGGCTACTCGTGGTCGTGGCGGCGTTTGCCGCCCTGGGCCTGGTACATGACCGGGTACGGCGTCGCCGGGAACCAGCCGAACGGCGGGCGGCCTACAACGCCCGAGG
The DNA here is from genome assembly GCA_036443495.1 of Gemmatimonadales bacterium. Taxonomy (GTDB): domain Bacteria; phylum Gemmatimonadota; class Gemmatimonadetes; order Gemmatimonadales; family GWC2-71-9; genus N074bin45. Next base: position 1,939 of record JAZFYL010000102.1, on the reverse strand, counting down.
ACTGGACCGAATCGACGGAACGTGGGCCGGCCATGGCCCAACCGGCGAGGCGTTCGCCGGCGAGTCCCACTCCTATGCGGATGCTCTGGATCTCTTCGGCCACGGATCGCTGTTCCAACTGCTGTGCCAGGCACGGACCCTCCAGGGCCAATCGACGTTGGCGGCGTGGCTCCTCGCACCGGCTCCAACGGATGCCATCGAAGGACGGCAGCAGGCGGTTCGGGAACTGGCCCCGATGCTCGACTTCCGGGAAGACCTCATGGTCATCGGCACCGAGATGGGCGATCGGATCCCCGGCGGCGACTTGTCCCAATGGGCCACGGGGCCGGGGCCGGTGTTCACCGTGCGTGACCGGTTCGTGGCTGCGGCGACGGTGCTGATGACATGGGCCTGCCTGACCGCGTGGTCTGTCTTCGGGGCGTCACCGCTGCTGCCGGTCGCGGCCCTGACCTGGCAGCTTGCGGTGGGCCGGTATTACAGGCGTTCGGTGCTTCGCGCCATCCACGACGTCGCCCTGCCAGCCCGGCAACTCAGGGTGCTGGTAGATGTCCTGGCGCGATTCGAGGAGGAGCGATTCAGCTGCGGTCATTTACAGCGACTGCGCCAGGCGCTGGATACTGAGGGCGTCTCGCCCACGCGGGCCATCGCCAGGCTGGAACGCCTGGCGGATTGGCTCGATTCGCAAGCGAACCTGTTCCTTGTTCTCCTTTCACCCTTTTTCTTGGCAGGAACTCAACTGGCCATGGCGGTCGAGCATTGGCGCCGTCACTACGGCAGTCATGTCCCCCAGTGGTTGCATGCGGTAGGTGAGTTGGAGGCGTTGTCGTCATTGGCGACGCGCGCATACGACCATCCCGAGGACGTCTTTCCCACGCTCGAACCGGATGGGCCGGTGTTTCAGGCGTCTGCCCTTGGCCATCCGCTGTTGCCCGTGGGACAGTGCGTGCGCAATGACGTTCACCTCGGTCCCGCCGACCCGATGTGGATCGTGAGCGGCTCCAACATGTCCGGCAAGAGCACGCTGCTCAGGGCGATCGGGGTGAACGCCGTGCTGGCCCTCGCCGGCGCCACGGTCCAGGCCGAAACGCTTGCCCTGTCGCCGCTCCAGGTTGCGGCCTCCATACACGTTCGGGACTCGCTTCGGGATGGGCGGTCACGCTTCTACGCCGAGATCCTGCAGCTCCGGAAAATCACAGAACTGGCGGAGGCCGGCGCAACACTGTTTCTCATCGACGAGATGTTGCACGGAACGAATTCCCACGACCGTCGGATCGGCGCCGGCGCCATCCTTCGAGGCTTGCTCGACCATGGCGCCATCGGTCTGGTGACCACGCACGACCTCGCCCTGGCGGACCTGGCCGACACCCTGGACCATGGCGTCCACAATGTTCATTTCCGGGACCACATGGAAGCCTCGGAGATGGTCTTCGACTACCGCCTCCATCCCGGCGTCGTGCGCCACAGCAACGCCTTGGCGCTCATGCGAAGCGTAGGCCTCAATGTGGCAACGGCGGAGTCGACCCCTAAAGGGTCATCCTGACGCGCGACGGTTTGCTGCAGAATCCCTCGTGGCCCTAGCCGTCCGCGGCCACCGCGCAGAAGTGTCCGCCTGCTCGAGGCGCCGTCACCCCGCTGGCCCAATTCCCGGCGAAGCCGTTTGGGCTCCTCTGCAGCACGAAGAGGGCGGTATACCCTCCATCGAATCGGGTGATGCCGCGGCGGTTGGCGTCCGCGCCGAACCGGATGGTGACTTCGGTGCCCGGATCGCCCGTTTGCTTCTCGTACGACCGTTCCAACATCAGCACCCCCGGTGCGGCGGGATCCTCGGAATCGAGTGCCCCGACTTCGACCGCGTAGACTGCTGCCAGATCGAGGTCAACCGTACCGATCAATGGCATTTCCGTCGCGACATCCATGCTCCCGGCCTCGGGTTTCCGGA
>JAZFYL010000101.1:0-2385 GCA_036443495.1 Gemmatimonadales bacterium | reverse complement strand
ATGTTAGCCGCTTGGTGGCAGTGAGTCGAGGCCCGTCGACCGGGAGACTTGCCGGACGGGAGAGAATCGGATAGTTCCCAAGGGTCACCCCGTCCTCCTGGAGGATCACGATGCGCGCTGGAGTTTGGTCGTTACCTGTTGTGGCCGCGGTACTCGCCTGCAGTAGTACCCCCAAGACCGTACCGAATCCGTCACCGACCACCCAGGTGTGGGCCCAGGCCGGAGATGACAGTGTGGCGGTCATGCTGCCCACGTCGCGGGACTTCATGTCTTCACATAAGGTGAAGGACAAATACGACGCGACCGCCGACCGCACGACGGTGTCCGTTGTGGTTCAGCCTCAGAAGTACTCTGTGAGAACCAAGCGTCCCGGAGCGACATTCTCTTTCAGCTACCCGGGCCGAACCCGCGGGCAGGTTCCAGGCGCGGTGGAATTGGAAGTGCGGACCACGCAGCCCCAGGAATTTCAGGGCAACGCCGGCCGGTATACGGCGGGTGATCGAGTCATCGATTTCCCGGCCCCGGAATTCAGCACGGCTAATTCGAACTTCGGGACGGACGTCATCCTCACGTTCCAGATCCCGATCGCCGACTACAGCCGGATGCTTACGGCGTCCGAGGGGGCGTTGACGGCGGGCGGGTTCGACATCCCCCTGGGCGAGGGGGAAGTCGAATCGATGCGGGACTTGGGCAGCCGGATGTGGTCGGGGGAGTAGCCCCCCCCGGTGGTGCCCCGGTTTCTCTGACGGGAATCCGGCACTAGCCGGTGGCGGCGAGCGCCGGGGCCGACCGCGGTTGCTGTTCCAGGGCCAGCAGGCGCCGTTTGCGCCACAGGCCTCCGCCATATCCGGTCAAGGTGCCGTCCTGCCCTACCACACGATGACAGGGAAGCAAGATGGCGAGGCGATTGTCGCCGTTGGCACGGCCCACCGCCCGGCGGGCCGTGGGGCGGCCGATGGCGCGGGCGATTGCCTGGTAGCTCCTGGTTTCGCCATACGGTATGGCAGCGAGTTCGGCCCAGACCGCCTCTTGAAAGGGCGTCCCGGCGGGCAGGAGCGGTACCGAAAACTGGTGCCGGTGCCCGGCGAAGTACTGGTCGAGTTCCCCCTGTAGCTGACGCATGAGGGGGTGGTCGCCCCCCCCCGGAGCCACGGAGCAGTCGAGGCGGCGGCGGACCTGCCTGAGCTGGGTTTCCAGCATCGGCCGGTCGGCGAATTCGAGCAGCGCCACCCCCTCCTCGGCCACGACGGCGATCATGGGTCCCAGCGGGGTGGTGAGCCGGCTGGCCCACGCCAGCTTTGTGGCACGGCCCCGGCCGGGAGGCGCGCCGAACACCCGGGCGAAGGCGTCGCGGAAGCCGCTATCCGACTCGAAGCCGTGGCCATAGCCCGCCCGGCTCAACGGCTCCCCCTGCTGGATAGTGCCCAAAGCCAAGCCGAGGCGGCGGGCGCGCTGATAGGCGTGGAAGGTCATGCCGTGGTTCCGCTGGAACCAACGCCGAGCCCGACTGGGGTCGATATCGAGAGTGCGGAGATCGGCGTCTGTCCACCGCCTGGTGGGGTCTCGATCGACCTGTGAGAGCAGCTGGGAGACCCACGGCGGGGCAGCACCCGTGGGAGTCATCGGCTGGCAGCGCTTGCAGGGCCGGTAGCCTGCGACGAGGGCATCGCGTGCCCCCGCAAAGAACTCGATGTTCTTAGGCAACGGCCGTCGCGCGGGGCAGGTGGGCCGGCAGAAGATCCCGGTCGTCTTGACGGCGGTTACGAAGACACCATCGTAGGTCGAGTCTCGTCGTCCGAACGCGGCGAGCATGGTGTCGTGGCTGGGAAGCTGTGGGGTCGTCATGTGCCCCAATCTAGCGGACGGACGGTTGCCGTCCACCGAAAAATGAACGGCGAATTCCATGCCTGCCGGTGTGCCGGCGTGTGGAGGTGTCATGAGCGATCCGCTGTCGGCCCTGCGGGAGAAACTGGCATCCGAGATCCCGGTCACGCTGCATCTGGGGCTGGAGGTCATAGCCCATGACGAGCGCGGGCTGGTCCTCGCCGCCCCATTGGCCAAGAACGTGAACCATGAAGGGACGGCTTTCGCGGGCAGCGTGAATGCCGTCGCGACCCTGGCAGGTTGGGGCTGGGTGTGGTTGGCGCTGAGAGCAGCGGGTCAGCCAGGACACGTGGTGCTTCAGGACAGTTCGGTTCGCTATCTCGAGCCTATCGACCACGACTTCGTCGCCGTTGCCCTGCCGCCTCCGGCGGCGGCGGTCGAACGACTGCTGGAGGCCGTGAGACGTCATCGTCGTGGCCGTATCGGCATGACGGTCGAGGTTCGCGGCGGCGAGCGACGGTTGGCAGTGTTCGAGGGCCGCTACGTGGCCTATACCGACCC
>JAZFYL010000100.1:0-3157 GCA_036443495.1 Gemmatimonadales bacterium | reverse complement strand
GCGGAGGGCAGCGGGGGGCGGCGGCGGGCAGTGAGGTATTCATCGAATCACTATCTCCCCAATTCCCGGATCTTTCAATCCCCCAGTCTATTGGGCTGCTACTCTCGCAGGTCGACCGTGAAGACCTCGAGGACGTCGGTGATTCCTTGGAGGTCGGCGATGACGGCGTCGTCGAGATCGCCTTCGACCCGGATGGCCGCCAGTGCCTCATCCTTGCTCTCGTGACGTGACTGATGATATTCGACGATATTGACACCCGTCTCGCCGAGGAGGGTGCCGACCCGCCCGATCACGCCCGGGACGTCGCGGTTGCGGAGAATGATCAGCAAGCCGGCGGGGACGACGTCGACATGGTAGTCCCCCAGTTTGACGAGCCTGGGGTGGCCCTCGGCCAATAACGCACCGGCGACACGGAACTCCCAATCGTTGCCGACTATCCCGACCTCCACGTATTCCCCGTACGCCTGAAGCCGGCCGGTGCGCACGCGTTTCAGTTCCTTCCCGCGGGCCTGGGCCAGATGAAGCGCGTTGACGAAATTGACGGCCTGGGAACCGACGACATCGGTCAGCAGGCCGATCATCGCCGCGGCCGACAGGGGCCGGAGCACGTTCTCTCGATCGCCGGCATAGCGCAGTTCCACCGAGCGGATCGGCCCCTTGGCCAGCGCCCGGGCGATCCGGCCCAGTCTGGTGGTGAGGTCCATCAACGGGCGGAGCCGGCGCATCTCTTCGCCACCGATGGACGGCGCGTTCACCGCGCGCGACAGGTCGCCGTCCAGCAGGGCGCCCTTCACCCCCTCCGCTATCTCTCGGGCCACGTTCTTCTGGGCCTCGACCGTGGAAGCGCCCAAGTGGGGCGTCAAGATGATGTTGGGGGCTGTCCTCAGCGGATGCTCTGCCGGCAGGGGTTCCTCCGCGAAAACGTCGAGCGCGGCCCCTCCCAGATGGCCTTCGTTCAGGGCCTGCAACAGCGCCTGCTCATCCACCACTCCACCGCGGGCCGCGTTGACCAGGAGAGCACCTTGCTTCATCAAGCTCAACTCCCGTGGTCCAATGAGACCGCGGGTGGAATCGGTCAGTGGGATATGCAGGGAGACGATGTCGGCCTGGCTCAAGGCTTCGTCCAACTCGACTTGGGTGATGCCGAGCACTTCGGCCTGGTCGTCGCTGAGGTAGGGATCGTAGACCAGAACACGCATGTCGAATGCCCGCGCGCGAGTGGCGACCTCCCCACCCACGCGGCCGGCCCCGATCAGCCCCAGCGTCTTGCCGCACAGCTCCCTGCCTGCCAACGTGCTCCGGTTCCACTCCCCATCTTTCATGGAACGATCTGCGGACGGGATATTACGTGCCAGCGCCATGAGGAGTGCGAAGGCCAACTCCGCGGCCGAGGTGGTGTTCCCCGCGGGGGCGTTGAGGACGGCGATCCCCTTCTCCGTGGCGGCCGCGACATCGATGGTATCCACGCCCACTCCGGCCCTCCCAATGACTTTGAGTCGTTGGGTTTTGGCCAGCGCCTCCTGGGAGATCTTGGTGGCGCTGCGGACGAGCACGGCGTCGAAGTCGACCAGCTTGTCGGCCAAGGCTGCCTGATCGAGACCGGTCTCCACCACCAACTCAAACCTGTCGTCATCCTGAAGGGGAGCGAGCCCATCCAGCGCGATCTTGTCGGCGATGAGCACACGGTAGGCGCTACTCACGTCAGCAATACCTCTTCCAGGCGATTCAACAGGATCTCCAGCTCCTCGACCGTGTGGTCCCCCATGTGACCGATGCGGAAGGCGACCGGTTTGAGCTTGCCGTATCCGCCCCCGATGGTGAACCCGCGTGCGGCCATGCCGGCTACCACCTCCGGTCCCGCGATGGCGTCGGGTAGCATGATGCACGTGACCGTCGGAGATCGGCCCCCGGACGGTGACAGGACCTGGAGCTCGACGCCGCGGTCGCGCATGGCGTCGACCCACCCCCAAGTGCGTTCGGCCATGGCAAGGTGCCGTTCCCAGCGCGCTTCCACCCCTTCCGCGTCGATGCGGCGCAGCTGCTCCCGCAGTGCGTACAACAAGGAAAGCGGCGGCGTGTTGGGCGTCTGGTTCTTCTCCAGATAGCTCTCGAAATCGAGGAAGTCGAAATAGGTGCCGCGATTTGTCTTCTTCCTCGCGCGCGCGAGCGCCGAGGCTTGGGCCACACCGAGCGCCACGCCCGGTGGGAGGGCCAGAGCCTTCTGCGATCCCGTGAGCACGAAGTCGAGTCGCCACGCGTCGGACTCGACGGGGGCCCCGGCCAAGCCGGTGACGCTGTCTACCAACAGCACTACGTCTCCGGCATCGTGGGCCACGACGGCCAGCTGTTCGATGGGATTGAGCGCCCCGGTCGAGGTCTCGGAGTGTACCACGGTGACGGCATCGTAGTGCTTGTCGGCCAGGGCGTGGGCCAGCTGATCCGGGCTGTGCACCTCGCCCCAGGGCACTTCGAGAGCGTCCACCTCGAGACCGTTCGAGGCGGCGATTTTCCGGAATCGGTCGCTGAAGGCCCCGTTGACCAGTGCCAGCACCCGTTCCAGAGCACAGTTCCGGATGGCCGCTTCCATGAAACCCGTGGCGGACGCCGCCGCGACATAGACCGGACGTTCGGTACGGAACAGCCGCTTGAGCCCCGGTTGCAGATCGGACATGAGTTCGACCATCGCCTTGCCGCGGTGGCCGATCATGGGGTGCAACTGGGCGGCAAGGATGTCGGGGTGTACTTCTGTCGGACCAGGGAGGAAAAAACGCCCGAAGGCCGGCTTGCTTTCAGATTCCATCGGATCGGCCTGTGCGGAGTGCGGTGTGCGGCGTGCGGTGTGTGTCATCCATCAAATCCGTTAGAGAGAACTCGCTTGCGGGAGGGCAAGCTCCACGATCCGATCGAGTGACGGCTCATCGACCTCCACGTCGGCGCCGGCGGCAACCGCGGATCGACGGACGACGCCGGTGAACGCCACGAACAGGTCCACGTCGGCCTTCGCTTCGAGGTCCGTGGCGCCGTCGCCCACCAACATGCGGGGGGCCGGGGTCACCTCGCGCCACTCCCGCAGGACTTCGCTCTTGCCGCCCGCCCGGGCCAGAGGAGACGCCTCGTCGAAACCAGCGTAGCTCCCGTCCAGATCGAATCGCAGGTC
>JAZFYL010000099.1:0-3292 GCA_036443495.1 Gemmatimonadales bacterium | reverse complement strand
CTACCACGTTTTGCAGTCGTAAAGGGTACGCCTCGGGCCATGGCCGCTGACTCCTTCAGGTACATGTAAGTATCAATGTTCGCCGCCCGGCCAGTGGGATCAGGCGATAGGACGGGGCGGAGACTCTTGGAATACCGAACATAGGGATACTAAGGATAGGGCAGGAATCGCGCCACAGGGGGACAGGGAGGGGGAAGTGGGGAGTGGGGGCCGATCCCCCCTTACCTCACACAATCCACCTCCTGCGATCGGGCCAAGTTTCACGGGTGGCACTCCCGGCAATTGTTCTGGCGGGAACGGCGGCCAGAATTGTACGCTGGTTGGCGGGGACTCCAGTAGAAAATAGAAAACGGAAAACAGCTAACGGCTCGTGGCAGATTCTCTGATTTCTGTTTGCTGATTTCCGTTTTCCGTCGAGCTGTTTCAGCCCTTAGCACAAGACGGCCCGCCGATTAGCGGGCCGTTTTGTTTTGGGCTTAACTTCTCGACTACGGATCCACCACACCGACGACGCGGCCGTTCCGATCGATCAACTTGAGCGGAATCCGCAGGATGTCATCCTTGAGATGGAAGACCGTCGAGGAACCTCCGGCCCGGAGACCGTTGGGGTCCCCCAGCGGGTACGCGTCTGCCTGATTGATATCCACTGCATACCCCATGTCCAACAGGGACTGGATCGTGACGGTGCTCAGCGGGTTGCCGGCCCCGGCGATGAAGCCCGTCATCAGTTCTGTCACGAATGTCGATTCCCGCCAGTGCGTGTCCCTGGTGCCCTGGCCGCCCTGAGTGTTCTCAACCGGCACAACGGAGGATGCGGGCGACGGGGGGACCCAGGGGCCACCAGGGAGTGCGTTGAACGCCGCCACGGCGTTTGCGCCGCTGAAGTGGGTATCAGCCCCCACGCTGCTGGGCAGCGAAGGGTTGTTCAGGAGATTGAGGGGAGAAAAATTCCACAGCGTTCCGTAGCCGATCACGTGCGCCATCTCGTGCAGAATCACGTCGCCCAGCGTTCCGGCGGCCTCCAAATTGGGCAGATCGGCGGTGTCGAACTGCATGACGCCGACGACGGTCAGCGGGGTGTCGGTCAGAGTACGAATGAAGCACGGTCCCGCCGAACCGAGAATGCCACCCGGGCCGTCGATAAGGACGAGCGAGACGAAGACGATGAGGTCGTCCTGCACACCGGTGATGTTGGGATCGCCGACACCGCACGCGTTGGCCCCTTGCCCTACCCCGAAGTCGATGTCGCCGAGGTCACCGGTGATGATGTCCATCCAGCGGGCGGCCGCGTCACCAAAGGCGATCATCTGTGTGGTGCTGGCTGGGGTCAAGAAGACAACCTCTAGCTTGTAAGCGGAGTTGCTGCCGATGCTAAAAAACGTCTGGATGAACGGTCCGGTCGTGACGTCCATCAGGTTGGTGCCGCCCTGGCCGGGGGCCCATTTGGTCCTGGCTTGACCATTCACGTCAGTCGAGACCATGGTGGAGCTCACGCTGCCACTACCGCTACGCGGCGTGAAAGTCACGTCGACACCCGCCACGGGATTACCCAACCCGTCCTCAATCCTGACCCGCGGGTCGATGGGGAGGTTGGTCGATATGCCGCCCGTCTGGTGGTTGCCCAGGACGATAGTCATCGTGGTCGGCGATCCCGCGGTGCCCGTGGCGGTGAAAGTCGCAGGTGTGCTCACGCCTTGGACCGTTGCGGTGAGGGTATTGGCACCAGCGGTCGTGCCAAGTGTCCAGCTGCCGGCCGTGGCCACGCCCTGGGCGTCGGTAGTGGCGCTGCCCCCGGTAACGGAGCCGCCACCGGAGGCGACCGCAAAAGTGACGCTCACCCCTGACAGGGCGTCGCCCCCGGCATTCTTGACCGTCACCGACGGCGCCGTACCAACCGCGGTGCCGACGGTAGCCGTTTGAGCATCGCCGCTGGCTATGGTAACGCTTGCCGGGGTGGTATCGGGGGGAGCCGTGCTGCAGCTCCATATCAAGGCCAGCGCAAGCGCCGCGACGACGCCATAGATGCCACGCTTTGCAGTAGGAGAGGACACGCGTCGGGCCATGGCCGCTGACTCCTTCAAGTACCGGTGAGTATCGACGTTCGCCGCCCGCCCCGGGGGAACGGGGACGGCACACGGCGGCTGGTGCTGGATCCTGGACACCAAGATACTAAGGATATGGCAGGGATCGCGCCACCGGGGACGGGAGTAGGAAGTAGGGAGTGGAGCTGGTGCGCGGTGCGCCGTGCGCGGGGGTGAACAAAGGCTGCCTTCTGACTCCTGGCCCCTTGCTTCTGGCATCTGGCACCTTTCGCCCCTTACCTTACCCCCTTCTCCTTACTCTTTACGCACACCTCATTGCTGCTCACAGCTCACAGCTCACAGCTCATAGCCCATAGCCCACCGCATGCACATCGCCATCACCTACGACAAACCCATTCCCACCAGCCGCTACGGCGGGACGGAGCGGATCGCGTGGTGGCTGGGGAGACACCTGAACCGGCTGGGCCACCGGGTGACCTACGTGGTGCCGCCCGGATCGACCTGTGACTTCGCCCAAGTCGTCTTCCACGACCGGGACCGACCCATAGAGAGTCAGATCCCCGATGACGTCGACCTCGTGCATGACTTCGGTGCGGTGACGCGCCCCGTCGACCATCCCATGCTCACCACCTTCCACGGCAACGGCCACCCGGGCCTGCGCCTTCCCCGCAATACCGTCTTCCTCTGCCGGAACCACGCCGAGCGCCACGGCGGTTCGGTGTTCGTCTACAATGGCATCGATCCGGACGACTACGGACCGGTCGACTGGAGCGCGTCTCGAGACCACCTGCTGTTCCTGGCGATGGCCGCGTGGAAGGTCAAGAACGTGCGCGGCGCCATCAGGATCGCCCGGCGGGCCCGGCGGCGGCTGGCTGTCGTGGGCGGCCACCGCGTCAACGTCCGCATGGGAGTGAGGGTCACCCTGGACCCACGCGTTCGCTTCCATGGGGTGATCGGCGGCGACCACAAACGCCACATAATCAACCGCTCATCCGCCCTGCTCTTTCCCGTCCGGTGGCATGAACCGTTCGGAATCGCCCTGGTCGAGGCGCTCTACTTCGGCTGCCCGGTCTACGGGACCACCTACGGCTCCCTGCCCGAGGTCGTGAGCCCCGAGGTCGGTTTCCTGGCCGACAGCGAGTCGATCCTCGCGGACGAACTCCGAGACATCGGCCGGTTCGACCGGCGACGCTGTCACCAGTACGCCGTCGACAACTTCTCGGCGGCGCTCATGACCCAGCGTTACCTGG
>JAZFYL010000098.1:0-9511 GCA_036443495.1 Gemmatimonadales bacterium | reverse complement strand
GTGATCAGTTCTTCCAGGAAGGGGTCCTGGTTCAGCCCAACCCCGATCTCGGCCCGGAGCGCATCCTGGGTGAGTGGCAACTGGGCCTGGGCTTGAATCGATTTGCTGTGGGCCCGATCGATGTCCTGGGCGAGGCCGCCCTCTACCGTGCCAACATAAATGGCATGATCCTGTGGCAACCGGATTTCCGCTTCGTGTGGAGTCCGCACAATTTCGATGTTCTCCGCAGCGGTGTGGACCTGTCACTGCTTCTCAGCCATCGCACCAGCGAGGTTTCGCTCCGCGGGACCTACAGCCTGACCGAAGTGGAGTATGCAGGTCCGGTGTTGAGCGGACAGGTGACTTACCGCCCGCGACACAGTGCCGCGATCGGGGCGAGCGCTCCCTACCGATGGCTCCGCGCTGACGTGGACGCCCGCTATGTCGGCTCCCGGCGTACCGTCGCCGGGAGCCCGCTCAACACCCTCCCCGCCTATTGGATGGTCGATATCGGCATGTCCGCTTCCTTCGCGGTGGGGTCCTTGGGGAACGAAGTCTTTTTCAGAATCGAAAACATTTTCGACGAGCGTGCGGCCCTGCTGGCCGACTATCCACTCCCCAGTCGTGGCGTGCGCCTCGGATGGGGAGTCACCCACTAGCGATCGGCACATTTCGCCAATGAGGATCATCGTAATGCAAGTTCGTTCGGTACTACCAGCCCTTCTGATCATAGCCGCGATCGTCTTGACCAGTTGTGCTTCCGATCCCGCGACGACTCCGTCCAGGTCGTTTCTTCAGGGGACCTCCGACGATCCACAGATCGGCCTTCTGATCAATTCCACGGGGAGAGCCCTCACCATGTTTCAGCTGGGCGACCCGGCGGAACAGCGCCAGATTCCATTGGGCGCCAGCAACTCGGTGACACCGGTCGGCATGTCGCGCCGCGGGCTGAAGGCGGCGGTACCGCTTGGCGCGGCCGGGAGCGTTGCCTTGATCGACCTCGCCGGCGAACGGATCGAACGCTTTTTCATCTTCCCGGGCGGCAACGCCACGGGATCGGTTTTTGTTGACGACCTTACGATCATTGCCGGGAACCTGGTGGACGACTATGTCGGCAAGGTTCGGATCGACCAGGCTGCCGATCAGATCACGGACACCGTGTCGGTCGTGCCGGCTCCTGCCGCCATCGTGAGTGACGGGGCCCTGGTATACGTCATTTCCGGCAATCTGGACGATGCCTTCGCCCCGCTCGGCAATGGCATCGTGACGATTATCGATCCGGCGACGATGACCGTGGTGGACACCGTGCATTCGGGCGGCGCCAACTCCCAGGCGGCGGCTTTCGGACCCGACGGGCTCCTTTACGTCGTCAATACCCTGGACTTCGTCAGCGACGGCAGTGTAACCGTCATCGACCCGGTCACCCGAAGGATCGTGACCACCGTATCCGGTTTCGGTGCTGGTCCTGGGAGCATCACCATAGGCTCCAACGGTCTCGCCTACGTCTCGGGATTCTTTTTCGGGACGGTGGTGTGGAACACCGTGACCCGGCAGTTCGTACGCGATGCCAATGACCCTGTGTGCGCCCGGCTTGCGGCGGTGCAGGGGACGCCGTGCCGGGGAGCATCGGCTGCGGTGGCCGATCGTGACGGTCGCCTCTACCAGACGTTCTTCGGTGACACGCCCCAGGGGCTCCCGCCCGCCGTGTTCGTCTACCAGGCGGGCACCTTCGAGCTGAGCGACAGCCTCGAGGCAGGTGTAGGTCCGATTTCCATCGACGTGGCCGTATTCCAGAACTAGCCACTGGGCCGCTCCCGGTCTCCTTCAGATCACCGTAGATTCCAAGTGCCGGGTGCTGTACCTGTGCCCGGGAGCTTTTTGCTCACCCTCCGGAGGACCATGTCGAAACCGCCGGTTCTGGCCCAGATCATCGGTGCGACCATCATCGTCGCTTGCGCCGAGCCCAACCCGCAACTGCCGCCCCCCGAGGAGATTCTTCTGGTGGCGAACACCACCGGTGGCAGCCTGAGTGCGGTTCCCGTGAACGCCACGGGATCGAGCACGATCATTCCCCTCACGGGTATGGTAGTGAGCGGCGTGGGGGCGTTCGGACCGATCGCGGTCGCCCCGTTGCCCAACGATGACGCGGCCGATATCGTGACCCTGCGGGGTACTCAGGTGGTACGCACCGTCGGCCTGCCGACCGGATCGGGCGCCCTGGGCGTAGCGGTTATCAACGACACCCTGGCATACGTCGCCAACCCCAATCTGAACTCGATCACGCAGATCAACATCGTGACGGGGGACACGGCGTCGCTTGCGGTTGGGCAATACCCTCAAGGCCTCATCGCCACGCGGGGGAGGCTGTTCGTGGTCAACGGCAACGTGACGGCCTGCGGCCAGCCGGGGGGCCTGTGCTCGCTCGGGCCCAGTTGGCTGAACGTGGTTGACCCCGCGACCAACACCCTGGCGGATGGGATAGATTCGATTCCGCTGTTCGGGCCAGGGAACGCCAGGTACGCGGCCGTCGGGCGGGACGGATTGTTGTACGTCATGAACCGCGGCATTGCGACCGACAGCCGCTTGTCTATCGTCGACCCGGTCGGGCGGCAGGAACTGGCAAGCTTTGGCGGCTTTGGTACCGACCCGGGACCGTTGGCGAGTGACGGTGGGGAACGCATCCTAGTGAGTTCGCGCAGCGAGGGGTTGATGGAATTCAATACCCGGACGCGGACGGTCGATCGAGGTGCAGGAAGTGGTGTGGACGTTCCGGAGAACAGTGGCGTCGCTGTGGACGGGTCCTTCCGCACCTATGCGATTCAATCGGGCGATTGCGCCGGCCAACTGGGCCAGAGCGTCGTGCTGGACAGTACCTTGGCGACAATTCGCTCGTTCGGGTTGGGGGATTGTGCCGGCCAGGCGCTGGTGACCCTCTTTCCCTCCGAGGCCCAACCCTGACCGTGGTATCGACACCGGCCATCGTGCTGTCGTCCATGCGCTATCGGGAAAGCTCGAAAATCGTTCGGCTGGCCACCTTGGACCTGGGCGTTCAGAGCGTCATCGCCAAAGGTGCCTTGAGACCCAAGAGCCGGTTCGGGGCGGCGCTGCAGTTGCTCAGCGAAGGTACGGCGATGTTCAACTACATCGACCGGCGGGAGCTGCATACCCTCACGACCTTCGATCCCGACAGGATTCACCTCGGGCTCACCAGCGACCTGGCCAAGTTCGCCGGGGGATCGGTAGTGGCGGAACTGATGCTTCGTTTTGCGCCCGCCGATCGGCACCCGGAAAGCTTCGAACTGGTGCGGCGTGCCCTCGACCTGCTGGAGGCAGCCCCAACGGATGCCGTGGAGACCATTACGCTCCGGTCCGTGTGGCAACTCGTGGGCGTGCTGGGATTCACCCCGTCATTGACACAATGTGCCCGGGATGGAAATGCCGTTCCGGCCGACGGCCCCGTAGCCTTCAGCCCGGCCGAGGGTGGGGTACTGTGCACGGCGTGCGGCGCCACCGGGGAGACCCGTACGCTGCCCGACGCGGCACGCCGAGATCTTCGGGCCCTGATCGACCCGCTGGCCCCGTGGCCGCTTCTGGATGAGCGTCATGCGGCGGCCCATCGCCGCCTGTTTGCCCACTATGTGGAGTATCACCTGGCGGAAGGTCGCCCGCTGCCGGCGATGCGCTTCTGGCTCGCCAGAAGCTGGACGGCATCATGATCATCGGAACGGCCGGGCACATCGACCATGGAAAGTCGACGCTCATACAAGCGCTCACGGGCACCACCATGGACCGCCTGGTGGACGAACGGCGGCGCGGCATCACCATCGATCTCAACTTCGCGGCCCTGGAACTCGATGACGGGCGCCTTGCCGGCGTGATCGATGTCCCGGGTCACGAAGACTTCGTGCGGACCATGGTAGCCGGGGCCTCCGGCATCGATCTCCTTCTGCTGGTAGTGGCTGCCGACGAAGGTGTCATGCCCCAGACCGTCGAACATCTCGCCATCGCGGAGCAACTCGGCGTCCCGTGGGGTATCCCGGTGCTCACGAAGACGGACTTGGCCGATCCTGAATGGTTGAGCATGGTCCGGGAGGATCTTGTGGACCGGTTGCAGGATTCACCCATCCGATTCGTGACGCCTGTGGAGGTCGCCGCTCCGTCCGGTGAGGGCCTTGCCGAGCTCAAGGCTGCAATCGGCGATCTGATGCACCAGGTCGATGAGCGACCCCCTGACGATGTGTTCCGGCAGCCGGTGGATCGGGCGTTCTCCATCGCCGGCGTGGGGACGGTCCTGACCGGAACGTGCTGGTCCGGCAGCGTGGCTGTGGGCGACCATGTCGCCATCGTCCCCGGGGAGGTCAGCGCCCGGATTCGTTCCATCGAGATGCATGGACAGGCTGTCGATCGAGCCATGCCGGGAGAGCGAGTCGCGCTGGGGCTGGTCGGCGTCGACCGTGAAACGGTTGGGCGAGGAGACACTCTCGTGAAGCCTGACGTCCCCTGGACGCCCGTACGGGCCCTTGACGCCACGCTCGAGCTGCTAGCCAGTGCCCCACGACCACTGTACCAAAGGACACGGGTACGGCTGCACCTGGGGACCCGCGAGGTGTTGGCGCGGGTGCATCCCCGGGAGACAATTTTCCCCGGGCAGTCGGGCTTTGCCAGGCTGGTGTGCGACGATCCTGTGGTCGCTCGCGCCGGGGATCGACTGGTCATCAGGGCATACAGCCCGATAACCACCATCGGTGGGGGAACGATCAGAGACCCCAGCCCACCCAGACACGGCGGGGGCTGGCCGGATGGTCTCGCCGACCCGGATCCATCCGTTCGGCTGGTCGCCCTGGCGGCTCGCCGCCCGGGTGGAATCGGGCACGAGGAGTTGCCTCTGCTGCTCGGCCTCCCGCCGATGGAAGCCGACCGTGTGGCGCGAGACACGGACGGACTTCGTTCCGTGGAGGCCCGGTGGGTGCTGACGGAGAGGGTCGACGAGGCCCGACGGCAAGCCTTGGAGACGGTAACGCGCCACCATGAGAATCACCCCGCGGACCAGGGTATTCCGATCGCTACCCTGCGCCGGTCGTTGGGGCGGCCCAGCTTGCTCGGGAGTGCGGCGCTGACCGATCTGACTGAATCGGGTGCCCTGCTGGTCGCACAGGGCATGGCGAAGCTACCGGGGTTCGAGGCGAAGGTGGGGGGAGGGGATGCCGCGATCGAGCGCGTTATCGCCGTTCTGATGGAGGCCGGCCTTTCCCCTCCCACGGTTGCCGAACTGGGAGAGCAGGTCGGCCGCAGGGATATCGGCGACATCCTGCGGCTCGCGGCGACGGCGGGGAGGGTGGTCGCAGTGGAGCGAGAGCGATACTATGCCTCCTCCCAACTCGATGTCTTCGCCCGGCTGCTCAAGGAGATCGGGGCAGCCGGAGACATCACACCGGGTGGCGTTCGGGACCGCCTGGGGCTGAGCCGGAAGTTCCTGATCCCACTGCTCGAATGGGCCGATCGAGCCAGGATTACCCGTCGGGTCGGGGGTGTACGCCGCCTGGTGGATCCGGACGCGGTTGCCGGACCGGCCTCGTCCTGACATGATTAGCCAGTGGCATGACCCACAAAGCACCTTCTAGTTGACTGACTACCAATGAGTTGGGCGTGATGGGCTTAAGTGCTTTCGATGCTTAGTCAACACGACCAGGGTGGCTGGGTCTCCCTCCCCCCCTGGCGGGCCTCCTTGTGGGCCCTGTGCCTGGCGTGCCTCCCATCCGTCGGGGGCGCCCAGGAAGGCGTTCCGAGGCCCCTGGTCGAACTTCGTCAGAACTTCCCCAACCCGTTCACCACCCGGACCGCCATTCCCTTCGAGATCCTGCCGCGGGCCTGTGCCGGAGGGAGGCGCCCGGTGGTGACCATCGAAATCCTCAACGTGTTGGTGCAGAAGGTGGCCTCCCCGACCCTGAGGGATTCGACCGGCGCCCGCCTGGTCACCGACTTGGAATTGAACTGCGGACGATACCTGGCCTTCTGGGATCGGCGCTTCACCGACGACCGTCAGGGAGCCGCCGTGGGAAGCTACTTCTACCGGCTTTATCTGGACGGGGAATCCCAAGCGGTTCGCCTGATGCAAGTGCGTGAGCCTTTGGCACCGACCCAAGGCCAACCGTGAGCGCGTGTCGGCGGCGCGCTCGATGCGTGAGGCACGTTGAGCTGCACGGTCGTCCGTCGAGCGGCCACACGTGTCACGGAAGGACGAAAAATGCTACGACCTGATCGACTGACACTCAAGGCGCAAGAGGCCTTTCGTGATGCGGGCGAAGAGGCTCGGCGGCGCGGAAACCCCGTCACCAACGACACCCATTTGCTGGCGGCCCTGTTGGGTCAACGGGAAGGGATCGTCCAGCCACTGCTTCAAAAGGCGGGGCTCAATGTGGCCAGAATCGGCGAGGCGGTCGAGCGGGAACTCGAGCGGCTCCCTAGGCAGGAGGGCGGTGTCGGGGGCGAGCCGACCTTCAGCCGTGAACTGAATACCATCTTCGACCGGGCGGAGGCGGATGCCACCGAACTAGGAGATCAGTACGTCTCGACCGAACACCTGATCGTTGCCCTGGCGGAAGAGAAGGGCTCGACGCTCCAGCAGATCCTGCGGGAGATGGGATCGTCCGCGGCGCTCTTGCGGGAAGCGCTAACAGAAATACGAGGGTCTCATCGGGTGACCGACCAGACACCCGAAGAGACGTACCAGTCTCTCCAGCGATTCACCGTCAACCTCACAGACCTGGCGAGGAGCGGGAAAGTCGATCCGGTCATAGGACGAGACGAGGAAGTCCGCCGGGTGATGCAGGTTCTCTCCCGGCGCACCAAGAACAACCCCGTCCTGATCGGTGAACCGGGTGTCGGCAAGACCGCGATCGTCGAAGGGTTGGCGCAACGGATCGTAAACGGGGATGTGCCGACGTCCCTGGCGGACAAGGAGATCGTGGCGCTCGACATCGGCCTCCTGGTGGCGGGAGCCAAGTATCGCGGCGAGTTCGAGGAACGCCTCAAGGCGGTGATCAAGGAACTGGTAGAAAGCGAAGGCCACTACATCGTCTTCATCGACGAGTTGCACACCATCGTGGGCGCTGGAGCGGCCCAGGGCGCGGTGGATGCCAGCAACATGCTGAAGCCGCCGCTGGCACGGGGCGAACTTCACGTCGTCGGCGCGACCACCCTCGACGAATACCGGCAGCACGTCGAGAAAGACCCGGCCTTGGAACGCCGCTTCCAGCCGGTCTTCGTGGGCGAGCCCACGGTGGAGGATACCATCGCGATTCTGCGGGGACTCAAGGAAAAATACGAAGTTCACCACGGGATCCGAATCACCGACAATGCGCTGGTTGCGGCTGCGACCCTGTCCAACCGGTATATCGGCGATCGTTTTCTGCCCGACAAGGCAATCGACCTGGTCGATGAGGCGTCCAGCCGACTGCGGATGGAGATCGACAGCCTGCCGCAGGAGATCGACGAGGTCGAACGGTTGATCATTCAGCTCGAGATTCAACGGCAGGCCCTCCTCAAGGAGAAGGACAAGGAATCGCGAGCACGTCGCAAGGAACTGGAGCAGCGTATCGCCCAGCTCAAGGAGGAGTCGGGGGCCATGAAGGCGCAGTGGCAAGCGGAGAAGGATGCCATCACCGGCCTGCAAACGATGCGTGAAGAGCTGGATGGGCTCAGGTTGGATACCGAACGGGCGACGCGTGCCGGCGACCTTCAGCGAGCCGCCGAGTTGAGCTACGGCCGGGTGCCGGAAGTGGAGAAAGCCATCCACGACGAGGAACAACGGCTCGAAACGGTGCAGAGCACGGCCAAGTACTTGAAGGAAGAGGTCACGGCGGATGACATCGCCGAAATCGTCGCACGCTGGACCGGCATACCCGTCTCCCGGATGATGGAATCAGAGCGAGACCGACTCACCCGCCTAGAAGAGGAGTTGGGCCACCGTGTGGTCGGCCAACAGGAGGCGTTGGAGGCCGTGTCCAACGCGGTGCGGCGCAGCCGGGCCGGGTTGCAGGATCCCAATCGCCCGATGGGTTCGTTCATCTTCCTTGGTCCAACCGGTGTGGGCAAGACCGAGACGGCGCGGGCCTTGGCCGAGTTCCTCTTCGATGACGAGCGGGCCATGGTGCGCCTGGACATGTCCGAGTACATGGAGAAGCATTCCGTGGCGAGAATGATCGGCGCTCCGCCCGGATACATAGGGCACGAAGAAGGCGGGCAGTTGACCGAGGCGGTGCGCCGCCGCCCCTATTCGGTGTTGTTGTTCGACGAGATCGAAAAGGCCCACCCCGATGTGCTGAATCTGCTCCTGCAGGTCCTGGATGATGGCCGCCTGACGGACAGTCAGGGCCGGGTGGTGGATTTCCGCAATACGGTGATCCTCATGACCTCCAACATTGGCAGTCCGTTGATCGTCGAGGGAGGACCCGCACCCGATCCGGAGACCTGGGCACTGGTGGAACGACGTGTGCTCGGGGAGCTGCGCCATGACTTCCGTCCGGAATTCCTCAATCGGGTCGACGACATCATCGTCTTCCGGCAGTTGACGCGGGAGGATTTGGCACGCATCGTGGACCTACAGTTGATACATCTGGAGCGGCTGTTGCAGGATCGACACCTCGGACTCGATGTTTCGGAAGACGCGCGCGCGCTCCTGGCCGACAAGGGGTACGATCCGGTGTATGGCGCCCGGCCCCTCAAGCGGGTCATCCAGACCGAGTTGCAGAACCCGATCGCCCTGGAAGTCCTCGAGGGTACGTACGGTGAAGGGGACACGATACGAGTGGACGTCGAAGACGGCCATATCCGCCTGTCCCGCGTGGCCCCATTGTCGCCGTCGTCCCCGCAGACCGAGTTGGCTGGTGCGTAGGGGCGCCCCCTCCGTCATCGATCTGGCCGGCATGGAGGCCGCGCTCCGATTGGCCCGGGCGGCTGCCGTGCGCGAGGAAGTGCCCGTCGGGGCCGTCGTGATTCGGGACGGCGAAATCATCGGCGAAGCGCACAACGAGATGGTCCGCCGGCGGGACCCCACGGCGCATGCCGAGTTACTGGCGATCCGGCGCGCCCTCGACACCGTCAAAGAAGACCGATTGGTGGACTCCGTCATCTACGTGACCTTGGAGCCGTGCTCCCAATGCGTGGGATCAATAATTTTGGCCAAGGTTGGGCGGGTGGTGTTCGGCGCCTACGACAACCGCTGTGGCATGGCGGGATCGGTCTACGATATCCTGCGACACCCCCGGCTCAATCACCGTCCCGAAGTGACCGGCGGCATGTTGGCCGACGAGTGCGGGACCCTCCTGAAGGGGTTCTTCCGGCCCCGCCGGGGTACCGGAACCGCGAGTTGACCCTCGGACGGCAGCTTGGCTACCTTTGACGGCTCGTTGGACAGGTGGCCGAGTGGCTGAAGGCGCCGGTCTCGAAAACCGGTAAACGTTTACGCGTTTCGTGGGTTCGAATCCCACCCTGTCCGTTGCCCCCCAATCACTTACGAGCCCCGTCCAATTCC
>JAZFYL010000097.1:0-13488 GCA_036443495.1 Gemmatimonadales bacterium | reverse complement strand
GCGGCGGGCAGCGGCGGGCAGCGGCGGGCAGCGGCGGGCAGCGGCGGGCAGCCCAACGGATTTGTGCCCCTGCCAATTTGCGCAAGGCCTCCCTTGCCCTCTCCCCTCTCCCCTCTCCCTACGCACTACGCACTCGTTTCTGTTTTCTGATTGCTGTTTTCTGTTTTCTGTTTTCTAGCTTCTGGCACCTGACAGCTGGCACCTGGCACCCAGCACCCGGCCCCTGGCAGGAGTTCGATTTTTCCGCCAAGTTCCCACGAGAGCTGGACGCGGCGATGGCGACCGATCCTGGGGCGGCTCTGCCCCTTCGGCCGGTTGAATTGCGCGGCCCAAATACTGATCTTTCCGGGTCTGGAAACCGCAACATCCGGCAGGAGACCGCTGAGCCGGCTGTGGGACCGGGCCACCGGCCCATCCCGGCGCCGCCGACCTCACTGATGAAGCACCCGACGCGCTGACGCGCGAGGAGCACATGAGTACCGATCAAACTGCCACTGACCCCGAGATCCTGTCCCTCACGCCCCACGGAATCGCACCCGCGGCGATCCACGCCAACCTGGCGACGGCGCGACTGGTGGAGACCGCCGTCGCCCGCGGGGAGGGGACTCTCACCGCCCACGGGGCGTTCGTGGCCGTGACTACGCCGCACACCGGGCGGTCGCCCAACGACAAGTTCGTCGTGGACGAGCCACGGTCCAGCGCCGACATGTGGTGGGACAGTAACGTCCGGATGACACCGGAGGCGTTCGACCGGCTGCACAAAGACGTGCGCAACTACCTCAGCGACCAGGAGCTACAGGTACAGGATCTGTTCGCCGGAGCCGATCCGACGTTCCGCCTGGCGGTGCGCTTCGTCACGCCGAACGCATGGCATGCACATTTCGTCCGCAACATGTTCATCGAGCCCCGTTCGGCTGACCTGGTTGACTTCGAGCCGGGCTTCACGGTGCTCCACGCGCCGGAGTTCGAGGCCGACCCGGAGCGGCACGGCACACGCTCGAGTACTTTCATCGCCCTGAATTTCGCCCAACGTCTGGTGCTGATCGGCGGCACGCGCTACGCCGGCGAGATGAAGAAGTCGATCTTCACCGTACTCAACTACCTGCTACCCGCGCAGGGCGTCCTGCCGATGCATTGCTCGGCAAACGTCGGGCCGGAGGGCGACACGGCAATCTTCTTCGGCCTGTCGGGTACCGGCAAGACCACTCTCTCCGCAGACTCCGCCCGTGGACTGATTGGTGACGACGAGCATGGCTGGAGCGATGCGGGCGTGTTCAACTTCGAAGGCGGTTGTTACGCCAAGGTCATCCGGCTGAGTGCCGACGGAGAACCCGAGATCTACGCCGCCAGTCGACGATTCGGGACCGTGTTGGAAAACGTCGTCCTGAACGAGACCACCCGCATTCCCGATTTCGACGATGACTCCATCACCGAGAACACCCGGTCCAGTTATCCCATCGATTTCATCCCGAATCACATTCCCAGCGGTGTCGGCGGTCATCCAGAGAACATCGTGTTTCTCACCGCGGACGCGTTCGGCGTCCTACCCCCCATTGCCCGCCTCACCCCCGAGCAGGCGATGTACCACTTTCTGTCCGGCTATACGGCCAAGGTCGCGGGGACGGAACGCGGGGTAACAGAACCGACGGCCACTTTCTCCGCCTGCTTCGGCGCCCCGTTCCTGCCACGCCATCCCGGAGTGTATGCCGAGATGCTGGGCACCAAGGTCAACCGCCACAGGGCTACAGTGTGGATGGTCAACACCGGATGGACCGGGGGCCCGTATGGCGTCGGCAGCCGCATGAAGCTCGGGTACACCCGTGCCATGGTCCAGGCGGCTCTCAGCGGCCAGCTGGTGAACGCCCAGTTCGCCACCGACCCGATTTTTGGGTTCGCCGTGCCTACGGAGGTGCCCGACGTGCCCAGCGGCGTGCTCCAGCCCCGAGGCACCTGGGCCGACGGGGATGCCTATGACGCTCAGGCCCGGGCCCTGGCGACCATGTTCCGCGACAACTTCGATCAGTATGCCGACCGGGTCTCCGACGACGTCCGCAACGCCGGGCCAAGGGTCTAGGCAAGTAGCGATAGTGAGGTCCCCTCGCTTCGAAGTCATCCGCGACCCGCTGTGGGACAACATCCGGCTCGACGAGGCCGCCATGGCGGTGCTGGATGCGCCCGTGGTCCAGCGGCTGCGCTATGTTCGCCAATTGGGGCACGCCTTCCTGGTCTATCCCGGCGCCACGCATAGCCGCTTCGAACACGCCCTTGGCACCTACCACCTGACCAGGCAGGCCCTGACCATCCTCGCAGAGCGGGGCGAACTGGAGGGCATCAGCCCGGAAGACCACCTGGCGACCCGACTCGCAGCCTTGCTCCATGACATCGGCCACTACCCGTTCTCACATGGGCTCGAGGAAGCCGGTCTGCCCCATCATGAGAGTCTCGGAGTGGCCAAGCTCCACGAGGACGACCTGGCCCAGCGCCTGGCGTCGTTTGGGATCCCTGACCTGGCGGACCGGGTGGGGGCCCTCATCGAAGGAACCAGTTCGAGCCCGCTGGGCGGTCTGATTTCCGGGACGCTGGACCTCGACAAGATCGATTATCTCAGTCGCGACGCACGTATGTGCGGCGTGCCGTACGGCACCGTGGACGTCGACCGGCTGCTGGCCTCCCTCACGTTATGCCGGGTCGATGAGCACGGGATGGTGCTGGGTATTCACGAAAAAGGCCTCAGCGCTCTCGAGTCGCTGTTGTTCGCCCGATACCAGATGTATCGCAACGTGTATTGGCACCATGCCGTGCGCGCCGCTACCTGCATGTTCAAGCGCGTCGTTCGGGACGCCATGAGGCGTGGCGTCCTGACCACCGAATCGATCGCCGCAGCGAGCGACGGCACCATCATGGAGCAATTGCTGTCGTCCGACCCGTCGGGGCTAGCCACCGCCGTCTACCACCGACGGCTGTTCAAGCGGGCCGTCGACGTGCCCGGTAGCGACCTTCCATCCGACACCCAGTCGTGGCTCTGGGACGACGTGCCCCTGCGCGAGCGGGTGGAGGACTCCCTGGCCCGGGCGTCCGGTCTGGAACCGGGTCAGTTGCTGATCGACTTGCCGGCCCGTAAGGCCATGTTCGGGATCCATCTGCCCCTGCGAACGAGGACCGGCGCCGTGGAGTGGCTGACCGGTGAGGCACGATCGGGTGAGTTGGGGTTGCCGGGTGTTGCGGACGAGCTGTATCGCAGTGCCCAACGGCTACGGGTCTTCTTGGGGCGGCCGGTGGACCTTCCGCTCCGAACGATCATGGAGTTGGTCACGGTGCCGGCCGACGATGTGTCGGACCGCCTGGATCGGAATGAGCTGGTAGGAGTCCGCTGACCGCGCTAGGGATTCGGCGCCGAGGAGTTGACCGCGGAATGCTCGCCACTGGGGGCGTCCACGGACTCGATTTCCACGATCACGGCGGTGATATTGTCGAGACCGCCACGGTGGTTGGCTTCGGCGATCATGCGGTCCACCCACACTTGGGGCCCGCCCTCATCCATCAGGATCATCGCCAGTTGATCGTCTTCCAGCATGCCCGTCAATCCATCTGAAGCCAGCAAGAGCAGATCGCCGGACCGAAGATCACCGAAGTAGACGTCGGGCACGACCTCGGCCCCCGCCCCCACGCAACGCGTGATGACGTTGCTGTAGGGGTGGACCCGGGCCTGATCGGGAGTGAGCAGGCCCGCGTCTACTTGTTCCTGCACATAGGAGTGATCTTTGGTCAGTTGCAGCAACCGGCCGTCACGCAACAAATAGGCGCGGCTGTCACCCACTTGGCCGATGATGTATCGGCCCGGGAGAAGGGCCATCATGGTGGCGGTGGTACCCATCCCCCGTTTGTCCTGCTCGGTCAGCGTCCGTTCGAAGATGGCCGAGTTGGCGGAGACGACCGACCGCTGTACCCGGGCGACGGCTTCATCGTCTGAAATGCCTCGGAGACTGCCCAGCTCACGCGAGATGATGTGAACCGCCATTTCGCTGGCGACTTCGCCGGCGGCATGGCCCCCCATGCCGTCGGCCACGATGAACAGACCGCGATCGGCCAACATGAGGTAGTTGTCTTCGTTGCCCGAGCGGACAACGCCGACATCGGTTCGGGCGGCACACGTGAAGCGCACGATAGCGTTACCGCATTCTCAGGAAATAGTAGGCAGCGGCGGCCGCAACCGCCACGACCACGATCGCCCACAGCCACCAGCCGCCGCGTTTCGACTTGGTAGGAGTCGCGACGATCAGGGGCCGGGCACGCCGCACCGGGATGGGTTCGTCCGCCTTGTGGCCGCGGGCCCGGGCAGGCGGCGAGGGTGCGAAGGGAAGTCCCTCCATCACTTTGGTCCCCGGTTGGTAGTCGACGTCGTCCAGCCCCGCTCCAGGATCGAATAGCAACGGCACTTCCCCGAACTGGATGGTGGCCCCCGGCGACAGCGGGGTCTCGTCCTTGATGCGCTCGCCATCGACTAACGTGCCGTTCGTCGAGCCCAGGTCGGTCACCACCCAAACATCCTCCCGACGCTGCAGTTTGGCGTGTGCCTGGCTGACGCTCTCGTCGTTGACCACGACATCGTTGTAGTCTGCCCGCCCGATGTTGGCGATGGGCACCTTGATGACGAAGCGCTCGCCCTTCAACGCCCCCTTGCGGACCAGCAACGTGGCGAGAGTCGCCCCTCCACCCGACTTAATCGTACCGCCCGGTGTCGCGGCAGCTGCCCGAGGGTCGAACGCCGGAATGCCCATCATGGTGTTGTTCAACTTGGCGGCGGCTCCCGGCGGTGGCCCGCTCGGCACCGCTGGCACCGGCGGAGTCACGGGCGGCTCCGTCGCTTCGATCGCGGGCGACTCCGGAACGGTCGATGGCGTCTCGGCCGGAGGGGTGACGGGTTGGGCGTAGAATCTGAATTCGTCTGCGCCGATGCGGATGACATCGGACCGATTCAGAACCCGCGACCCTTCGACCCGGTCGTCATTGACGAAGGTCCCATTGGTGCTGGAATCGTTGATGACGTAGCCCTGTGGCGTGGGCAGGATCTGCGCATGCCGCCGCGAGACCTCTCCTGAGAGGACCACAATATCGGAGGTGGCGTCCCGTCCGAAGAAGACGCCTCCGCTGCCGACGTTATACTCCCGGCCGTCGGTGAGGGAAACCAGCCTGCCGCCTTGCAGGTGGCCCGCCAGCATCGGGGGCCCCGGCGACCCCAGCACCTGGGCCAAGTCGGCCACATTGATGTGCTGGGTGCTGCCGACCTGTTCGACCTCGACCACCAGGAGGTCCTGCCCTCCTATGGTGAGGCGATCGCCGTGCAATAGCGGGGTAGGGTCGGCGCCGAGGAGCACGCCGTTGACGTAGAGCTCTGCCGTTTCGCCCTGGCGCTGGACCGCCACGGAACCGTCGCCCATGATTTTCACCAAGGCGTGGCGTGGCTCGACGCCCGGTGCATCGATCTGGATCGTACAATCCTCCCGGGTCCCAACATAGACGTCGTTGGTAGCGATGGGATACTGCCGACCGGCTAGCTCCAGGCGGATCATGGCGCCGTCAGATCCTTTGGCGAAGGGTTTTCTAACGTATCCGGGCCCAAAGTGAGGCGCAAGCGAGTGGCGAACGATGGCGCGACCACGCGCCATAGGGCCTTCGGCCACACCACCCTAGCCACCGGTTTCCGCCACGGCTGCGGCAGCCGTTTCGGCGGTATCCTCTTCCAGATCGGTCGCTCCCTTCCGCAACCAGGAATAGAAGACGAGCCCGCCGAAGGCCAGCGTGAAATAGCTGAGAATCGCCCGCCAGATCAGGGTATAAAGAGGAACCAGTTCCTTGGGCAGGTAGACCGACATCACCAGTGCAGAGGTGACCTCGGCGACACCCGATGCCCCGGGTGTCGGCGCGAAATAGAGCAGGAACATGATCAGGGTCTGCACCAGCAACACATCGACGAACTGGGCATGGATACCCACGGCGCGGAGCGCCACGTACCCGGCCAACAATTTGTTGGCGTGTGACGGCGCCGAGAGAACCGTACACCAAAACAGCGACAACCAGCCCTTGGGTGTGTTGAACTTGAGGATGCTCTCATGGGCCTGGTCGATCCCTGCTCGCAGCTTCTCCAATCGGGACGACAGCCGGTCGCTGCGATTGCCTAAGTGACCGGTGATCCAATGCAGGAGATCCCGGGCCAGCCGTGGGAAGAAGATCACGAAAACCAACACCACACCGATGCCGGCGAAGATCGTCAGGCTGCCGATGAACAGGTCGTACAGCGACAACCCCAGTACATCGCCCTTGTCGCCCAGCGACCGGCCGGCGCCGGCGAGGATCGCCAGCGGCCCGGCGATCGCGAAGAACGCCACCGTGGCGATGAACGTCATCAGGGTAGAGGTCATCGCCACCGGGACGGGGACCCCGTACCGCTTCATGGTATAGATCATCATCGGGGCAGCGCCGGATTGCAGGGGCGTCAGATACGCCGCCCAGGCGCTCATCCCGCCGGCCAGAATCATGCCCTTGAGCGGTGGATTGGGAGTCACCTGCCGGGCGACGACCCAGAGCCGCAGCCCGCCGCCGATCCAGTCCATGGAGGCGAGGCCGATCCCGACCAGAATCCATTGCCAGTGGATGTCCCCGAGAGAGCCGAGGAACGTCCGCCAGGTGCCGGTGTAGATCAATACCGACCCGAACCCCACCAGCGAGATCGCGACAAAGACCTCGAAGCCGCGGATGAGCAGCTTTGGCGCCAGGATGTTGGATTTGGCCATAGAGGGCTGAAAATTACCCCAGCGACTAGCCCGGGGCCAGGTAGCAGGGCCGCGCCCCTGCTATCTTCCTTCCATGCCGCTGGACTCCATCCGCATCGTCAACGCCCGCCTCAACAACCTCAAAGGCGTCACGGTCGACCTCCCGCGGAGAAAACTGATCGTCATCACGGGCCCGTCGGGCTCGGGCAAGAGCAGTCTGGCGTTCGATACGCTTTACGCCGAGGGCCAACGCCGGTATATCGAGTCCCTGTCGACCTACGCGAAACAATTCCTGGAGCGGATGGCCAAGCCCCCGGTGGACGTGCTGGAGGGGTTGGCGCCGGCAGTGGCCATCGAGCAGCGGAATCCCACCGTCTCGAATCGGTCCACCGTGGGTACGGCCACCGAAGTTCATGACTACCTGAGACTGCTCTGGGCCCGAATCGGGACCACCTGGTGCCGAGCCTGCGGTGAGTTGGTGCGCCAAGACACGCCGCAGTCGGCCGCGGCGGCCGCAGCCGGGGTGACCGGCAAATTCCAGGTCGTCTTCCCGCTTCCATCCGCGGCACGGGGCAATCACGCGACCGCCGCCGAGAACCTGTTGGCCTTGGGATTCGTCCGGGTGATCGTCGACGGCGCCGCGGCACACCTGGACGCGCTGCCACGCGGCATGGACCTGGCCCAAGCCGAAGAGGTACTGGTTGTGGTGGACCGGCTGGCCCCGGGCCCCGACGCGCAGGCTCGGACTACCGAAGCGGTTGCGCTCGCCTTCCTGGAAGGCGAGGGGGTGGCCCTGGTGATCCACGAGGGCGGTCGCCTTCGGTTCACCGAAGGGCCCACCTGCAGCGCTTGTGACACTCCCGCGGCCACCCTACGACCGGCGCTCTTTTCCTTCAACAATCCGCAAGGCGCCTGCAGCGCCTGTAACGGCTTCGGTGCCATTCTGGAGTACCACGAGTCCCTCATCGTGCCGGACCCGGAGCAATCGCTGGCGGAAGGTGCGATCGATCCCTGGACAAAGCCGCGGTACGGGGCCCGCCGGCGGCTCCTCCTCGACACGGCGCGGAAGCTCAAGCTGGACATCGACCGGCCCTGGCGGCGCCTTCCCGCCAAAGGACGGCACACGCTGCTCCACGGCAAGCAGGGCCGCTATCAAGGGATCTTTCCGTTTCTGCGTGGCCTGGAACGCAAGCGGTACAAACAGTACGTGCGGGTGTTCCTGAGGCAGTACCAGTTAGCCGAACGGTGTCCGGCGTGCGACGGGACACGGCTCAACGAGGACGCGCGAACCGTTCGCGTGGGCGATCGATCCATCGCCGAAGTGTCGGCCTGGCCCATCGAACAGCTGGAGCGGTGGATACGGACGCTCTCCCTGACCGACCAACAGCGGCACATAGCGCAACTCATCATGCAGCAACTGGGGGAGCGTCTCACGTTCCTGTGCGAGGTGGGCCTGGGCTATCTGGCTCTCGAGCGCCAGACACGTACGCTCTCGGGTGGAGAGGCGCAACGGATCGCGTTGGCCAATGCCCTGGGTTCCCAACTGGTCGACGCCCTCTACGTCCTCGACGAGCCTTCCATAGGACTCCACGCCCGTGACATCGACCGCCTCCTGGGTCAGCTCAGGCGCCTGCGGGATTTCGGGAACACCGTGGTGGTGGTCGAGCACGATCTGGCAGCGATTCGCCATTCCGATTTCATGCTCGAACTCGGTCCGGGCGCCGGCGAGCACGGCGGCACCGTGGTGTACGCCGGCCGGCCCGACGGGGTCTACCAGACCCTGACAGGCGATTACCTCGCGGGCCGCAAGCGGATTGCAGTTCCCAGCGTCCGTCGCCCTGCGGGCCCCGCCTGGCTCTCCATCCGGGGCGCACGGCTGCACAATCTGCAGGGCGTGGATATCGACATTCCGCTCCGGACCATGACCGCGGTCACGGGCGTCTCGGGCTCCGGCAAGAGCACGCTGCTGCACGATGTCGTGTATCGGAACCTGGCCAACCAGCTCACGGGATCGCACGGTGCCAAGGCGCACCTGGGCGAAGTCGTCGGCACGGTGGATTCCATTTCCGGTTGGGAGAGCCTCCAGGCGGCGGTCCTGATCGACCAGTCGCCCATCGGCCGGTCGCCACGGTCCAATCCGATCACCTACGTGAAGGGCTTCAGCGAAATCCGAGAGCTGTTCGCCCAGCAACCGCTGGCTCGCGAGCGGGGCTACACGGCGGCGACCTTCTCGTTCAACCTCCGGGGTGGTCGGTGCGATACCTGCGAGGGCGCAGGGCACATGCGGGTGGAGATGGTATTCATGGCCGATGTGTTCGTGCCTTGCGAACTGTGTGGCGGCACACGTTACAAGCCGGAAGTGCTCGACGTCCGTATCAAGGGGCAGTCCATTTACGACGTGCTCCAGTGGACAGTCGACCAGGCGATCAGCCGCTTTCGACATCAGCCGCGTCTCGGCACGGCCTTGTGGCACTTGCAGCAGGTGGGCCTGGGCTATCTACGGTTGGGGCAGCCGGCCACGACCCTCTCCGGCGGCGAAGCCCAGCGACTCAAGATCGCTAGAGAATTCATCCAAGCCGGCAAGAAGGCCGGCACCAAACTCTACATCCTGGATGAGCCCACTACCGGCCTGCACCTCGACGATGTTCGCGTTCTGCTCGGCGTACTGGACCGGCTGGTGGACGCAGGGCACACGGTGGTCGTCATCGAACACAACCTCGACCTGATCAAGCGGGCCGATTGGATTGTGGATCTGGGACCCGAGGCAGGTGCCAATGGAGGCACCGTCGTCGCCACGGGGCCGCCGGAGGTCGTCGCCCGGGAACCAGCGTCGATTACCGGGCGCTACCTCGCACCGCTGCTCGCGACCGACGGAACCTCTAATGAAGCTCCGCACCGCACACCGGCGGTGTCGGGCGTGAGTTGAAGAGACCGGATTACTAGCCTCCTGTATATTGCCGGTCCCAGCCGGAGGGAACCAGCGGTGAGCCGTCAGCAGACAACCGGGCGATACATTTTCCCGACACCGATCGGTGGGTGCCGGCTGGACTGGGAGGAGGGGAGGCTCACCCGGATAACCCTGCTGAACGGTCGGGACGCAAGCGTCCGTGACGCAGATTCCGCACGGGTCCCCGCGTCCGTCGAGCGGGTCGCCAGGGCTCTGACCGGGCATCTCGGTGGCGCGATGGACGACCTTGCGACCATCCCGCTCGACTTGGACCACCTGGCGCCGTTCCACCAGCGAGTCTATCGAGCCGCGCGGCAGATCCCGCCCGGACGGACCGTGTCGTATGGCGCGTTGGCGGCGATGGCCGGGTCGCCGGGGGCGGCGCGTGCCGTGGGACAGGCGATGCGGCGCAATCCCTTCCCGCTCGTCGTTCCATGCCACCGGGTGGTGGCGGCGGACGGCTCCCTGGGGGGCTTCTCTGCCGTCGGTGGCACCAACACGAAACGGCGGCTACTCGCCATCGAACGCCGGGCCGTCGCCGAAACGGGCCGCGTGCGGGAGTCGCGTTGGCCTTTCGACGTCGCCGCGGGGCGGCGCCATCTCTACCGGGCCGATCCGGTATTGGGCGGGGTGATCAAGAAACTCGGCGCAGTGAGGTACCAACCTCAAACCGGCAAGAGCCCTTTCCCTGCGTTGTTCCGAGCCATCGTGTTCCAACAGTTGAACGGGAAGGCCGCCGCCACCATTCTGGGCCGGGTGTTGGACCTCTACGCTCCGAAACGCTTCCCCACCCCGGCCGAAGTCCTGGCCACCTCCGAGGGCCGGCTACGTGGCGCCGGTCTTTCCCGCAACAAGACCGCGGCCGTTCGTGATCTGTCCCAAAAAACACTCGACGGGACAATCCCCAGCGTCCGACGGCTGGCGGCCATGGATGACGAGGCGATCGTCGAACGCCTCGTGGCGGTCCGCGGTATCGGTCGCTGGACGGCGGAGATGTTCTTGATCTCCCGTTTGGGACGGCCGGACGTCATGCCGGTCGACGACCTCGGCGTTCGTAAAGGGTTCGGGACGATTTTCGGGGGAGAACCGATGCCGGCGCCGGGTATCATTCTCGAGCAAGCCGAGCCGTGGCGCCCGTATCGGACGGTGGCGACCTGGTACCTGTGGCAGGCCGCCGACACGCTAGTGCTCTAGCAGTTTGGTGGCGGCGGCAATGGCGCTCTCCGACCCGGTAAGAGCGATGAGATCTCCAGCATGGAGCTGGTGCCCGCCCGAAGGGAACTGAATCCGTTCCTCCCCGCGGCACAGCGCCACTATGGTCGCCCCCGTCAGGCCACGCAGATCGAGTTCAGCCAGCGTCTTTCCCACAGCCGGGCTATCATCGACCAGGGTGATGGGCGTCAGTGCCCCAATCCCCGGCATCAAATCCCGAACGCGTTCGATGGCGGTAGGCTCGTTGCCCGCCCGTTGCCGGAACAGGGCCTCCGTGATCAGCCCACCGGTGGCGAGATAGTGCCCTTCCAGGCTGCCGACGGAGCGCCAAAACGCCACGCCGAAGAGCAGCACCAGGGCGATGAGAGCGAGCGGGCCGATATAGGAGGGAATGAACGGAAGCGTCACGACCACGATGGGCGTTCCCACCAACAGGACGATGCCAATCTCGGCTGTCAACCGGAGAGCTCGCCGTGGTTCATGGCCGTAGTCGAGACCGCCCTTCCCGACAGGGAACGCGGCCAGAGCCAGCGCAGAACCCAGCCGCCTCGCGGACCCCACGATACTGAGCACGATCGGAAAAATGAAAAAGGCCACCAGGGAAAGGGCGACCACGGCCACGGGGATGCGCGGCAACCCCGTTGTGTCGGTGACCCACTGACGAATGGGGGCCATGCCGACCGCTGAGCCGATGGTGAACATGACCAACAGCACGCTTTCGAGCAGTATTACCCGCATCAGCCGGGCAATCCCGGTACCTGCCCTGCCGGGGGGGGAAGGCGTCTCTTGTTGGAGTGATTCGACCCACGACGCGTACACAGTGGCGAACGTCTTGATCCTTTGAGGCAGGATGTGGTCGATCCAGTGTGCCACCCGGTCTCTCCGGGACACGAACAGGGGGCTGGTGAACGCGGTGATGACCGATACCGCGATGGCGGTCGGATAGAAATGATCACCTACGACTCCGTAGAGCACCCCGACGCCGGCGATGATGTAGGAGAACTCTCCGATCTGGGCCATGGACATCCCGGTTCGGACCGCGGGCTGGACCCCGTATCCAGCGAGGAAGGTCCCGATGGTGACGCCCAATACCTTCCCGCCGATGACCACGATGACCAAGAGGAGGACCGCCGGCCAAGCGGCGATGACCTGGGCCGGGTCGACCAGCATGCCGGTCGATACGAAGAAAATCGCGGCGAACATATCACGGATCGGGAGGACCAGCCGCTCGACTTGATGGGAAACCCCTGATTCCGCAATGAGCGAGCCGGCGATGAAGGCACCCAGGGCCACCGAAAAGCCCACGGCGCTGGCAAGGACGGCCGATCCGAAGCACAGGCCGACACTGACGAGCAACAGGGTTTCGGTCCGGCGCTGTCGCCCAATTCGCCGGAGCAACCGGGGCACGGTCAGCAGGCCGACGATCAGGAAGAATCCCAGGAAGGCCACCAGCTTGGCCAGCGTCAGTCCCAACATCTGAGGGGAGACGTTGATGCCCGTTGCCACCGCGGTCAGCACAGTGATGAGGAAGATCACGATCAGATCTTCGAACACGAGTATGCTGAATACCCGGTCCGCCAGCCGTCCTCGAATGTCCCGCTCCTCGAAGAGCTTGGTGATGATCATGGTACTGGATATGGCGACGATGCTGGCGGCAAACACACTCTCCAGGGTCGTCCACCCGAGGAGTTGCCCCGCCACATACCCAAGGGTCATCATGGTACCCACTTCGATGACCGTGATGACCCCGGCGGTCGTCGCCAGAGCAGCAAGTTTGTGCAACTGGAACTTGAGCCCCAGCGAGAACATCAGCAGAATGACACCGAGTTCGGCCAACGTCCGGATGCGATCTAAGTCCTCGACCAACCGAAGCCCGAAGTAGGGGCCGATGAGAACACCGGCGATGAGATACCCGAGCACAATCGGTTGCCGCAGGCGCTGAAACAGCACCGCGATGACCGCCGCGGCCATGAGCACGACCGCCAGATCGCGAAGAAGATCGATCCCGTGTTCCATAGAATGCCTGTTAGTATAGTGGCGTGTGGCTCGGAGTAGGTAGAACACGCCGGGTCTGATCGGTCCGCTTTGCTGACCCTCGCCTCCATCAGCAGAAGCCTATGACCAAACCACGTGCGCTCGTATCCTGGAGTACCGGCAAGGATAGCGCTTGGGCTTTACATCAAGTGCTGACCGACGGCGAGCTCGAGGTCGTCGGACTGCTGACCACGATTACCACCGCCTACCAGCGAGTCTCCATGCACGGCGTACGAGAGAGTCTGTTGGCAGAGCAGGTGCGACGGGTGAACCTTCCCCTACATACCGTCTCCTTGCCAGCCACATGCACGAACGAGGTCTACGAAGCTCGCATGGCCGCGGTTCTCGATGATTGCAAAGACAATGGGGTCACTCACATCGTCTTCGGGGATCTCTTCCTGGAGGACATCCGCGCCTACCGTGTGGCACGAATGGCCGAGGCCAAAATGACCCCGGTGTTCCCATTGTGGCAGCGCGATACGACGAACCTGGCCACCGAAATGATTGCGTCGGGGCTGGAGGCTT
>JAZFYL010000096.1:0-4674 GCA_036443495.1 Gemmatimonadales bacterium | reverse complement strand
CAGCTGGCGACACACACGTCCGAAGGACCGAGATGCCGTCGCCCCGTCTCCCATCCCCTCAGCCCAGTAGGCGCGGCGTACCAGAGTCTCGAGGGCGTTTCCCGGCAGCCGCTCGAGCGCCCACTCGGCGGCCCCGTAATTGCCCCCGGCCAGTGCGGCATCGTACATGGCTCCCAACGCGTCGAGATCCGTGGAGTCGTATGCCACCGCGTGGGACGCCGCGACGAACGCTTCGGCGAAGCGATGCTGCATCAGGAGGATCGTGGCTTGGCGGCTGAGCGCCGTGACGGTGTCGGGGCCGCGTTTCACCAGTTCCCGGGCCAGCGCATCGGCACGAGCGACATCCATCAGGTCGGCCGCCAACGCGAACCGGTGCACGTATCGGTCGATGAGTTTCTGGAGCACCAGATAGTTCTGAGGGTCGGCCGCCAACCGACCCTCGAAGAACTCGATGCTGTGTGACACCCTGCTGATGTCGGCCGACGGAACTCCCCCATCCCGTAGGCTCGAGGCCGTGGACCACCAGGCGAGCGCGCCGCCGAGCAGGACTGCGACCACGACGGGCGCTACGCGTAAGGCTCTCATTGGAGGAACGGTGCCGCCAGGTAGGGGAACGTCATGGGGAACGCGCGGTCGTTGGCGTCGACATGGTCGTCATTCAGCGCCCCGTTCATCCCGAAGATCAACCCTAGTTCGGCGGTCATCACGTCGTCCTGCAGGCGGCGGCCGTTGAGGAAGCCAGTCTGCTGCCCCGTGTTGTACGGTTGAATGTCCGGGAGCAAGGCGTTGGACAGCCCGACTGGGTCGGGGTGACCGAATGCCTGGAGTCCGGCCTGGACGACTGCACCGTAGGTGGCCCGGTCGTTCGCCGGTTGGGCGGCGTTGTAGGCATCGTCCTGGTTCGAAGGGATGAACACCGTGGTGATGGCCGGCAGTCCGAATCGTTCGACTTGCATCGCGTCACGATTCTCGAGCGGCGATCGATCCCCCATGGTGTCCGGACCGGTGGTGTCGCTGCAGCCCGCCACGAGGGCGGCCAGGACGGCTGCCCGGAGCGCCGAACGGCGAAGCGATAGAATACGCATGATTGTTTTCCTCAGATCTGGTGGTAGACGGTTACGTGCCGCGGTTGGTCGTGGCCCACACGCCGAGCTGCGCGTTTGAGCCGAGCGAGCTGGTGGGCACCTCGATGACCAATGCCAGTACGTTCGTCCCGGCGAACGCGTCAGTGCCGGGGTTGTTGAAGCTGGTGGCCCGGCCGGCGATGATCTCGTTGAAGGCGCCGAGGTCGAAGAAGAACGGGTCGTCCCGGACGCCGGCGAATACCCGTACACCCTGGGACGAAGCAATGATCGGGGTACCACTGGTGCTCACACGGACAGCGGCAATCTCAGGCGTGTCGAGGATGCGGTTCAGCGGTCCCGTCGTCCCGGGTGCCGCGGGACCGTGGAAGTGCATGACCTGGTCGGCGCCCGTCCCCGTGGCGTAGGCCTGGATGACGAGGTCTTCCACCGCGTCGCCGGAGGTATCGATCTTCCACTGGTACAGCACTTCGGGATCGAAGAATGTGGTGCTGGCCTCGGCGGGTGGGATCAAGCCGGCGACGGTGAGAGCGAACACCGTGTTGGCGGGGTTCTCCGGGCTTTCGAACACGTAGACGTCCGCGATGTCTTGGGCCGGGCTCGCGGTGAGCGCCGCGCTGTCCCGATGGTCGGCGGCGGTGGCCCATGGGACGGTCGCCGCCACCGCGGTCGCGGTCAGCACAACGGCCCCCGCGAGTCTTAAGTAGCGGGTAGGGAACAAGGGTCGATACATGAGATCATCTCCAGGGTTCATTGATCGTGATTGCCCGGGTGGATCGCGGACGGCGATCCTAGAAGAACACGCCCGGCCGTTGTACCCTTGCTACGTCGGTCACCGCTGATCGGATTGGAGATGGATTCGTATCTGAGATGCCCCATTATGCCTTGGTTGCATCATCAGTTGCCGGTGGCTACGATGGAGGGTAAGCTGCATGGTGCCGCCTGCCGGCCGACAACCCACAGCTCATTGCCACTGTCCCTACAGATAGCCCCGAAATGGAGTCATAATGAACCGCCGATTCGTCTGTACCAAGGTCAGGTTGGTCGCAGCCGTCGCAATGTCCGCCCTGCTGGCGGCCTGCGGTCAATCGGGCGACAGCGCCGAACAGGAGGATGCCCCTGCTTCCGCTGTCAGCGCGGGGACCACGGTCGTCGCGGACGTCGGTTTCGCCACCCCGGAATCGGTGCTGCACGATCCAGCCGCCGACGTCTACCTCGTCTCCAACATCAACGGGCAGCCGCTCGAAGAGGACGGCAACGGTTTCATCTCACGCCTGTCGCCCGACGGTGAGGTGCTGGCGCTCAAGTGGATCGATGGCGAAGCCGACGGGATCACCCTCCACGCTCCCAAAGGGATGGCGGTCGTGGGTGAAGTCCTGTTCGTGGCCGACATCTCGGTGGTTCGCATGTTCGATCGGCAAACGGGCGAGGCCCGGGGCGAGATCTCCATTGAGGGCGCGGGCTTCCTCAACGACCTGGCACCGGCATCGGACGGAGGCATTTACGTGACGGACACCGGTATCCGCATGGGCGCCGAGGGGTTTGAGCCCTCGGGCACCGGCGCGGTGTATCACATCGCCCCGAACGGCGACGTCCACACGCTGGCAACCGATCCGGGGCTCGGCGGCGCCAACGGTGTCGTCGAGATCGACGGCGAGGTGTGGGTCGTCACCTTCGGGTCGGGCGAGTTGTACCGGATCTCGGCCGACGGCAAGGTCGATGTGGTTGCCGTCGCTGGAGGCCTGGACGGCGTCGTCGTGGTTGGGGAAGACTTGCTGATATCCAGTTGGGGTGGGCAGACGATCTATCGTGGCCCGGTCGCGGGACCGTTCCAAGCGGTGATCACCGAAGTCTTGTCCCCGGCGGACATCGGCTATGACGCCACACGCAACGTCGTCCTGATTCCGCTGTTCCAAACGGATGAAGTCCGGCTTGTCCCGGTGGGGTGACTTCAGAAACCAGAAATCGGCTGATTGCCGGCAGCCGACCGGCGAGAGAGAAAAGGAGATACTAGTGATGAAGCACTTGAAGATGATCGCGCTGGGGATTCTCATCATAGCCGGCGCGCCTAGGGTAGCGGTCGGGCAGAGTAGCCCCTCGATTGACGTGGAAGATATCAGGGCCATGCTCATCCACGGCTTCGAGATGGGCCGGATGATGGACGTGGAGTTTGCCCGGGCCATTCCGGATTCGGCCCTGCGATGGGCCCCGACCGAAGGCGTTCGGAATTTCAGCGACCAGGTGGCGCACGGTGGGATGGGGAACACGCTGTTTGCGTCGATGGCGCTGGGGGTGGAGCGCCCCCCGCGTGACACCGCGGCATACCTGAATGACAAGGAGGCTCTGGTCGAAGCTCTGAACCAGGCCTACGATTGGGTAATCGAAGGCTTGCAAGCCCTGCCGGCGGAACAGTTCCTGGCCGATACGGAACTGTTCGGTCAAACGATGCCCGTCTGGCGGGCCTATCTCCAGTCGCTGGAGCACGGCTACTGGACCCGCGGACAGATCGTACCGTACTTCCGCTTGAATGGCATGAAGCCACCGAGCTATCGGGCGTTCTAGAAGCGAGGGCGGCGGGGGCAGGCCGCCTAGCCTTCCACCCCCGGCGGGCCTATTGTTAGTCGAACCCTCCCCCAACTTCCATGGCCGACACGCTCGACAAGCTGGAACTAGCTCTCAAAGACCGCTACCTCCTCGAGCACAAACTTGGCCGTGGTGGCATGGCGACCGTGTACCTGGCTCGGGACCTGAAACACGACCGGCCGGTCGCCCTCAAGGTCGTCCGGCGCGGCGTCGCGGCGTCGGTAGGGCACGACCGATTCCTGAAGGAAATCAGGATATCGGCCCAGCTCACCCATCCCCAGATCCTGCCGCTCTACGATTCGGGTGAGGCGGGCGGGTTTCTCTTCTACGCCATGCCGTTCGTGGACGGCGAATCCCTGCGCGACCGGCTCGAGGGTGTCGGGCCGCTGCCGGTGGCGGAGGTGGCGAGCCTGCTGCGCGATGTGCTCGAGGCATTGGAGCACGCCCACAAACAGGACGTGGTCCATCGTGACATCAAGCCCGACAACATCATGCTGATAGGCCGGCGAGCGGTGGTCATGGATTTTGGTGTGGCCAAGGCGATTAGCGCCGCAAGCAGCGGGGGGAACGCCACGACTGCCGGCGTGGTGCTGGGGACGCCGATGTACATGGCGCCCGAACAGGCGATGGCCGACCCGGAGATCGACCATCGTGCCGATCTGTATGCGGTCGGGATCCTGGCCTACGAGATGTTGACCGGCGAACCGCCCTTTGCGGGACCCTCGCCCCAGTCGATCCTGGCGGCCCAGGTCACCGAGGAACCCAAGGACGTGCGGCTCCGGCGCCAAGAGGTCTCGCCGAATCTCGCCAAACTGGTAATGAAGAGCCTCCGGAAGGAGCCCGAGCGTCGCTGGCAGTCGGCCACCGAGATGCTGGCGGTGCTGGACGCGGAACTCCTGTCCAGCGGCGATTTCCCGCCGATCCAGCAGACGGCCGAGATGAAGGTGCCCAAGGCTCGCCGGAACTGGTGGCCGTTCAAGAAGGAGACGTAGGTACGCCCGCGTCCTCC
>JAZFYL010000095.1:0-4572 GCA_036443495.1 Gemmatimonadales bacterium | reverse complement strand
GAGATTCTAACCGACATCGGCTTCTCGGCCGGCCACACCGCTCGGACCGCATCGAACACTTCCAGCGGGAACCGCATGCGTGCCTCGACCGGCCCGCCGTACTCGTCGGTGCGCAGGTTGGTGAGCGGAGAGAGGAACGAAGCCAACAGGTAGCCGTGGGCAAAGTGAATTTCCAGGAGATCGAACCCGGCAGCGTCGGCACGCTGCGCCGCCTGGACGAAATCGGCTCGTACCCGATCCATGTCCGCCCGCGTCATCTCCCTGGGGATCTGATTGGCCTCCTCCCAGGGAACGGGAGAAGCAGCGATCACAGGCCAATTGCCCTCCTCCAGCGGCTCGTCCATGCCCTCCCACATCACCTTGGTGGAGCCCTTCCGCCCAGCGTGCCCAAGCTGAATGCCGATCGCCGCGTCACTGTTGTCATGCACGAAGTCGACGATGCGTCGCCAGGCGGCCACGTGCTCGTCGTTGTACATCCCGGTGCACCCCGGTGAGATCCTGGCGTCCGGTGACACGTCGGTCATTTCGGCCATGACCAGACCCGCCCCACCAACGGCTCTGGATCCCAGATGCACCAGGTGCCAATCGTTGGGCGTCCCGTCCTCCGCCGAGTACTGACACATCGGCGAAACGACCACCCGATTGGGCAATACCAACTCGCGCAACCGGAACGGCGTGAACAGCGGTGGCGGCGGAGGGTCGCAGGAGACGGTCCGGCCGCTCTGTCCAGCCGCCTTCTGAGCGAACCAGCGATCGACCCGGGACACGAAGGCGGGATCGCGGGCCTTGAGGTTGTCGTGACTGACCCGGAGGCTCCGAGACAACAGGTTGAAGGCGAACTGGGCGGGTTCGAGGTCCATGTATCGCTCGGCGTTCTCGAACCATTCCAGGCTGACCTGGGCGGCGCGCTGAAGGCTTTCAACCTCCGGACGGCGAGCGGCCTCGTAGGAAGTCAATGCCGTCGGGATATCCGGCGCGTTTCCCAATGCCTCGGCCAGCGCGATGCCGTCTTCCATGGCAAGCTTGCTGCCCGAGCCCACCGAAAAATGGGCGGTGTGGGCAGCGTCGCCCATCAGAACGATGTTCTCGTGATGCCAACGGGCGTTACTGATATTGGGAAACCGGCGCCAGACGGATTTGTTCTTGAGCAGCCGATGCCCGTCCAACTCCTTGGCAAACAACGCCTCACAGTACGCCACGGTGGCGTCCTCGTCCTCCTCGGACAATCCGGAAGCCCGCCAGGTCGCTTCGGTCGCCTCGACGATGAAGGTGGAGTTCCCCGGCTCGTATTGGTACGCGTGCACCCGCCACAGACCGTGCGCGTTTTCCTTGAAGTAGAACGTGAACGCGGGAAAGGGGCGCGTGGTGCCCAGCCACACGAACCGATTGGGCCGAAAGGTCATGGTGGGCTGAAAGAACTCGGCGTACTCGGATCGGATGAAGCTGTTGAACCCGTCTGCCGCCAGAATGAGGTCCGCCTCGCCGACGGTGGCGAGGTCGGTAATCTCCGTTTCGAAATGGAGTTCGACCCCGAGGTCCCGGCAGCGGCCGGAAAGGATCTCGAGAAGGGTCCACCGGGACATGCCGGAGAAGGCGTGCCCCGTCGAGGTGATGACCTCACCGCGATAATGGATGTCTATGTCGTCCCAACAGGCGAAGTGGCGTTGCATGGCCCGGAAAGTCTCGGGATCCGCCGTCTCCAGATTGCTGCCGGTGGCGTCCGAAAAGACCACGCCGAATCCGAAGGTGTCCTCCAGCCGGTTCCGCTCGTACAC
Source organism: Gemmatimonadales bacterium (assembly GCA_036443495.1). Lineage (GTDB taxonomy): Bacteria > Gemmatimonadota > Gemmatimonadetes > Gemmatimonadales > GWC2-71-9 > N074bin45. The sequence continues at coordinate 2,797 of JAZFYL010000095.1, read as the reverse complement.
CACCACCTCATGGCTTGGATCCGCCTTCTTCATCAGGATGGAGAAGTACAATCCCGCAGGGCCGGCACCGATACTCACTATTCTCATGAAGTTTCGAACTCCCGTGTTGCGGCCCGGCCCGGCCATTCGGGAGCCGTCAGGCGGCGCCGGCCGTCCGCGGCCAACGGCACTGCCGCGTCCCCGACACCTTCGCGATCCCACAACTTACAGGTAACCTGCTTGTGCACCTGGTCCAAGCCTTCACAGTAGTTGGTGAAAACGCAACGCCGCACGTCCTGGCCGTAGCCTGAACGAACCTTCAGAAACCAGTCGGGGTCGGCCAGGGTCTGCCGGGCGGAGGCGACGATATCAGCCTGCCCGCCGGCGATGATCGCCTCGGCTTGTTCGAAGGTGGAAATGCCGCCACACACGACGACGGGCGTCTCTGCCCCGGCTTGTCGGACCCGCCGACGAACTGCCGCCGTCGCTGCGACATTCCTCCCGAACGGGCCCTGTTCGTCGGATCGCACCGTCGGCATGCACTCATAGCCGCTGGGCCCGGTATAGGGATACGCCGACCACCCCACGCGAGGTTGCTTGGCGTCCTCGAACTTCCCCCCCCGGGACAGCGACAGAAAGTCCATGCCGGCTAGGGCGAACTCCGCTGCATAGTAGCCGGTGTCGGCCACCGTACTGCCTCCGCGAATACACTCGTCACTGAGAAATCGGCAGCCGACGACCCAGTCACTGCCGACTTCCTGGCGCACCGCGTGGTAGACCTCGAGCGGCAGGCGGACCCGGTGGGCCGGGGAGCCACCGTATCCATCGGCACGGTCGTTCAGCGCCGACAAGAAGGACGCCATGGTGTAGGCGTGAGCGTAGTGCAATTCCACGCCGTCGAACCCGGCCTGGCGGGCCCGCCCCGCCGCCGAGGCAAAGATCCCCGGCAGCACCTCGGGCAGCACCCGAACGTGCGGGAGATGGAGGTCGGTGACCCGTTCCCGATACCCGATTTCCAGCGCCTCCAGCTCACGCTCGGTGAGAATTTCGTCGAGTTCGTCCTCGCGCATGCCGGACAAGCGCTCACGAATGTCGCGATCGTTCCCGCCGAGCAACCGGCGGTGCCGGTCCGTCACCTCCAGGTACTGGGCGAAGTATTTCTCTGGCGGCGGTCGGCGACGGATGACTTGAAAATCGATCAGCTGAATGAACAGTCGGGTGTAACCCTCACTCGCCTCCCGAACGACCCCGACCAACCGACGCAGTCCGGGCAAGAACCGGTCGTCGCCAATCCTTAGCAGCGGGCCGCTGGCCACGTCCCGCACCCCGGTGGCTTCGACCACGATCGCGCCGGGACGGCCTCGAGCGAACCGCCGATACCACTCCAGGACCTCCTCGGTTACGTACCCCTGATTGGAGGCTCTCCAGGGGACCATCGCCGGGACCCAGGTCCGCTCGGACAACGTGAGAGGCCCCAGTGCAATCGGCTCGAACCATCGGCTCCGGGCGGCTTCGGTGTCCGTCGGCCATCGGGCCTCGGGGATGACATGTTTGACGGGATTGGGGGGATGCCACATGGAACCCTCACGCCCCGGTCAAGGAGGCGGGCCACATCACCGGCAGCGAGCCGCTGTTCACTCGGGCGGCCGATGGGATTTGAGCAGCTGGCCTGCGATCACGAGATGCTGCACTTCCGTGGTACCCTCGTAGATCCGGAGCGCGCGACACGAACGGTACAGCCGATCTACGACGCTGTCGCGCAGCACCCCACGGCCACCGTGAATCTGTACCGCGTCATCGACGATCCGTTGGGCGGCCTCGGTCGCGAACGCTTTGGCCATGGCCGCTTCGAGCGTGACCCGTTCGGCGCCACCGTCCTTCTCCCACGCCGATCGGTACACCAGCAGCCGGGCCGCCGTGAGGTCGGTGGCCATCCGGGCGAGCTTCTCCTGGATCAGTTGGAACTCCGCGAGCGGTTGGCCGAACTGACGCCTGGCCGTGGCGTAGCTCAGTGATTCGTCCAGCGCCCGGGCGGCCATGCCGCAGGCGGCCGCGCCAACGGTGCCCCGCAGCAAATCCAGGGTACGCAACCCGAGCTTGAACCCCTCACCCTCCGCCCCAATAAGGTTTGCCGCCGGGATCCGGCACTCGCGGAAGGCGATGTCGCCCAGCGGATGGGGCGCGCTCATCACCAGCGGCCTGACGAATTCGAATCCCGGCGTGTCGGCAGGCACGATGAAGCAGGAGATTCCTTTGCTGCCTCGCTCGGGGTCGGTGGAAGCGAACACGGTATAGAAATCGGCGATGCCCGCATTGGAAATGAGGGTCTTGGTCCCCGTGAGCAGATAGTCGTCGCCGTCCCGCACGGCCTTGGTGGTCATGGCCGCGACATCGGAACCCGCCTCCGACTCGGTCATGGCGAAGGCGGCGATCTGGGTTCCGTCGAGGGCCGCGTCAGCCCAAGCCTGATGCACCTCACTGCCGGCCAGCAGAATCGGCACCGTGCCCAGCGCCTGCAGCGCGAACACGGCATCCGCCAGCGACGAACCCCAGCCCAGCCCTTCGCGAACCAGACAGCACCCGCGCAGATCCATACGCCGGATGGGTTCGTACCACCCCGCACTCCCCAGGAGAGAGGCCAGTTCGCGCGCCTGGGCCCGGCCGGCGTCATCATCCAGCGGCTCGGGCATGGCGGCGATCACCTCGTCGCAAAAGGTGTCCAGTTCCGCGGCCATGTCGACATGGCGCTGATCGAGAAACGCCCGGACGGCAGTGATATCAGGCATCAGGTGAAATCAGCGGGGCGCTTGGCCATGAA
>JAZFYL010000094.1:0-2651 GCA_036443495.1 Gemmatimonadales bacterium | reverse complement strand
GTTCCCTGGCGGAGACCTCGAGTGCCCACGCGAGGTGGCCCACCCCACCGGCAATGATCGGTCGGCCACGGGGGACCGCTGTGGCGCCAACCAGCTGATGCAGCAAGCCGAAGGCCGTGCCCGCACTGTTGGGGCCAAGTGCAAGGTGTCTAACCGCCACCACACCGAGGGCTCCCTTGAGAAGATCGTCTTCGAACCAGTCGTCGAGGAGGTCGGCCACCGGCATGGGGGCCGTCCGCAGGAAATCCATCAGCTCCACCCGACCCAACCGTCGGGCCCGAACCGCGATACGGAGAAGCGTCATCAGGTCCCCGACGTGGGCTTCCCCTGGCCGCGGGGGCAGTCTGCGGTACACGTCCTGCAGCACCGCGGCGAACCGGATGATGCGCTTCGAAAATGCTTCCCATTGCTCGGCATCACTGGCCGACACCGGTCGCAGCGACTCGGCCGTCGCGCGCGCGTTGCCTGAGACCCTCAGTGCCCGTCCCCCGGGCCTCGGCGCAACCATCAACGGCTCCCCGGCCGAGTAGCGCAATCCGTGATGTGCCAGCGCCAGGTCGGCCACGACCTCGGGCGACACATAGCCTGGCGAGTCGAGGCAGGAATCGAAACGAAAACCCGGGACGGCTTCTGTGGTGATCAGGGTCCCGCCCACGGTCTTGGATCCATCCACCACGACCACGTCCATCCCCGCCTTGCCCAGGTACCCGGCCGCAACCAGCGATTCGACCCCACTGCCGAGCACGATGACGTCGTAGCGCCTGGTCATGACCGTCCCCGCCAGTCGGCCAGGATCTCGAAGGCCGCGAGCCGGCCCGACGCGCCCATGATACCACCACCGGGATGGGTGCCCGCTCCACATTGGTAGTAGCGCTTCACGGGCGTGCGATACTTGGCCCACTGCGCCGCCGGCCGCAAGAAGAACAACTGGTTCAGCGCCAATTCTCCGTGGAAGATGTTGCCCTCGGTGAGCCCGGCGATGGACTCGATGTCCTTGGGCGTGATGACCTGCCGATGGAGGATGGCCGATTTCAGGTTGGGGGCGTACTCGGCGAGCGTGTCGATGACGGTGTCCCCGAATGCCTCACGTTTCGCGTCGGTCCAGCCCCCGTTGAGATGGTAGGGGGCATACTGCACGAAGATCGACATCACATGTTGCCCGGGCGGGGCCATGCCCGGGTCGATCATAGATGGGATGATGCAGTCCATGTAGGGCCGGCGCGAGAATTCGCCGTACTTGGCGTCGTCGTAGGCCCGCTCCAGGTAGTCGATGCTGGGACTGATGGAAACTGCCCCGGCCAGGTGAGGCCCCCGCCCAGGCATACAGGTAAAGTTGGGCAACTCGCTGAGTGCCAGATTGACCTTGCCCGATGAGCCGCGGTATCGGTACCGGCGGAGTCCGTCGACCAGGTCGTCCGGCAGCAGCGACTGGTCGAGAAGTTGGAGGAACGTGCGTTGCGGATCGAGCGCCGACACCACCCTGCTGGCCCGGATCTCAGTGCCGTCTTCCAGCGCGACGCCAACCGCCTTGCCGCGCTCGACCATGACCCGTTCCACGGCGGCCTCGGTACGAATTTCGACGCCGGCTGCGCGGGCAGCCCCGGCGATCGCCTCGCTGATCGCCCCGGTCCCCCCACGGGCAAACCCCCAGGCGCGGAATGCCCCGTCGATGTCACCCATGTAGTGGTGCAACAGGACATACGCCGTTCCGGGGGAACGCGGTCCCAGAAACGTGCCGATGATGCCGCTTGCCGCCTTGGTGGCTTTGAGCGGTTCGCACTCGAACCAGTCCTCTAGGAAATCGGCCGAACTCATCGTCATGAGCCGATGGAGCGTGTGGAACCGCTCGGGGCCCAGATCGTGAAAATGTTTCCCCAGGCGGAGGAGCGATCCGAGATCGCCGGGACTGAGCGACGTGGGATCCGGCGGGATCATGTCGAGGATGGGCCGCACCGCCATGGCCATATGGTGCATCTGCCGGCCGAATTCATCGTAGGCCTCGACGTCACGCGGGGCGTGGCGCTGGATTTCCTGCCGGGCGCGGTCGTGGTCGCCCCAGGCCATGAAGTGATCACCGTTCGGCAACGGCGTCAGCGTGCTCTCTAGCGGAAGAATCTGAAGGCCGTGACTGGCGAGATCGAGCTCGCGGATAATCTGGGGCCGGAGCAGGCTCACCACGTATGAGAACACCGAGAACTTGAATCCGGGGTAGACTTCTTCGGTGACCACGGCTCCGCCCACGAGGTGCCGTCGCTCGAGTACCAGCACCCGCTTCCCCGCCCGGCCGAGGTAGGCCGCAGTGACTAGGCCATTGTGGCCACCGCCGATGATGATGGCGTCGTATTGGGCCATGGGCTATGGGCTATGGGCTATGGGCGGGGACAACGAGCACATCGGCTCATTGCCCACAGCTCACAGCCCTCAGCGCCTTTTCCTTTCTGGATCAAAGAACGGCGTCTTCGCCACGGTGGCCGCCGTGCGTCTGCGGTGGTGCTCCACGGTGACCTCCATTTCGACGACAGTACCTGGAGCGGCGAAACGGGCCTCGACATGCGCCAGCGCGATGTACTTTTTCACTACCGGCGACCAGCACCCGCTAGTGGCATAGCCCACCTGCCTGCCCCCCACATAGAGAGGGACGCTGGAGCGCC
>JAZFYL010000093.1:0-7084 GCA_036443495.1 Gemmatimonadales bacterium | reverse complement strand
CCCAGCGACCCACCGCTACCTCCGAAATAGCCCACCACCGCGGAGATCGCCTTCCCCTTTTCGATTTCCCGATAGGGGGATTTTCCGGGCTCGTAGCCAACCTGGCCGCCGGCCTTAGAGACGAAAGCAGCCAGGAAGAATCCGATCATGAACACACGTTGCATGTACGCCTATGTCTCCCGTAAGTCGCGGCCGGTCATCTCCGGCGGCGGTTCGATGCCAAGCAGTTGCAAGACCGTGGGCCCGACATCACATAGTGCCCCGCCGGTTCTGAGCTGGTCCGCGCCGGCGCGGAGGGCCACCAACGGGACAGGATTGGCGGTGTGGGCTGTATGTGGACCGCCGGTCACCGGGTCGACCATGACCTCACAGTTACCGTGGTCCGCCGTGATGAGAACGCTCGCGCCCGTAGCTTCTGCACTCCCCAGTGCGCGTGCCAGGCACCGGTCCACGGTTTCCACCGCCTCGATGATGGCGGACTGCACCCCGGTGTGCCCGACCATGTCGGCATTGGCGTAGTTGCATAGAATGAAATCATGGTCGCGGGCTTCGATGGCCTGGCACAGGACATCGGTGATGCCGACCGCACTCATCTCGGGCGCCAAATCATAAGTCGCCACGTCCTTTCGCGACGGGACCAAACATCGTTCCTCGTTAGCCATGGGGGGCTCGTGCCCACCGTTGAAGAAGTACGTCACGTGCGCGTACTTCTCCGTCTCGGCGGTCCGCAACTGGGTGCGGCCGTAGTCGGCCAGCATCTCCCCCACGATGCGTGCCATGGTGTGCGGTGGAAATGCTTGCGGGATGGGGAACGTCTGATCGTACTCGGTCATGGTGGCCACGGATACGCGCGGCCGGTCCGGCGTCGGGAAACCGTCGAATCCGTTGATCGCAAGCGCACGAACGATTTGCCGCATTCGGTCGCTGCGAAAATTGAAGCAGAGGACGCCGTCCTCGTTCCGAATCGTGGCGCGAGGCCTGTCCTCGGCATCCGTGATGACGATGGGCCGGATGAACTCGTCCGTCTCGCCGCGTTCGTATGCGTGCTGCACCCCCGCGACCGGGTCGGTTTCATGAACCCCGACGCCGTCCACCATCACGTCGTATGCCCGCCGGGTTCGGTCCCAGCGTCGGTCGCGGTCCATGGCGTAGTAGCGGCCCGTGAGCGTGGCGATTTGCGCCCGACCCCGCGCCACTCGGGCCAGGTCTGCTTCGAATATGCGGACCACCTCTTCCCCGGATGTCGGTGGGGAGTCACGGCCGTCCAGGAACCCGTGAACCGCGATGGCAGGGACCTCCTCCCGGACGCCCATTTCTACGCAGGCAATCATATGGCGATCGATCGCGTGGACACCGCCAACCCCCAGCAAGCCGATGATGTGCAACGTGCCGCCGCGCTCGCGAATACCCCGGCACAACCCCACGAGCGCCTGGTTCTCGAAAAATGCCCCCGACGCGATGGCCTGGTCGATACGGACGATGTCCTGTGGGAACACCCGGCCCGCACCCAGATTCAGATTACCGACTTCACTGTTCCCCATCTGACCTTCGGGTAATCCTACCGCAGGGCCGCTGGCCTCGAGAAGAGTGCGGGCCCCACCCTCCCACAACCGGTGCCAAGTCGGGGTCCTGGCCATTTCGATCGCGTTTCCCTCGCGATGGGGGCTATAGCCCCATCCATCGAGGATGATGAGCACGACTTGGTCTGAACGTGGATGATGCCCGTTTGACATGGATCTCCGGGGTTCCTACTATCCCACATTGTGACGGACGCGCCGCAATCTAGTCCCGCCCCCGCTCGGCTACCAGCCTTGCTCCTCGCGCTCGTTATGGGCGCCGTTTCGAGCGTTTCGGCCCAGGAAACGGTCACGGCCACCCGGGCCGGCCCCTTCCAGAAAAGCCCCAGCGGCATCCAGCTTGGCACCGTCCTGACCGGCGCCGAGGTCACGGCGGACTCCGTCAGTGGCTCGTGGCGTCACATCACGGTGGAAGGCTGGATCTTCACCTCCTCGACTCGGTCGGACCGCCGTGAGGGATTCGATATCTCGGTGCGTGTCTCCCCCACCGAGAATCTCCGGGTGGAGCCCAACGGGACCGTGATTGCCCGCTTGGGTCAGGGAGCCTTGCTGGAGCGCCTGGCGACTCGTGGCGGATGGACGCGCGTCCGGCGGTCCGGCTGGGTGCCGACCCGGACGTTCCCTCAGGCATCCACGGTTGTGGCGACCTCCACAGAGGCCGCGGAGCCGGACACCACCTTCCTGGAGGCCATTGCCGAGACTGGCTTGATGGTCCAGCCTGGAGGGGACCGGCTAGGGACTCTGGCCCCGGACGCAGCGGTCGAGGCCCTGGCCCAATCGGGGGACTGGGTCAGGGTCCGAGTCGAGGGGTGGGTACACCGAGATTCTCTTCGCTCGTCTGCCGGGGTTGCGACCCTGGGGGTTACAGCGGCCGAGGTGCGGGCCAACCCAGACCGCTACGTGGGCACCGACCTCGACTGGCAGGTCCAGTTCGTGGCGATCCAGACCGCCGACGAGCTCAGGCCCGAGATTCCCCTGGGGCAGCGCTACTTGCTCACGCGGGGACCCGCCCCCGAAACCGGGTTCGTCTACGTGGTGATCGACGAGGCCCAGTTGGAGCGGGTGCGTGCCCTACAGCCCCTGGAAGACCTCACCATCAGGGTTCGGATTCTGGCGCCCAGGACCAGGTATCTCCCCCATCCCGTGGTCCAGCTCCTGGCCATCCTGAAAACCGGTGGTTGAAATCCCCACGGAGATCGCCACCTTTAGGGTCCAGTTTCAGTAGTAAACATGTGTCCCGAGGTACAAGGCCTCGGAGGGGGAGTGGCCATGAACGACCTTCTCAAACAGCGCATCCTGAGGAACCTGGAAGACCTCGATGATGAGCGGGGCTATCAGATCCTGGACTATATCGAGTTTCTCGACAGCAAGTATTCCGCCCGCTCGAATCCCTCCGGCATCTTCGCCAAGATCACCGAGACGGTCGAGGATACCATGCGGGCCGGCAAGCTGCCGATTCAGGCCATTTCCGGGACCATGGGACTCATGGATAGCGCCGGCAAGGTCATGAAGGGGTTGGCGGCGGCAGGGCAGGTCGTGGTCGACGAGGCGGTTCGGGCGGCGGAAGATGCGACCGGGGCCCTGTCCGGGACCCCCGATGAGAGCCGGCGTCCGCCGCCTCCCACGCGTCCCGACGCCGGGGCTTCAGAGGCCGATTCTTCGGGCTAGCAGGGAGGTTGCGTCGTCATGAGCGGTGGCCTATCGTTCATGATGGAAGCATGAGATTTCTTTCGGCCCACCGATTTCCGCCTGTGCAGGGAGAGGTTCGGGGGGTCGTTTTGCATCTGGGAGCGAACGTACGAGCATGAGTCGAATCCGAGAGAACGCGGCGCTGACCTTCGACGACGTCTTGTTGGTGCCGGGGCACTCCGAGGTCCATCCACGAGACGTGTCGACCCGTACGCGATTCACCCGTGGGATCAGCCTCAATCTTCCCCTCGTGTCGGCTGCCATGGATACGGTCACCGAGGCGGAAATGGCGATCGCCATGGCTCGTAACGGGGGCATCGGCGTCCTTCACAAGAACATGACCATCGACCGGCAGGCGGCCGAGGTCGATCGGGTCAAACGAAGCGAAAGCGGCATGATCCTCAACCCGATCACGCTCGGCCCGGATCGGACGCTCCGCGAAGCCGCATCGCTGATGGCCCGTTTCAAGATCTCCGGTGTTCCCATCGTCGACGGCCAAGGCCGGTTGGTCGGGATTCTCACCAACCGCGATCTGCAATTCGAACGGAATATGGATCAGCCGATTTCGGAAACCATGACCAAAGACAATCTGGTCACGGCGCCGATGGGGACGGGCCTCGACGAGGCGGAACGCGTGCTGGCGCAGCACCGCATCGAGAAGCTGCCGGTGGTGGATGAGGAGGGCGTGTTGAAGGGCCTCATCACGGTCAAGGACATCTTCAAGCGCCGCCAGTTCCCCAACGCCGCGAAGGACGGACATGGACGGCTTCTGGTGGCGGCGGCGCTGGGCGCGACGCCCGAGACGATGGACAGGGCTCGAGCCTTGGTGGGCGCCGGTGTGGATGTGCTGGTACTTGACTCCGCACACGGCCACAGTGAGGGCGTGTTGCGGACCATCAGCATGGTCCGGGAGGCATTCCCGGATGTGCAGCTCGTTGGGGGCAACATCGCCACGGCGGCCGGCGCAGCGGCACTGGTGGAGCGTGGTGTGGATGCGGTCAAGGTAGGGGTGGGGCCTGGCAGTATCTGTACGACCCGGGTCGTCACCGGTGTCGGCATGCCGCAGATCACCGCTATCCAGGATGCCGCCACGAGCGTCGGCGACGTTCCGGTCATCGCCGACGGTGGTATCAAATACTCCGGGGATGCCGTCAAGGCCATCGCTTCCGGTGCGGACACCGTCATGATGGGAGCGATGTTGGCCGGCACGGAGGAAAGCCCCGGCGAATCGATCCTGGCCGAAGGACGGCGGTTCAAAATGATCCGTGGGATGGGCAGCATGTCGGCCATGCAGGAGGGGTCGGCCGACCGGTACTTCCAGGAAGGCGGGATCTCCCCTGCCAAGCTCGTGCCCGAGGGTATCGAGGGTCGCGTGCCCTACAAGGGGCCGGTGGCCGATGTCTTGTTTCAGATGGTTGGCGGACTCAAGAGTGGCATGGGCTACTGCGGCGTCGCCGACATAGCCGGCCTCAAGCGAGACACCGAGATGGTGCGCATTTCCTCCGCGGGACTCCGGGAGTCTCACCCGCACGACGTAACGATCACCAGGGAAGCGCCGAACTACAGTAGGTGAGGCAAGTGAGCAGTGCGGAGGGGGCGGTACGTAGGAGACTGAACCCAGCCTCTCCACACTCCGCACTATCTCCTGGGCACTCCCGAATTATCTTCCTCACATGCCTATCACCCTGACTGACAAGAAGCGCACGGCTGCACTCGAATTGGCCGAATCGCTGAAATCGGGCCAGCGCGTCTGTCTGACAACCCACGTGAATCCAGACGGGGACGGGCTCGGGAGCGAGGTCGGACTGCTCCACTTGCTGCGCGCGCGCGGCGTTGAGGCCATCATCACCAACCCTTCGCCCACTCCGGCCCGGCTCAGATTCCTTTTTGACGAGTTGCCCGGCGTGGATCGGTCGCAGGAGGCAGTGAAAGAACTCCGCCGGGCCGACATGATCGTGGTACTGGATATCGCCGACCTGGGGCGCCTGGGCATGCTTGGTGATGTCGTGAAGGATCGTGGCGTCCCGGTCGCCTGCATCGACCATCATGTCAGTGAAGGATCGTTGCCGCCCGGCCCGCGCTACGTAGACGCCACCGCCGCCGCGACCGGGGAGCTGGTCTTCGAGATTGCGGTTGCCTGTGGCTGGGAGGTCGACGAGCTGACGGCCAAGGCGCTTTATGTCGCCATCATGACCGACACCGGCGGTTTCCGCTTCAGCAACACCCACCCGAGAACGCTCCGTATTGGAGCGGATCTCCTGGAGCGCGGACTGAATCCCGAGCAGATCTACAGCGAAGTGTACGCCAGCGTGCCCGAAGGCAGGCCGCGATTGTTTGGTGAGGCACTGCAGACGTTGGTGGTCGAACCCGAGCTGGGTCTGGCCTGGATCACCGTCCCGCCGGGCGCGTTGGAGCGTCATGGACTCACCGCCGATGATCTCGACGGGGTCGTGGAGTTCCCCCGGTCCATCGCCGGGGTTCGGATGGCGTTGATGTTCCGGGAGATTCAGCGAGGGCGAGTGAAGGTTTCGCTGCGCTCGATCGGTGACGTCGACGTGGCGGAATTCGCCAAGCACTTCGGCGGCGGGGGCCACAAGAAGGCGTCCGGCCTTTCGGTCAAGGGCTCGTTGGCTGAAGTGCAGACCGCAGTGCTGGTTGCCGCGCGGGATTATTTACGGAACGGGCTCGACCGTTGACGCTCGGCTGGGCGTCTGGCAAGTTCAGACCCCCGAGAAGATCATTGACTCAGGTGAAGGAGTAGGAAGTGTCTCAACACATAGAAGCGTCCATCACCACGGCGCTCGCAGCGATACAGAATCCGCGGTTGGAAAACGATGTGATCTCGGCCGGCATGATTCCCGATCTGAAAGTGTCGGATGCTGGGGAGGTCACATTGACGTTTTTGCTCGGCCGTGACGATCCAGCCACCATGGTCCGCCAGGTGCGCCAAGCCATCAAGGCCGTCGACGGCGTAACCCAGGTGCAGATCGACGTCCGGGATCCGGGTGCCGGATCCGCGCCGGCCGGTGCCACACCCGCTTCGCGACCCGCCGGTGCGCCTCCACCGCCGCCCTCACCGTCTGCCATGCCCGACATGGGGCACGTCGTTGCCATTTCGTCCGGCAAGGGTGGAGTGGGGAAATCGACAGTTTCCACCAACCTGGCCGTGGTGCTGGCCCAGGCGGGACATCGCGTTGGCCTGATGGATGCTGACGTCTACGGCCCCAATGTTCCGCGCATGTTCGGCGTCTTCGAGAAGCCGGCCGTGGTGGATGGGCGCATCCAGCCGCTCGAGGCCGCGGGTGTCAAATTGATGTCACTCGGGTTCCTGGTCGAGAGGGATGCTCCGGCCATTTGGAGGGGCCCAATCATCATGAAGGTGGTCCAGCAGTTTCTCAATGACGTCAATTGGGGCGAGTTGGACTACTTCATCATCGATCTGCCGCCGGGCACCGGCGATGCGCAGCTGTCCCTGGTACAAAGCATCCAGGTGAGCGGCGCCATCGTCGTCACGACGCCTCAGGAAATGGCGGTGGGAGACGCCCTTCGAGGGGTCAAGATGTTCGAGACGGTCAACGTTCCGGTTTTCGGTGTGGTGGAGAACATGAGCGGATTCGTCTGCCCCCACTGCCACGAGCGCACCGAGATCTTCCTCTCCGGCGGTGGACAGCGCCTGGCTGAGGAAACCGGGGTAGCGTTGCTGGCGCAGATCCCGCTGCAGGCGGGGCTGGCCGAACACGCGGACTCGGGTAGACCCGTCGTGCTCGCCGAGCCCGACAGCCCCGCGGCCCAGGCGTTCCGGGAATTGGCCCAGACGC
>JAZFYL010000092.1:0-41724 GCA_036443495.1 Gemmatimonadales bacterium | reverse complement strand
GTGGGAATCGGGACGACCTTCGTCGTGAACGCCGTCAGTTTTCTCGCCGTTCTCGCCGCACTGCTGTTCATGAGGTTCCCGCCGGGCGCTCTCGCGCCGGCCAACGTCAACGCCGCCTCGGCGTTCCGTGAAGGCATGCGCTTTGTGGTGGGCCGGCCTAGCCCACGCCGATTGATGGTCATGACCGGGATCATGAGCGTTTTCGGCGGTTCGTTCGTGGTGATGTTGCCGGTGTTCGCCCGTGATGCGGTCCACGTTGGCGCCGAAGGTTACGGAGTGCTGGTGGCGTCCGTGGGCGTGGGCGCGTTGGCGGGCGCGCTGTTCCTGGCGTGGTTCGGCAGCCATGCCCCGCGACATCGTTTGGTCTACGGTTCGGCCGGCATACTGGGTGTGTTGCTTGTCATGGTGGGATTCACCCCATGGTTCTGGGTGGCGGCGTTCATTCTTGCGGCAGCCGGCGCCGCGCTCATCCTGACGTATGTGAGTATCAACACGATGCTCCAAATCCAGGCCCCCGATGATTTGCGCGGACGCGTCATGGGGTTCTACGCTTTCATGGCCCTCGGCGTGGCGCCACTGGGCGCCTTGCAGATTGGCTGGCTTTCGGAGGTGCTAGGCGTCCGGGCGGCCATGGCGATCGGGGGAGTGCTGTGCTCTATCGGCGCCGCGGCTCTCTGGTACCACCGGCGGCGGTCGCGGCGGCGGCACCCCGGGGACGAATCGGTCTAGTGGAGTGGTGGTCCCAGACACCGAGCGATAGGTTATCGGCTATGCTCATCACGATTTCGAGGCAGTTCGGAGCAGGCGGTTCCGAGGTGGCCAGGCGGGTGGCGGCGGCGCTCGGGTGGTCGGTCGTGGACAACGAGTTCATAGACGAAGTTGCGGCCCGCGCCGGGCTGCCACCAGAGGAAGTCGCGAAACTCGAAGAGCGCGCACCCAGTTTCGTGGAGCGGCTGGCCCTGACGATGGCAACGTCGGCCCCCGAACTGTTCCCGCCGGCTACGGGCACCACCCAGGACGTGGATGAGACCAGCGTCGTCCGGATGACGGAAAGCCTGGTGGCCGAGTTGGCTGCCGAGGGGCGGGTGGTGATGGTGGGTCGCGCGGCGCCGGCCGTCCTGGGTCAACGTGGTGACGGCCTGCACGTGAAACTGGTCGCGGGCCTCGAATTCCGGACCCGACAGGCGGCCGAACGGCTGGGAGTGAGTGGCAAGGAAGCCGGCGAGGTTCTACGCCGCACCGACAAGAACCGGGAGCGCTACCATCGGGAGTACTACAAGCGGGATTGGAATGACCCCGTAAACTACGACATGGTCATCAATACCGAGCGCCTGGGGTTCGCCGGCGCGACCGATGTGATCGTGGCGCGTGCCCGGGCCATGGGGCAATAACGCTCGCGACCCGGGCGTCAACCGAGACTGATGCCGGGATTCGTGGGCGGTTCCCGCCGCCTCAAGGGTTGTCGATTGTAACCGATCATTTCGTCCTTGCTGATGCGTTTCTGCGCGGTTAGGCCCTCGAGGATGAATTCACACCCCGCGGCCGAGAATTCCGTGTCGCCGCGCGTGGCCAACCCCACCCGGTCGGCCAGTTCCACCAACCCTGGAACCGTGGCGAACCCCATGAGGCTTGCTTCGGCGGTTTGGTTGCCCGACAGCTTGAGGGCGCCACCTTGGTCGAACCAGGCGATGATCCCGTCATAATCCGCCCCGCCAACCCGGTCACCGAAGATCTGCCCCACGGCGCGGCGTATCAATGCCAGGGCGATGGTGTCTGCGCCCTGCAACTCGCCTTCGTACTCGAGTTCCAGCTTCCCGGTGATGGCGGGCAGCGCGGCGAGGACATCTTCGATGCGCGGCACGATTTCCTCCGCTTGGGTGGTGGCCCCGCGCTGTTCCGCGTTGGACACCGCGAGCTCCAGGAGGCTGATGGGCAGGCGCTGGCTCACACCCGAACGCTGATCGACACGCTTGTCTCCCCGGGCTTCGAAGGCGACCTGTTCCACCACCGCGAGGACGAAGTCTGGTATCCGCACCGGTAGGCCCCCGCGATCGACCCACGCCTCCTGTGCCGTGATCGCCATACCCAATTCCAGAGTCGGCGGATAGTGGGTGAGTACTTCGGCACCGATCCGATCCTTGAGCGGGGTGATGATCTTCCCCCGTGCGGTGTAGTCCTCGGGGTTGGCGGTGAAGGCCATGAGGATGTCGAGCCGCAGGCGTATCGGATACCCCTTGATCTGGATGTCGCCTTCCTGGAGGATGTTCAGCAATCCCACTTGGATCTTCCCGGCCAGGTCCGGCAGCTCGTTGATGGTGAAGATGCCGCGATTGGCTCTGGGAAGCAGGCCATAGTGCATGGTGAGTTCGTCGGACAGGACGTGTCCGCCGCGTGCGGCCTTGATGGGGTCGAGGTCTCCGATGATGTCGGCAATGGTGACGTCCGGGGTCGCCAGTTTCTCGACGTAACGCTGTTCGCGCTCGAGCCAATCTATGGGCGTTTCGCTCCCTCGTTCCGCGATGAGATTGCGGGCGAACTTGGACACGGGAGCAAAGGGGTCGTCGTTGACCTCACTGCCGGCCACTATTGGGATGGCCTCGTCGAGGAAGTCGACCAATTGCCTCAACAAGCGGCTCTTGGCCTGGCCCCGGAGCCCCAACAGAACGAAATCCTGTTGTGCCAACAGGGCGTTCACGATCTCCGGAATGATGGTGTCGTCGTACCCCACAATACCGGGGAACAACGGCCGACCGTCTTCCACGGCGCGCAAGAGATTGTGGCGGATCTCGGCGCGGACGGAACGGCCTCTGAGCGGCGGGGCGCCCCACGGGGTTTGCTCCAACTCCCCGAGGGTACGAGGGAGGTGGGTGGCGGTCTGCTGGTCCATCAGGGCGCTCCTCGCCGCTCCACGGCTCTAAGTGCTTCGACCAATGCCTTCCGATGTTCGACTCTTGGGCTCCACGACAGATCCCGGCGGATAGCCTCCGAATTGTAGGCGTCCCCTCCTCGCCAGAACCGCACCGCTCCCTGGAGAGTACCGGGATACCGGCGGGGGCCCAGCATGCTGAGCATGCCCTCACCCAGGCGAGCCAAGCCGAGCACCGGCGCTGTCGGAAGCGCGACGGTCCGTACGCGATGGCCCACGACCTCGGTAACGGCCTGGATGACCTCGACGGCCGTTACCGGGGCGTCACCGGTGACGTTGTATGCCCGGCCCCAACCACGGCCGGACGCCAGAGCGGCGAGCGCGGCCTCCGCGACGCTGGCGGAATGCACCAGGGCCATGGGCTGATCGCCCGCACCAAGCCGGGGTAGCCAACCACGGCGCCCCGCTGCCAGCAGCCGCGGGAGCAGGAGGCGGTCCCCCGGCCCATAGATGACACACGGCCGCAAGCTGCACGCCCGCAGCCCACGGTGGGACTCGATCGTGACGTGTTCCTCCGCCAGACGCTTGGACCGCGCGTAGTAGTCCCGCTCATCGAGGGGTCCCCAGGCATGCCCTTCGGAGAGGCTGTAGGGCGCGTCATCGGCTGCGCGACGGCCGTAAACAGACACGGAAGAGACATGGACCAGTGGAACCTCGCACCGCCGGGCCAGGTCACAGGCCAACTGTGTGCCGCGCACGTTCACCGCCTGGAATCGTTCCCAACCTACGCGGTCGGCGACGATGGCCGCTGCGTGAACGATCCCGTCGAGGGCGGGCATGGATTGCCGCCAGGTGCTCTCATCTTCCACCGCCCCGAACAGCGGCTCGGCACCCAACGATTGCACCAATGCGGACCCACCCGCATCTCGGACGGTTGCGAGGGTGGAGGTCCCTCGCGCCGCCAAGGCGCGGAGCACATCCTGACCAACCAGACCTGTGGCGCCGGTGACGAGAATCATGCAGCCTGAACTGGGGGGTCGAACGGCAGGGGAACGATCGTCGCTTCCCGGCCCCCGGCCAGCACGGCGTCGCCGACATCAGCCTCCCGGCGGACCGTCCCAAGCCCGATCCGGCGGTCGGGGAGGACCAACACGGAGTGCACTTCCCCCAGCAGACGATCGCCGTGAATTTCCGCCCCGTCCAGCGGCTGCAGGTCCGACCAATCGAGGCCGCGCACTTCCCGCTGGGTACGCCCCCGGAAATGGACCCGGGAAACGGTCTCCTGTCCCGTGAAGCAGCCCTTGGTATACGACACGCCTTCGAGGGACTCGAACCGGACTTCCTGCGGCAGGGTCTTGCTGCCGATCTCCAGCCCGAGCGCGGGCCATCCGGCGAGAATGCGCGCGGCGTGATAGTCATCCGAGTCTCCGGTCGCTACGCCGTTGTCCGCGAGAACTATCCCGACCTGGGCGATGGCATCTCGCGGGCCGGTCAGGACGAACTTGAACGGTGCGGGGGCGGAGCCGGCGGCGACCATTACCGGAACGCCGAGCAGGTTCGCTTCGGTGACGGCCCCCGGTTCGACGGCGGGGGGGGCGTGGATCAACCGGGTCTCGGCCAGTGCCCCTTCCACGTGATCGCCGTAGAGCCACATGGCCGACCAGGATTGGCTGAGATCCTCCACCGTTGCGAGCCGTGGCGGGAGGCTGCGTTGCAGCAGTTCGACCGTCTGTTGGTGGCCTTCCGCAGGGACGATGAGTATGAGGTCCGCTGGTCTGCGGCTCACCCAAAGGTCGACTACGATCATGCCCTTGGGCGTCAGCAGGGCGCCGTACACCAACTGGTTGGCACCGGGTGCGACGAGATCGTTCGTCAATAGCCCCTGGAGGCAATCCAGGGCGCCAGGACCGTGAACCCTGAACGTCGCGCCCGGATGGACGACAGAAACAGCGCCCCGCAGCAGCCGCTCCACGCGGCTCCGGTCTAGCCTGATCGAAAGCGTAGCCATACGGAAAGATAGATCGGGCGGAGGCTCAGTGTGACCGGCTGTAGTATCCGGCCAGCCGGTAGGATGCGTCGAGCAGCTCTACGGGGTGCACGGTGGGAATGGAGGTCTTGGCTGCCAACAGGCCGGCCCCGATGTGCATGAGGCAACCGGGGTTGCCGGTGACGACGGCGGCGGGGGCGGGGCGCTCGGTGAGAATCACGGACAACTTCTCGTCCAGGATTGTTTTCGCCAAGGTCGGTCGTGTCAGCGAAAACAAGCCGGCGCTCCCACAACAGCGGTCGTAGCCGGGGAGCAGGTGAACCTCGAGTTCCGGAATGGCGGCCAGGGTTGACAAGGGTGCCTGGTGTACTCCCTGGGCATGTTGCAGATGGCACGGGGCATCGTAGACCACCTTCCATGGCAGGGGGCCTCCCTGGCGGGGGCCGGTCTCAGCCAGCAATTCGGTGATGTCGCGGACCGATTCGGCCAACCTTCGCGCCGGGCCGGTGTCGAGCAGGCGTCCGTATTCCCTCATGAGCGCACCACATCCGGCACTGTCGACAGCCAAGAAGTCCACGTCGCCCGGCATCGCCGCAACGTTCCGCTGGGCCAGGAGCCGGGCTTCGTCGCTGTCGCCGGCGTGTTCGTGGAGCGCACCGCAGCATCCCTGATTGGGGACGTCGACGACACGGTAGCCGTTTGCCTCCAGGGTTCGGCGGCTGGCGCGGTGGACGTGGGGGAATAGCGTGTCCATGACGCATCCCCGGAACAAGGCCACGGTCGGTCCGTCACTGCTCGGCAGCGGCGCAGGAGAGACCCCCGTAGCCCCCGCGTCTGGCGATGTCGCCTTCGAAAGAGACAGGCCGGCACTGCCGGCAAGCATTCCCCATCCGAACCCGATCGGCCCCGGCCCGGCCAAGACTGACGGCAACCTGGTGCGCCGCAGCCATCGCGCCATGGTGAACAGGGGGCGCCACAGGTGCTTACTCGCAAACACTGCGAGCAGGGTCCGAACGGTTGGCGCAACGCCGTTGCTGCGGTAGAGGGCGTGCCGGGCCTCGCCGAGCGCCGGGCCGTAGGCCACCCCAGAGGGGCAGGCGGGCTCGCACCCGCGGCACCCCAGGCAATTGTCCAAGTGGTAGGCCAGGGTGCGGTCATTGGCGGAGAGGTCGCCGCGCTCCAGCGCTTGCATCAACACGATGCGTCCTCGCGGGCTTTCGTTTTCGTCACCACTGGCCAGGTATGTGGGGCAGGCGGGCAGACAGAAGCCGCAGTGCACACAGGGGTCCAACCCACGGTAGCCGTCAGCCATCAGCACGTTCGAGTGCCACGCTCAAGCGTTCGTCCGGGTCGAAAGTACGGCGCAGCCGCCCGACGATGCGGCCCACTCCTTCGCGGTACGCCCCGAAGTGACCCACCGCCTTGCGAACGGGCCATGGCGCCCGTTCCAGGGTGAGGGGGATTTCTTGTTGGGCCAGGCCCTGGCGAAGCCGCCGCAGCTGGTCGGGGGTTGCATGGCCGGTCCATCGGAGACCACCGGAGGCCGCGCCAGCGGTGATGAGACCATCGTCCAGGTCGTGGGTCAGCAGGTCGATGGTATCGTCGAGTCCGTCGACCAACACCCCCAACCGGAAACTGACCGGGGCGGCGCCGGTCGAACCTGCCACGAGGCGCCACAGGGCCGCTCCCCGCTCCCCCGACACGGTTTCCCACTGCAGGTCGGTGGTGGCTGTCAGGCGAGGTACTTCGGATTGAACAAGGGCTTCGCTGCCGACCACCCGGGCGGCCAGAACCCACTCCGGCTCGGCCGCCACGACGGGGGAGAGCAGCTCGAGGGCTGCCACTTCGACGGCCCCCTCGAGTATGGACCGGCCGGCGGCGGTGAGCTGGTCGCGTGGCCCACGCGCAAGGGCGGTTGCGTCGGCACGCGGCTGCGCTCGAAGGCGCAGGTTCACGGTGGTGATGATGCCGAAGCCTCCGAACCCGCCGACTTGCAGCTTCGTGAGGTCGAATCCCGCCACGTTCTTCACCACCTGGCCCCCCGCCTGGACGAGTCGGCCGTCCGCCGTAACCACACTGCAGCCGATCACGTGGTCGCGTATTTGGCCGAACCGTGCCCGAAGCGGACCGGCGGTGGCCGTCGCGACCACCGAACCCAATGTTCGTTCAGGCTTGCCCGGTGGGTCGATGGCCAACCAGGCACCCGCCTCGGCCAGTTGCCGCCGGAGATCGCCGATCTTCACACCCGCCTGGACGCTGGCGACGAGGTCGGCGGCGCTGATTGACTCGACCTGGTCGAGGCCTCGCAGGCTGACGATCAGATCGGCCGGCGCATCGGCGGGCAGCCACGTCCCCTGTCCCTCCACGCGAAGGCGCCAGCCGGCCTCATTGGCGACCTGACACGCGAGACGCAGGCTGCTTTCGGAAACAGGCGTGACGCGTGGAATCCCAGCCGCATCAGCGTTGACGGACTCTGGCCCCAAGGCGGCTCGCAGTCTTTCGATGGCGTCTCCGCTCATGGCACGCCTCCGGCACGCCATTCCCGGCAGGCGTGAACGGGAATGACCTTGCCTGGATTGGCTCGCTCGTCCGGGTCGAAGGCCTGTCGAACGGCCTGCATCGTGGCGAGGCTGTCGGCGCTGAACGCCCAGGCCATGTAGCCGATCTTGTCCGAGCCGACCCCGTGTTCCCCGGTAATGGATCCCCCTGCATCGAGACACACCGCCATGATCTCCGCGCTGGCCGCGCGCACCCTCTCGGTCAGCTCCGCGTCCCTGCGATCGAAGCTAATGTTGGGGTGTAGGTTGCCGTCGCCGGCGTGGAAGACGTTGCTGATGTTCAGCCGGTAGTGCCGTTTGATGCCGGCGATGCGGTCGAGGATGTCGGGCAAAGCCGAACGGGGTACCACCGCATCCTGGACGGCCAGATCGGGTGCGATACGGCCCAAGGCGCCGAACGCCTTCTTGCGGCCCTGCCACAGCCGTGCGCGCCGGTCAGGATCGCTGGCCGACTGCACCTGCCTGGCGCCGTGTCGTCGCAACAGCTGGGTAACGATCTCCGCTTCCTCTTTCACCGCCGCCGGGGTTCCGTCGACTTCCACCAGCAGAACAGCTTCCGCGTCCCGGGGATATCCCGCGGCATAGATAGAGTCCTCGACCGCCTGCACGCACGGCTGGTCCATCATCTCGAGCGCTGCCGGCACTACGCCGGAGGCGATGATGGCCGTCACCGCCTCGCCGGCGTCACGGAGCGCCATAAAATCCGCCAGCAGGGTGACCACGCTTTGGGGAAGGGGTTCCAGCCGTACCGTGATCTCGAGGGCCACGCCGAACATGCCTTCGCTGCCGACGAAGAGGCCGACCAGGTCGGGTCCCCAGGATTCACCCTGCCGGGATCCCAACGAGGTCATCGTTCCGTCCGACAGGCACACCTCGAGGGCCACAATGTGATTGGTGGTGACCCCGTACTTCAGGCAATGAGGGCCGCCGGCGTTTTCGGCGACGTTGCCGCCCAAGGTGCACGCGGTCTGACTGGATGGGTCGGGAGCGAAGTAGAGACCATGGGGCGCCGCGGCCTCCGAGAGACGGGTGTTGATGACGCCGGGCTCGACCACCGCGCGCCGGGTGGCCGGATCGATGTGCAGGACTCGGTTGAGACGGGTAAGCGTCAGCAGTGCGGCATCGCCTTGGGCCAGGGCCCCTCCCGACAGGCCGGTGCCGGCCCCCCGGGCCACGAACGGCACTTGGGCGGTGTGGAGCAGCTGAAGGACGGCCACGGCCTCCTGGCGCGTCCCGGGGAGGACGATGCAGCCCGGAGTGGTTTCGTGCGTAGGTAACCCGTCCGCCCGATACGCTACCGTCTCGGTGGGTCGCCACTTCACCCAGCGAGCCCCGACGATTCGCTCCAACTCGCGGATCAGGGATCGGCGCATGACGCAATGTAGTCGGGGAGGTGGTGGCTGGTGGTTAGTGGACGGTGGACGGTGGACGTTGGACGTTGGACGGTCCTTGGTCCTTGGTACCTGGTACCTGGCGGTCGGTCTAGGCGGCCCCCCAGAACCCCTTGAGCGACTTGAGGTCGGGCGATTCCCGAAGTTTCTCGAAGGCACGCTCACGAATCTGCCGGATGCGCTCTCGGGTCACCCCCAACAGCGCGCCGATCTTCTCCAATGTGAGGGCTTCGGAGCCTTCTTCCAGGCCGTAATACAGGTACAGAATTTTCCGCTCGCGCGGGGTGAGGTGCCGCTCGAAAATCCGATCGATGAAATCGCGCATTAGCGAGGCATCGGTCTTCTCTTCGATTTCGCCGCCGCCGCTGCCCGCGAAACGCTCGCCGAAGGTGCTGGCCGCCTTATCCGACCGTTCCACCGGGGCATCCAACGACAACTCCGCGCTGGTCATGCGACGCGCGGAGCGGATGTTGTCGACTGAATCATTCAGGGCGGTGGCGATCTCCTGGTCGGTCGGTTCCCGTCCCAGTTCTTGCGACAGGAAGCTCTCGGCCCGGGACATCCGGATCAGCGCTGAATTTTGATTGAGGGGGATGCGAACGCTGCGGGTCTGCTCGGCGAGTGCTTTGAGAACGGCCTGCCGCACCCACCACACGGCATACGAGATGAACTTGACTCCGTGGTCCGGGTCGAACTTGCGTACCGCCTTCAGCAACCCCTCGTTCCCGATGGCGACCAACTCCGACAGGTCCAGGCCATGGCCCTGGTACTTCTTCACGTACGAAATCACGAATCGGAGGTTGGCGGTTACCAGCCTTTCCGCGGCGGCGGCGTCGCCTTTCTGGGCTTTCCGCGCCAGGCGTTTCTCCTCCTTGGGGTCGGTGATCATGGGGAGCTTCTGGATGTCGTGCAGGTACTGGTCGAACGCGCTCGTCGGTGCCGGACGGAACAACGGCCTGGGCTTGCGCTCGGTTACAGAAGCCATGCCAACCCCTGTCGGGAGGTGTGAAGTTGGTGTCGCATGCACTCGGGAGAAATTGCCAGCCGTGTTGGCGGTTGGGAGGCCGAATATAGGTATCGCCGGCGGGAGGGTCAAGAAAAAATAATTGTCCACATCACAAACTGTTTACCCAGATCCGATTGCGCAGTTCTTCAACGTTTCCCCATTTGGGGCAAATGGGTTATCCACGTGGAAAAAGCGCAATACGTTGATCAGTAAGGGGTTACCGTGTCGGCAGCCCGGCAAGCTTGTGGAAAGGTGACGTCGTGCTAGTCGACACCAACCCGGGCCAGCGCTCGCCGGATGATCGGGATCCCCGCCACCGGTGTGGTCCAACGGCCCGGTCCACCGGCCATGGTCCCGATGTTTGCGGGAAGGGCGAAATGGAGGGTGCCGGCAGACGACTTCTTGTCATATCCCATGGCGGCGAGCACCATGTCCGCCGAGGGCGCGTCTTCCAGAGTGGTCGCCAGACCCAGACGTTCGAGCAGCGCCTGAACCCGGTCGGCGAGCGCGGTGTCGGCGAGCCCCAGCTCTTCGGCCATCGCGCTCTCCGCCACCAACCCCAGCGCAACCGCCGATCCGTGGCGGAGTCGATACGCGGTCGCGTGCTCGAGTCCGTGGGCCACGGTATGTCCGAGATTGAGGTGCGCTCGCCGGCCTCGATCTCGCTCATCGTGTTCCACGATTTCGGCCTTGATCCTCACGCTTTCAACCACCAGATGGGTCAGCGTGTCGAGGTCGCGCTCTACGAGTTGCGTCGCGTGGCGCTCCAGCCAGTCGAAGTACGCGGCGTCGGCGAGGATGGCGTGTTTGACGACTTCACCCAGTCCTGCCCGTAACTCGTCCTCCGGCAGCGTCAACAGGCAGCGCGGATCTGTGACGATGATCATGGGTTGATGAAACGCACCGACCAGGTTCTTTCCTGCTGCCGTGTCGACTCCCGTCTTGCCGCCGATGGATGAATCGACCATCGCGATGAGTGTGGTCGGCACATGGACTATGGGAATGCCGCGCATGTAGGTGGCGGCGACGAAGCCCGCGAGGTCTCCGACGACCCCCCCGCCCACGGCGATTAGAGCCGAGTCGCGCCTGAGGTCCTGGGCGAGCAGCTCGTCGGTGAGTCTGCTCCATTCGGTACGGGTCTTGGAGGTTTCGCCCGGCGCGATGGTGCATCGTCGGGTGGCCAGCGGCGGTGGATCGGCGCTGCCGGGTACACGCCAGGGGTGATTGGCGTCCCTTTCCCACCCCCTGATTTCGCGTTCGACGGTGCGGTCTGTGATGACGATGGCGGTGCGATCGGGAATGTGGCGCGACACGAGGCTCGGGAACTCGCCGAGCACACCGGGTGCCAGGTACACCGGGTAGCTGCCGGTGCCATGGGTCACCACCACCGTTGGTTGGGAGAGAGGGGGGGGGGTCACCAGGTCTCGTCGTTGATGCCGTCGCGATGGTTGGCAAGGCGGGCTAGTGTGAACAGGAGGTCGGATAGCCGGTTGAGGTATTGGAGGAACAAGGGCGGCACCTCTGCGTCGCGCGCCAGCGCGATGACGCTGCGCTCCGCACGCCGGCACACCGTGCGGGCGTGGTGAAGCGCAGCCGCCTTGGCCGTGCCGCCCGGCAGGACGAACGCCCGGAGCGCGGGCAGCTCGACGTCCGCCTCATCGATGGCGTTCTCAAACGCGGTGACCTGTTCGGGCGCCAGGACAGCCTTGTCCAGCGCCTTGGCCACCCGTTCCGGATTGGGGGCGGCGAGGTGCCCGCCGATCGAGAAGAGATCTCGTTGAATCGATTGCAGCATGGGGTCGGCCAGTTCGCGCGGCTCGGTGGCCCGCGCGACGCCGATCGCCGCGTTGAGTTCGTCGATGTCGCCGTACGCACTGACGCGAGGGTGGTCTTTGGAGACACGACCGCCCCCGAAGAGGGCGGTTTCCCCCGTATCGCCGGTTCGCGTATAGATCTTCATGGTGGGAAGATGCAGAAGCCCGCCCTGCGATGCCAGCGTCAGGAGCCGGGGGCGGGGGCCATCATGTCGGGCGGCAGGAGGAACCGCAGTTGCCCGCGTCTCGCCCGGAGTGAGGATACATCGAGACCGATGAGCCCGCCCTTGGGCAGCTCGATCCGTTTCTTCGCCGGGCCACCCCAGAGCAGCAGGCCGGCGACCTCCCCCAGCCACGGTTCATGGCCTACGCACAGCACCACCGCCGACGCCGGTTGCCTGCCCACCGCCCGGGAGAGCGCGCGCAGGTTAGGCGTACCCATGAGTGCGGAGCTGAGTTGTAGCGGCACTCGATGGTGCTGAGGTATCATGGCGGCCACGATTTCCGCGGTTTCCCTGGCCCGTGACCATGGGCTCGACAGCGTGGTGGTGGGAACCAGCCCGTGATGGAGGAGGGCCGCCGCCGCGCGGCGCGAGGTGGCGCGTCCCTCCGCGGTGAGGGGCCGGAGGCTGTCGTCCGGGTAGTGAATCGGATCCCGCTGCCCAGCGTGAGCGTGACGCAGCAGCAGGAGCAGCACTAGTTCCCCAGATCGACGACGACGGTGTCGATGTAGTTGATCATGGTGGAGTAGCCCTGAGTGTGGTGGTTGGCGATGACCGAGAAGATCCAGGGGCGGCCGTCACTGCGCTCGATGTAGCCGGTGAGGCTGTTGACCTTGGCAATGCTCCCGGTTTTGGCTCGCACGCGACCTTCCAGCGGTGTGCCGATGAAGCGGGAACTCAGTGACCCCCGGTTGCCCGATTGTGGGAGGGCTGCGGCGAAGGTCTCGAAATTGGGGTGCCGCCACATGTAGGCCAGCAACGCCGCAAAGGCTTGAGGGGTGACCAGGTTGGAGGCGGCCAGGCCCGATCCGTCGGACAGGCTGAACTCCGTCGAATCGATGCCCACCGAGTCGATGAGGAACCGTCGCTCCACCTCGAGGCCGGCCTTCCACGATCCCTCGTTGGCAAACTGCTTCCCCAGTTGTTTCAGCAGCATCTCCGCAAACCAATTCTGACTGGTGTTCAGAATGGGGAAGACCCAATCCCGGAGCGGGCGCGACACCACTTCGGCCAGGGGGGGGGACTGCCGCGCCTGACGGAACCGGAGTGAGTCGGTGGTCGAGGTCGTGCCCCCACTCACCGAGATCCCCTCGTCCGCGAGCGCGAAGCGGAGCGCTTCGGCGGTGAACTGATTGGGGTCCGGCAGGGCGAAGTATTCCGTCCGTTCGCGGCTGCCCATCGGCAACTCTCCCTCGGACCAGATCGCCAGGCTCCCCGGCGTGCGAAAGAAGTCGATCGTGCGTCGGGTGCGAGGCTCACTGGTTCTGCTGCGGTTGGCGAAGGCGATGTTCCCGAAGTCCGGGGTGAAGGAGATGATCGGTGGGGCTCCGACCGTCGCGCCGGGACGATAGGTGATATCGATGGCGTTGTCGTTGAGCCCCAGGCCCGAGACCGGCGCGGCATACCACCAATTCAGGTCGTACCGCTCCCACGCGGGGTGGACCATGGTGGGTTCGAAATAACTTCCATCGCCGATGATGTTGCCGGCGATCTGCCGGATACTGCGCTCGCGGAGTTGGGAGGCCAGCAACCGTACCTGGGCCAGCGGATCCCGCTGACAGGCACCGGCCAGAGTCGTGTCGACACCGTAACAGCGATTGCTGAAGGTCGGGTCCCCGCGCCCGTAGAGGATGAGGTCGCCCCGTACCGTCCCGTCCACGACCGGGCCGGTCGCATAGATGCTGGTGGTTACCGTCCACTCTGCCGGCAGCAGGGCCACTGCCGCCGCCGCGACGATGAGCTTGGTGTTGCTTGCCGGCATGAACAAACGCCCGGCATTCCGGTCGTACAGGGTCGTGCCGTCGGTGTCCGTCAGGACGACTCCCCAGAGGTACCGGTCGAATGGCGGCGTATCGAGCCGTTCGTCTACACCGGCGCTGCTCTGACCGAAGGCACTACCGGCCAGGCCAAGAACAAGCACCAACAACACCGGGGGCTGCCACAGACTAGGCCAACGAAACGCCGGAAAGATCATCGATCCATCCTGTGCCAAGGGGGAGGAGGGGTGATGGGATACCCGATGGGTTCGGGCCCGTAAGATAGTCGTGATGATCGGCTGAGGAGGCGCTCCCGGAACTGCTACTCGCGGAGAGACGGCGGCACAGACCAATTTTTTGACAGCGTGGCGTAACTCGCTGAAGTTAGCGATGTTACCTACATGCGGACTGCTGAATACCAGTTCCATAATGGAACATTACAAGGCTCCTTCTTGAGCCAGTCGAGGTCGTGACCCGGTTGCGGCCCGGGAGGGGCGGTATAGTGACCGCCCGCATCGCCGTGGTCATCCCGCTGCTGTGCTCGGCGTTCCCCGGAGAGGCGCAGTCTCAGCTGCAGGACCCGGTAGTGCGGCAACTGAAGTTCAAGGGCAACCGGGCCATCGATGGCGAAACCCTTCAATCCTTCATCGCCACCACGAATTCGAGTTTCTTCGCTACCAGCCCGTTCGTCCGGTGGATGGGACTCGGTGCCAAACGCACGTTCGGTCAGCGGGACTTCGAAGCCGATGTGGAGCGCCTCAAGTTGTTGTTCCGCAAGTCGGGCTATCTCGACGTCCAAGTGGATACACTGGTGCGTCGTACCGATGACAACATCTACATCACATTTTTGATCGACGAGGGCCCCCCCGTCGTCGTGACCGACCTGGTGATCCTCGGCCTCGATTCCATAGCCGACACCCGGCGGATCATTCGGGACCTGCCGCTGCGGGTCGGAGATCCGTTCAATCGATTCCTCATGGTAGCAACTGCAGACACGCTGGCCCGGCGCCTCCAGGACCGCGGGTATCATTCGGCCGAGGTGTTTCAGAGCTTCGATATGAACACAACCGAGCGCACTGCGACGATCGGCCTCGACGTCTATCCCGGGGTTCTGGGGGTGGTGGGAGAGATCGACGTGGTGGGGACGGCTTCGATCAACCCCAAGGTGGTCCGATCCCTGTTGACCACTTCTCCCGGGCGGACCTATTCGAGGGAGGACTTGTTCCGCAGCCAGCGAAACTTGTATCGGTCGGACTTGTTCCGGTACGTGTCAGTGGGCGTGGACACGCTCCTGTACCGATTCGATTCAGACACTGTCCCGCTCAGCGTTCGCGTCATCGAGGGTCGGTTTCACCGACTGCGGTGGGGTGGGGGATACGGCACCAACGATTGTATCCGGTTGGGTGCGGGGTGGAGTGCCAGAAACATGCTGGGCAATGGGCGCATCTTCGATCTGTCGACCCGGGTGTCGAAACTCGGCGTGGCGGAGCCGTTCACGGCTCTTTCGGAGAACATATGCCAATGGCTGGCCGATGATCCGTTCTCGCAGGAGCTCAATTACAACGTCACGGCTTCTATACGCCGTCCGGCGTTTCTGTCACCCAAGAACACCTTGGCCATCGCGCTGTTCGCTGAGCGGCGCAGCTCCCCCAAGGTCTTCTTGCGGGAGGACTTCGGGACGAGCCTGAGTTTGGCGCGCATCACCGAGTCCCGGCTGGGCCTCGATTTCGTCTATCGCTGGGAGAACGGCCTGACCCAGGCGAGCGACGTGAACTTCTGCGCGTATTTCAACGCCTGTACTCGTGAGGACATCGACGAACTGCGCCAACGGCAGAATCTGGGCACCTTCACCATTCGGTCGACCCTCCCGCGGGCCAACAACCTCATCAACCCGACCAGAGGCTATGTCGCTTCGCTGGAGGGGACGATCAGTTCAAGCCTCATCGGTTCTTCCGCCACGCAGGAGTTCGTTCGATTCATCGGTGATATCGCCTGGTACCACCCCATTCGACGCGGATATGTCCTCAGTTGGCGGGTGCGGGGCGGGATCATCTTCGCGCCCCGCATCACGCTGGAATCGGGCACCGACGCCTTCATCCCCCCCAATCAGCGGTTCTATGCGGGCGGTCCCAACGACGTGCGCGGCTACCACCGAAACGAGTTGGGGCCGGTGGTATATGTCATTGATGAATCACAGATCGGGCGCGATTCGGCTGGGAACATCATTCCGGAATCGCTCCAGAATGCCCAAGTGGAGGCGACCGGGGGCGACATGTTGTCGGTCGGCAATGTCGAACTCCGCATGCCGACGGGCATCTCCCCGCGCCTCCGGTTCGCGTTGTTCATCGACGCGGGCTCGGTGTGGGTGAGGGATCCAGACGCCTTCGCTCCGTTCCGGCTGCGTATCACCCCCGGGGCAGGCCTACGGTTCAACACGCCGTTGGGTCCTGCCCGGTTCGACGTGGCCTACAACCCCTACGACTTTCCTCCCGGCCGGTTGCTGGCCAGCACTGCGGATGGAGACCTGGTCGAACTCCCCTTCCCGGTACAGAAGGCCCGGACGAGGAATTTCACCATTCAAGTCTCCGTGGGGCAGCCGTTCTGATGCGCCGGTCCGTCGCCCACGCCGTATTCGTGACCTTGCTCAGTACGTTGGCAACCGTGCTTGGCGTGGTCACCGCCATGACCGCGACGGGCCCCGGACGGGATCTACTCGCCAGGGTTGTCTCCGCGGAGCTGGCGGGCGTGCTGCGCGGGCGGCTATTCGTGGGGGGTATATCCGGAAGTTTTGTGCGAAGCCTAGTGCTCGACGATGTCGTCATCCGTGATACCGCCGGCGGGCTGGTTGCCACCGTCGGGTCGATTCGGGTGACCTATACATTGCCGCAGTTGCTCGCCGGGCAAATCGTCATGACCAGTGCGGAATTGCAGCGGCCCGACGTATACCTCAAGAAGATGCCGTCGGGACGGCTCAACCTGCTGGAGGTGCTTCGGATCGGCGAGGGGAGCGGCACCGGACCGGGGCAACTCATCCAGTTCCGGAACGTGCGGATCGACGATGCCAGGGTTCGGATCGATACCCCGTGGTCCCCGGACGACAGCCTCCGCAGCGAGGCGGCCATCCGCCGTGGGCTCGCGCGTGAGCGGGCCAAGCCCGGACGGGTCATCGAGGAAACTCCGGAGGGCTTCCGCAAGATCGTCACCATCGACAATCTTGCCGCCCGCTTCCGGCGAGTCACCGCCAGTTCGCCCGACCGGCAACCCCTGACGGTGGACATCGACAGCCTATACGCCGACATCAGTGACCCCCAAGTGTCGATCCGTCACGCGATCGGCCGCATACAAGTCCCCGGAGACAGTCTCGTATTCTCCCTGGAACACGCCGCCCTTCCGAACACCACCCTCACCGGAGGCGGGGTGGTGACCTTCCGTGAAGGGAAGGAGTTCTTCGATTTCACCTTCACTTCCTCGCAGGCCGCCCTCGTCGATTTCCGATGGATCACCCCGGATTTCGCCGACCTTAGAGGCCGCACGGTGTTTGCCGCTCGAACTGAATCGCGCGACCGGGCGTCGTTCGTGTTGCGCGACATGGTGTTGGCTGCCCCTGACGGCTCGAGCATCGAGGGCCGACTGACCGTCGTCAAGGATGACCGGCGTGGGCTCGGCTTCCGCGATCTCAACGTGCGGACCGAACGCCTGGATCTCGATGTGATCCGCCCGTTCATCGACAGCTTGCCGTTCTACGGCCGACTCACCGGCATCACCGTGATGGATGGGCACTTCGACAACCTCCGTGTCGGAGCGGATTGGGTCTTTGTCGACGAGACCCACGACAGCCTGCCGGTCAGCTCCGTCTTGGCGGACGGGCACATCCATATCGACGACTCCCTGGGGCTAGTGTTCGACAGTATCCAGGTCCACGACTCCGACATCGATCTCCGGACCGTTCGAGGACTCGCCCCGGCGGTCCTCTTGGAAGGCCGGCTGGAGGCGATCGGCACGCTCGACGGTCCCCTGCGCAACGCCTCCTTCGCCGGGGTGTTCCGCCATGAGGATGGGCCCCGGCCGGTGAGCCAGGCGTTTGGCGCGTTCCGGCTCGACACCCGGACGGACACGCTTGTATTTGGGGTCGACGCCGATTTGGAGCCGTTGGATTTCGAAGGCATCCGACGGGGCTTCCCAGGTCTAGGCACCCGGGGGCAACTCGCCGGCCACCTGCGCATGGAGGGGCCGATAACCGCCATGGCGGTGACCGCCGAGGTCAGCGGTGAACTGGGGACGGTTGCCATCACCGGATCGGCTTCGCTGCTGCCGGAACGGCTCGGCGGACGGCCGTTGCAGGTCACGTTCAGCGACGTCGATCTGGCGGCACTCCTGGGCACTGGGCCGACGACCCGTCTGGCTGGTAGCGCAACGCTCGACGGGCTCGCCGATACCGTTACCGGTCCCTCCGGCCGGCTGTCGATAGACCTTCGGGCGGGGTCCATCCGGGAGTTCCGGTTCGACAACCTGCAGATGGAGATCGGCGCACAGGATAGCCTCATCGACCTCGACACCCTGCACATGGAATGGGCCCGCGGCCAACTGGCTGGCTCCGGCGATCTGGGATGGCGCCTCCCGGTCAACGGGGCGATGTCTTTCGGGCTGATCAGCGACAGTCTGGGCGTGTTCGACACACTCGTGGTAAACGCATTCGGCCTTCAACGCGACACCATGAACTGGCACTACCTCGAAGGCTTGCTGGAAGCCAGGATGGACTTGAACGGTTCACTCGATGAGCTGGGAGCCGTAGCCCAGATCACCGCCTTCGACGTCGCGCTGGCACAGACGGAGGCCGATGCGGTGCGCGGGTCGCTCGCCTGGTCGGGAGGTCGGGAAACGTCGGTCGCGCTGAGCCTGAGGGCCGACACGCTGCTCGTCGGCAAACTGGAATTCCCCCTGGTGCGGCTCCAACTCCAGGGACCGCCGGACTCACTCGCCTGGCTGGCGATGGTGGGCATGGACCGCGCGACAGAAGTGACCATCGGGGGTGTCCGTGGTCGCCGATCGGGAACCGAATGGTGGGAAGTGGACACGTTACATGCCGACTTGGTGTCGACGGAGTGGGATCTGAACACGCCCACCACCCTGGTCATCTCGGATACCGGAACGACCCTCTCCCGAGTGAATCTCACCGCTCGGGACGGCTCCGGATTCATCCGGATCACACCACAGGGAGGAGATCAGTACCAACTCGAAGCGTTGGGCATCGGCATCAAGGACCTGTACGGATTGTTGCAGTGGGACACGACCAACGTGGGCGGTTCCTTCAGTGCCAGCATGCGGATGGCTGGTACCCGGGAATCCCCGAGCATCGTGGGCTCGGCGCAAGCCGCCGACGTGACCCTAACTGATTTTCGCGGACCGCTCGGCCAGGCCGTGATCAAGTACGCGGACCGGCAACTCCTGGCGGACCTGCTCATGTGGCGCACCGGGCAACAGGTGATGCGCATCGAGGCCAGACTGCCGGTCGACTTGGCACTCGCCAGGATAGCGGATCGACGGGTCAACGGACCGCTGTACGTCCGTGCGTTGGCGGATAGTGTGGACCTCGGCGTGTTCGATGCATTCACCAACAGTGTTGAGGACTTACGAGGCCTATTGGTGGCCGACGTTCAGATTGAGGGCTCGTGGGACGAGCCCCGATTGGCGGGCATGCTGCAGATCGATAATGGCCGGACGGGGGTACCAGGTTTGGGTGTCTCGTTCCGTGATATTCTCGGGCGCGCCCATATGGTAGGCGACTCGATTCTCATCGATACCCTGCGCATCGGTGGTGACGGCGGATTCATGGATGTCGGCGGCTGGGTTCGGATGGAAGGCCTGACCAGCCCACGGCTGAATCTCGACATCCATGCCCAAAACCTGTTGGTGATCGACGTTCCGGATTTTCTCACCCTGGCTGCCTCGGGCGATGTTCGCCTGACTGGGTCGCTTTTCCAGCCGGTTCTCACTGGAACCGGCGTCGCGAACCGAGGGGTGCTCCATTTCGCCGATCTGGTCGGCAAGCAAGTGCTAGACCTGGAAGACCCTACCAACGCGGACCTGATCGACTTGGACTACATCCGTGAGCGACACTTGGGGTCGCGCTTCCAGAACCGGTTCCTGGATTCGCTTCGGATCGTCGACCTCGACCTCCGAGTGCAGGACGATTTCTACCTACGTTCCAACGAGGCCAACATCCTCCTGCGTGGCGATCTGCGCGTCAACAAGATCCGGCGCGAGTACCGGCTGTCTGGCGACCTCGAGACCCTGCGTGGTCGCTATACTCTGCGGATCGGCAATTTGGTGAACCGGAATTTCGATGTCATCCGCGGTAGCATCAGATATTTCGGGACGCCCGATCTGGACGCGCAGTTGGATATCGTGGCCGAGCACAAGGTCACGCCGGTGGATCGGAGCGAACAGATCCCGATCGTCGCCACCATCAGCGGCACGATGCGTGCCCCTCGGCTCCGGCTGACCAACCGCGACGGCCCGCCGATTTCCGAATCCGACCTGGTGTCCTTCCTCATGTTCGGGAAGCCGGCCTTCGATCTCAGTTCGGGCGAGAACCAGACGAGCGAGGAAGGGGCGTTGGCCTGGGGTCTGGCCGCGCTCTCCTCGGCCCTCTCCTCCGAAGTGGAACGCACTTTGATTTCCGATATCGGGCTCCCCATCGATTACCTGCAGATTCGTCCGGGCGCGACACCGATACGGGGCAGTTCGGTGACGTCAACCACGATTTCGGCGGGGTGGCGTCTCACCCGGGCGATGTTCATTACCCTGAGCGCGGGATTCTGCCCCAACGACCAACTGCTCAACTACAAGGCGCTGGGGGCCAGTCTCGAGTGGCGGTTCGGCACGCACTGGCGTTCTTCGCTCAGTCTCGAACCGGTCGAAGCGTGTGAACTGACCACGCAGGTGGATGTCGGCCGCGGCACCCGCTACCAGATCGGTGTCGACCTCCTGTGGGAGCGGGAGTTCTAGCATGGCACGCACGCTTCTCATCACCAACCCCGCGGCGGCTCGGACGCGACCGGCCGCCGTCAACGCGGTGGTCAACGTCTTGCGTGGTGGGGGGTGGACAGTTGATGTGCAGGCCACCGGGGGACCCGGAGACGCCCGCCGGCTGGCACAGGAGGCGGTCGAACAGCAGTACGATGCGGTGGCTGTGTTTGGCGGTGATGGCACCACCATGCAAGCTGCATCGGCCCTGGTCGGGACGGACGTCAAGCTGGGCCTCATCCCGGGCGGGACGGGGAACCTGCTGGCGGGCAACCTGCGGGTACCCGGATCTCCTTCCCGGGCAGCCGAGACGATATTATCGGGCACCACTCGCCAGATCGATCTCGGCCGGCTGGAATGCCAGGGCGAAACCCACTACTTCGCGGTTGCGTGTGGAGCCGGGTTCGACGCCCGTGTCATGATCGAAACGCCTCTCGCCGACAAGCATCGCTGGGGCATGGGCGCCTATGTCGCAACCATCTATCGGCTACTCGACCAACTCAAGAGCGCGTTCCACGTCATCACCGTCGACGGACAGGAATACGAGGCCAGGGCGGCGCTGGTCATCGTGGCCAACTGCGCCGAAGTCGTTCCACCCTTCATTAAGTTCCGCCAGGGTATCTCGCCCGAAGATGGGTTGCTGGACGTCATCGTGGTTCGGGCCGACAGCCTCGGCGACGGAGTGCTGGCGGCGTGGGATTTACTGCGGTACGGGACCGAGAATCCCACCAGCGCCGGCTATGTGGGGTACATCCGCGGGCAGTCCATCCACGTGCACTCCACCCCCGTGCAACCCGTACAACTAGACGGCGACCCAGGGGGCTCCACCCCGTTTACCGCGACGGTGGTTCCCGGCGCCATCCACGTATTCGTTCCGTGAGCCGATGACCCGATCTTCCCAACCATCTACCCCGGCCGCCGCCGATCTGGAGGCGATGGAGCGTACCCTCGCCGGGGCGCGCGTGGTTCTGGAGCTGGCTCGGGATCTTCCCGGCATCGAAACCCTCGACGAAGCGGTACACCGAGGATTGGAGGCGGCCCTGCACGGGCTCGGGTTAGACGGTGCCATGGTGACGGGCGGGCTCGACGAGTCCTCCGATACCTTGGTGGTACTCGGCGCGATCGGTCTGGCGACCATGCTTCATCGGGCCGGAGACTTGCTGGGTGAACGCTCGGTCGAAGTTGCGGTGGCCCGGTCGGGCGAGACGCGCATCAGCGAGAACTTCGACGGTGAGCCCGAGCTCACAATCGATCCCACCCGCGAACGGGTTCCGAGAGCAGGGTTCGTGATCCCCATGCACCAGGGCGAGCAGATCGTTGGCACTCTCACCATGACCCAGTCGCCCGACTCCTGGCGAACTCCCGGGGAAGACCAGATGCTGCTGGCCAGTGCCATCGCCGATCAATTGGGCGCCGCGGTCAGTGCGCTCAGGACCAGGGCGGATCTGATCACCCGGTTGGAGCAGTTGGACGCCTTGGGTCGGATCACCCATGCGCTTACGGGCGTGGAGGATGCCGAGCGGACGATGCGCTTCGTCGCCGATGAAGGCCGACGCGTTTTCGACGCGCAGCGGGCCGGGGTGTTCCTGTTCCACTCGGATCAGCAACGCACCGAGTGTGTGGTGGCGTTGGGCTTGTCAGAGACATACGTGCGGGAAGTGGAGCGACTGGCTAATTCGCTGAGTTCTACGCGACGACTGGTGGCCCGTGAGCCGGTGTTTGCCTCTCGTGTCCAGGGGCGTCCCGGCAATCCCCTGGCGGCCGCTGTGGCTTCCGAAGGATTCCTGGCCGTGGCGCTCCTGCCGCTGGTGTTTGCGGGCGAGACCATCGGCTCGTTGGCGTTCTATCACGACCAGCCACGGGAGTACCCGCTGGAGGAGCGCCGCCTCGCGGTCGCATTCGCCGATCAAGCCGCCCTGGCGATCGGCAAGAGCAAGCTGCTGGACCAGGTCACCCGGATAAAACAGGACTGGCAAACCGCATTCGACGCTGCCGGCAGCGGCCTGGCCGTCACGGACAAGGCAGGGATCATCTTCCGGGCCAACCGGTTTGTCGCGGATCTGGCCAAGATCCCGGTGACCGCGCTCCCGGGATTCGATTTCACCAGCGTCTTCCTGGATTGGCCCGACCCCCCGGACGACCCGCTGACGGAAGCGCGCATCGCGCAGGGGCCGGCCGCCGCCATGTTGGATGCTCGTGATGGCCGACTCCTGGTCGTCACGGCTACCCCACTGCCGGATGATCGGTTTGTCGTTGCCGTCGATGACCTGACCGATTTGGTGAGGCTCGAAAAGCGGTTCCGCCTGGTGGTCGAGACGGCGCACGATGCAATCGTGCTGACCGACACCGCAGGCCGGATCAGTTTTGCCAATCCCGCGGCGATCTCCTTGTTCGCCGTGGACGAGAGTGCGCTGACGGGCCAGATCTTGAACGACCTCCTTCCGGCTGCGGACCGGGATCAGCGCTCTTCTGCTTCGGCGCAACGCTACGAAGGGTTGTGCCGGCGTCCCGATGATTCCGTGCGCCGGGTGGCAGTGTCCAGTGCACCGCTGAAGGAGGGTGGCGAGGTGGCGGTGATGCGGGACGTGACGCAGGAGCACGAGGCGGCGTCGGAATTGCGACGGTCCGAGGCCCGCTACCGGACCCTCTTCGCCGCCGCCCCGGTGGGGATCTACACCCTCGATCGAGAGGGACGGTTGCTCTCGGCCAACCGGGCCGCCCTGCAGATGCTGGGGCTCGAGCAGCTCGAGCCCGACGCCCAGATGGTGGAATTCGTCGAACCCGCCGACCAGGAAGCGGTACGGCGCTACCTCGAATCGAGCCTCGCGGGCAAGACGCGCGAGTTCTTCTATCGCTTTCGCCGGAGCGACGGAGCCGTACGCGAAGCGGCTGTCGTCGCTACTCCAATGACTTACGGCGGCGATCAGCCGACGGTGCTGGCCATCGTCCGTGACGTTACCGACGAGCAGCTACTGCGGGAGCGCCTGATTCATGCCGAGAAGATGGCTGCCCTGGGGCAGGTGGTCTCGGGAGTGGCCCACGAGTTGAACAACCCCATCGCAGGCATCAACGCACTCGCGCAAACCCTCATTATCGAGCAACCGCTCGACGAAGGCACCCAGCGCGTGCTGGAGAGCATTCGGCATGAAGGGGCGCGGGCCGCTAGCATTATTGAGGATCTGTTGACGTCGGCCCGGCAGGTACCGCTGAAACGCCAAGATGTCGATCTCAACCGCATTGTCGATGAGTCCTTGGCACTCGAACAGGAGGCGCGGGGCGATGCCGTTCGGTGGGAGACTCGACTCGAGCCCAATCTGCCGGTGGTGAATGCCGATCCCACCCAGATCCGGCAAGTGCTCGACAATCTGATCGTTAACGCCCGACAGGCCATGGACCAAGTCGACCACAAAGTGGGCCGGATCAGGACGTACATTGACGGATCCATGATCGGGTGCGAAGTAATCGATTCGGGACCGGGAGTCCATCCGGATTCACTGGGCAGGGTCTTCGAACCGTTCTACACCACCAAGGTGGTGGGGGAGGGGACCGGGTTGGGTCTAGCCATCTCCCACGGCATCATCGAGGCACACGGGGGAGGCATTCACGCCGAGAATCTCCCCACCGGCGGGGCCCGATTCTGGTTTGAGCTGCCGACACACTCAGGTTAAGGAGCGAGGTAGATAATGGCGGCATCCGTTCTGCTCATCGACGACGATGTAGACGTCCTGCGGTCCATCGGAAAGTACCTGGAGCAGTTGGGGTATGAAGTGACACGCGAACTGAACGGGGAAGCCGGTTTGGCGACGTATGAAAGGCTCCGGCCCGACGTCGTCATCCTGGACCTCCAGTTGCCGGGCATGGACGGCATGGAGGTGCTCGAACGGCTTCGGGAGCAAGATGCGCTCGTCGTGCTGTTGACCGGCATGGGAGACGTGTCGACGGCGGTCCAGGCGATCCAGATGGGTGCGGAGAACTTCCTCACTAAACCGGTGGCCATGGATCACCTGGCGGCGGCGACGGCGCGTGTCGCGGACAAAGCCCGCCTGCGTCGGGTGAACCAGGCCCTACAGTCTCAAGGGGCCCCGACTCATGGAGTGGACTCCCTGGGGACTTCCTCATTGATGAAAGATCTCGCTCACCAAGTCGGGTTGCTGGCCCTCAGTGAGAGGACCACCGTGCTCCTGCAGGGCGAAAGCGGGACCGGGAAGGGTTGGGTGGCCCGGCTGATTCACGATATGAGTCCGAGGTGCAAGGCGCCGTTCGTGGAGGTAGTCTGTGGCGCGTTATCGGCCACCGTTCTGGACTCCGAGCTGTTTGGCCACGAAAAAGGGGCGTTCGCCGGAGCACGAGATCGGAAACAGGGCCTGTTCGAGATCGCCGACGAGGGAACCATTTTCATTGAGGACATCGCCGACCTGACCCCGGAGTTGCAGCCCAAACTTCTGAAGCTCCTGGAAACCAAGAGCTTCCGGCGGATGGGAGGCACCCGGGAGGTCACCGTGGACGTCCGCCTCATCGCCGGCACCAGCAAGGACATGAAGGCCGAGGTTGACGCCGACCGTATGCGGGAGGATTTGTACTATCGCTTGAGCGTGATGCCGCTCAATCTGCCGCCGGTGCGTGAGCGGCCCCAGGAAGATCAATTGGCGCTGATCAACCGGCTACTCGACGAGTTGGCAGGAGAGTTGTCCGGGGCACCGACCGCGATCGCTCCGGAAGCACTGGAGCGCTTGCTCAGCTACGCCTGGCCCGGCAACATCCGGGAGATGCACAACGTCCTCGAGCGAGCCATGATTCTGGGGCGCGGGCAGGAACAGATCAAGGTGGAGCATTTGCCCGGTGAATTCCGGGCCCGGTATGGCATGGGAGACCGCCGGCACACTCCGCTGACCCTCGATGATCTGGAACGCCAGCACATCGAGCGGACCTTGCGTCACCATTCAGGCAACCGGACCCGATCCGCGGCTGAACTCTCAATTTCCCGGGCCACCCTGATCAACAAGATCAAGCGCTACTCCATCAAGCTCTAGGAGAGAGCCATGACGGAACTGCATGAGAAAGACTCCATGGTGTGCCGGGCTTGCGGCCGCGAAGAGCGGGCTTCCGAGGGCTATCCGTGCACCAAGTGCGGCACCTTCGTCTGCCTGATCTGTAATTTCCGCGGGGTCGAACTGTGCCGGGAATGCCAGGGAACGGGCGCCGCCGGTGGGCAGGCCTGAGCTGGACGGGCGTTCTTGAGGTGGTATTGGAACCATGCGGGCAACGGTGTCTGCGTCCGCGATTATCTTGCGGTGAGGGGCACGCATCGCGCCCTTGGTGTTTTACGTTCCGCGGGGACTCATGACACAGAAGCTGGTCTTGTTCGACATCGATGGCACCCTGTTGATTTCCAATGGCGCCGGCCGGAGGGCGCTGATAACCGTGCTATCGGAAAAGATCGGGGACCCGGCCGTATTCGGCCGGGTCAGGTTCGACGGCAAGACAGACCCGCAGATCATCGTCGAGTTGCTCCGAGAAGCGGGCCACGACGAACCGTCGCGCGATGCGCTGGTCGAACCCATGGCCGAGCAGTATCTGGAGCTGCTGGAAGCCGAACTGGTTTCGCCCGACGGCCCGCGGCCGGCCCTCATGCCGGGAGCCACGGAGTTGCTCGATCTGCTCGACGATGACGAGCGGGTGACGCTGGGCCTCGTGACGGGTAATCTGGTCCGTGGGGCTGCGCTCAAGTTGCGGTCGGTGGGCATCGACCCGGAACGGTTCGCGGTCGGGGCCTTCGGATCGGACTCCGCCAATCGGCCGGACCTTCCACCGATCGCCGCTCAGCGAGCGGAGCCCTTCTTCGGCCGTATCCCCACGGGGGAGGAGATCGTCATCATCGGCGATACCCCCGCCGACGTGACCTGCGGACAATCCTTGGGCGTCCGTGCGATTGCCGTGGCAACGGGGAACTATTCGTCCGAGGAGCTGTCGGCCGCCGGCGCGTACTTCGTAGTCGAGAATCTGGTCGACACCTCATCGGTGATCGATGCCATCTTCGCGTGATTCAACCAACCCAAGCCCGGGCCTGCATCCCGTGACCGGTGCGTCAGAGACGGCTCTCACCGTGCCGGAGTTTGGTGGCCTGCTCGGGCGGGTTGCATCCACCAGGGCCGGCCACGTGTCAGACCCGCCCCTCGACGGCATCAGGCTGGCCTTGGCCACCGACCTCTTCGAAGCTGCGGGGCAGGCACGGGATCGCGTGGAAGCCGATGAGACCGAGGAGGCTGTCCGAGCCATCGACGGCAGCTTGTGGATGTCCGCCTGGGGTCGTGCCGTATCGGCCGCCAGTGCGGCGCTGATCGACCGGCTGGAACAGCAGTTCCACGATGCCGCCTGTATCTCGAGGATGCCGACACCGCTACTCAAACGCTGGCTCCCGACCGAGGCCGAGCGTCTCGCCATCACCGCTCACCTGGGGAAGGGCACCGGTCGCCTGGAACAGGTTCTCGAAAGCCTCGACCAGGCGGTTGCGGCACTGCTCGAGCGACCCGATACAGGTGGTGCCCTCCTGACCCAATGGAACGCCGCGCTGGATCTCTCCGCCCGCAGGTTGGAAGCGGCCTGGATCGATTTGGAAGAGGCGGTCGTCAGAGAACAACAGCGCTGGGCCGTGGAGATCGACAACGTACGGCGCTGGCGCCGGCCCCAATGGCCCATGTGGGTCGCGACCCTCGCCCTGGTCGCCGCTGCCGTGTACCTCGGGCTCGTCTTCGGCGGTTTCATGGAACCGCCGGCCGTCCTGCGCCCGGCGGCCGAATTTTTCTGGGAGCACCTGTGAGCATGGTCGGTGTGGGGCTCGATCTGGTCGAGGTAGTCCGCGTGGAGCGCATGCTTCGGGACAAGGGGGAAGCGGTTTACGCCAAGTTGCTCACGGAAGACGAACGGGCCTATGTGGTGGAGCAGCCTCTTCCGGCGCAGCATCTGGCAGTACGCATTGCCGCGAAGGAGGCCGTCTACAAGGCCCTTCAGGCCCTGCCCGGAAGCCGCGGTGTAGGGTGGCAGGATATCGAGGTGGTCCGGGGCCGTGAGGGCTTTCCTTCCATTCGGCTTCTCGGTGGCGCTGCGGTCCTGGCCCGGGAGTCCGGCGGTCTCACGATTCATCTCTCTCTCAGTCACACCGAAAACACCGCAGGCGCCGTGGCAAGCATCGAGCGCGCCTGAGGATACTCTTCCAATTCCGACAAATACAATCTAGATTCGGCTGCACCTCCGTGAAACGAGTTGAAAATGATTCTCATCCACGGCTTGGCCGTTGCGCTTGCCGTTATCAGCATTTCACCAGCGCAGGATGACCCGTCGGCCGCGCTCCGGCGGTTGACCGCCACGGCCATCTTAGCCGCTCAGGAATACCGCCTCGGCGTCCAGGATGGCCGGGTGGTGGCGCAAGCCGAGGTCGATGAGGCCGTGATGTTCCTGCAGGAGGCGATCCGAGCCGCCGACGGATTGCCCGTCCCCGCCCGGGCCCGCGCCAGAACTCAGCTCGATTCCGTCTTGACTCTCGTGCATGCCGTCGAGGATCCCGAGGTGGTCGCCGCGTACGTTGGCCATCTGACTACTTCCTTGTCCGAGGCCATGGGGATCCCGCTGGATATGGTTCCCCCATCCACACCGTCGCTTGCCAGGGGCGGACAGATCTACCAACAGCAATGCGCGTCGTGCCATGGAGCGGCCGGGATCGGCGACGGCCCCACGGCGACGGGCCTGGATCCACCGCCAGCCGACCTGACGGATGCGTTGGGTCTGGCCGACCGAACGCCGCTCGATTTCTACCGACGGATCACCATTGGCGTGGCCGGTACGGCGATGGTGCCGTACGAAGAGGTGCTCGACGAGGACGCCCGCTGGGCCGTGGCGCTGTATGCCAGTACGCTGAGACTTCCCGGGCCGCGGGCCGGGGGGGGGGGCGAGATCCCACCGCATCTCTGGCTGTTCGAGCGGACCGCGCGACTGAGCGACGAAGACCTGCGTCGCGAATTAGCCTTGCACGGCTCTGGCTCCAACATGGCTGCCATCGCCGCCGTGCGCGCCCATCCGGGCCCGGTGACCGCCGTGGAGCGAGCGACCGCAACCCTGGCCCTGGTCGGGATTCAGATCGATAGCGCCTACACTCTCGCCATGAACGGGCACCCGGACGAGGCGGGGAACATGGTGTTGATTGCCTACGTCACGTTCGAAGCGGTCGAGCCGGCGGTGCGCGCCCGCAATCCAGGTTTGGCCTCCGGGCTGGAGGGTGCTTTCGCGACCTTCCGGGGTGCGGTGTCGGCGGCCACGCCTCCGCTCGAACTCCGGTCACTCAGAGGGGAGCTGTCGAGTCAACTCGGGATCGCACGGCAGGTACTGGGTGAGCCCACCTCGAGGTTGGAACTGTTCTTTCAGTCGTTCGTGATTCTGCTGCGCGAGGGTGTCGAGGCGATTCTCATCATCGGCGCACTCATCGCGTTCCTGGTGAGGACCGGGGCGGGGGAGCGGAAGCGGGACGTATACATCGGAGTTGTGGCGGCCGTGGCGGCAAGTCTGCTCACTGCGGTCCTCATCGAGACCATCTTCCACATCAGCACCGCGCAACAGGAACTGCTCGAAGGGGTCACGATGCTCGTGGCCGCGGCGGTGTTGTTCTATGTCAGCTATTGGCTGCTCTCGAAAATGGAAGTGGCCCGTTGGAACCGCTTCGTAACGGGCAAGGTCCGTCTGGCGCTCGCCGGCGGGTCACTGCTGGCGTTGCCGATGGTCGCGTTCCTGGCGGTCTACCGGGAGGGGTTCGAGACGGTCCTCTTCTACAAGGCGTTACTGGTTTCGAGCGACGTAAGCGGGGGGGGGGCGGTGTTGCCGGTCGTAGGCGGTATGCTCGTGGCGAGCGTCGCACTGGGCCTGCTCTATCTGGCGATCAGCCGTTTCGGCGTGCGGATTCCGCTCAAGCCCTTCTTCGGTGTGACTGGCGCGTTCCTGTACTACATGGCCTTCGTGTTTGCCGGGAAGGGTGTGCTGGAGTTGCAGGGTGCGGGACTGGTGAGCGCCACCTACCTGTCCTGGGCTCCGGAACTACCCGCCTTGGGGATCTACCGCACGCTCGAAGGGTTTCTAGTTCAGGGCCTGCTCATGGTTCTGTTTGGCATCGGGCTCCTGTGGAGTTTCGTGATCGAACCACGGCGACTCAAAGTGACGTCCGTGATGATCCCGGATCCCGAGCCCGTCAAGCACACGCCGGTACCCCGAACGCCGTTAGCGGATCTCATGGAAGACGATCGTAACCTGGTGCGGTCGCTCGAGCGGATCGACGCCGATTTGGCGGAAATCCGGGCCGAGATTGCCCGCATCAAGCAGCAAATGACCGATCGTGCGCAATCGATGCCGTCCTAGCCCTACCCCTATGCCTGGGTTGGCTCTTCATTGAGATAGGGGCCCGGATCGACTTCCTTCTGGCGATAGAGAGTAGCCCATATGTAGGCTCCTGCCAGCACCAAGGCGACGCTGGTCACTTGCGCCACCGTGAAGGGCCCGAAGAACCGGTCGTCCTTGGCGCGTAGAAACTCAACCAAGAAGCGCTCCGTCCCTGCAAAGACGAGATACAATCCGAACAACCATCCGGTGCCCGCCACTCGGCGACGCAGCATCCAGAGGACCGCGAACGCGGCCAGCATGACTGTCACCTCATAGAGCTGCGTCGGGTGGACTGCCAGAACGGTGGTGGGGGCCATGCCCTCCGGCATGGCGATCCCGAACAGCCGTTCCATGTTCCCGGCCGTCGAGGGAGGCAGCCCCTGCGGGAACTTCATTCCCCAAGCGACATCCGTCGGTCGCCCGTAGTCGTCGTTCACCAGGAAGCAGCCGACACGGCCGAGGGCATAGGCCGCCGCCAGCGGCGAAGCCACCAACTGCGCCGTCCAGCGGGTCGGTACCTTGAGACGAAGCCCGTTGAGGTACACCCCCAGGGCGCCACCGAGGAATCCGCCGTACCAGACCATGCCACCACGGGAGAAGAGGGCACCGGCGTCCTGCATGAGGATCGCGTACCATACTTTCGCGCCGACGATGCCTCCGATCACCGCGGCCACGACGATTTCGCCGGCATAGTCTTCCTTCCAACCACGCCGTTTCAACTCTTGACCGATGAGCCAGCCTCCAATCAGGAAGCCGATCATCATCATGATCCCGTAGCCGGTGATCTGCAGCGGACCCACGCTAAAAATGATGGGGTATATCGTCATGCCGTTTTGGTTCCCTTTAGGCTGAAAAAGACAGGCCGGGGATCGGCAACCGGTCCGACGGTTCGAGGTCCCAGCCGCTCCGCTCCCCACGCCCCAGACGCCACGCGCCCACAGCGGCGATCATCGCCGCGTTGTCGGTATTGAGCCTCGGGCTCGCCACGGTCACCGTCGCCCGACCGGCAAGCCGCTCGGTCAATCGTTCGGTCAGGGCCCGATTGCAGGCCACGCCCCCGCCGACAGTGACCCGGTCGTACCCTAGCGTTTCGGCGG
The DNA here is from genome assembly GCA_036443495.1 of Gemmatimonadales bacterium. Lineage (GTDB taxonomy): Bacteria > Gemmatimonadota > Gemmatimonadetes > Gemmatimonadales > GWC2-71-9 > N074bin45. The sequence goes on along the minus strand of JAZFYL010000092.1, from coordinate 10,584 downwards.
CGTGGGCGGTCTTCCCCACCAGAGTGTCCAGGGCAGCGTCCTGGAACCCGCGCGCCAAGTCGGCACGATCGGCACCGATGTTCTCGCTTTGCTTGACCGCGCGAAGCACGGCGGTCTTCAACCCGCTGAACGAAAAGGCGTACTGCCCCTCCCCGGGGTGTCCCAGGTTCTTGAGCATGGGTCTGGGAAACTGGAACCGGGAAGGATCGCCCGTCGCCGCTAGTTTTTCGATCGCGGCCCCGCCGGGATACCCCAGCCCCAGTAGCTTGGCCACCTTGTCGAACGCCTCCCCGGCAGCGTCGTCCCGCGTTTGCCCCAGCAAACGGTAGTCGCCCCAACCCCGCACGTCGAGGAGCATCGTGTGACCTCCGCTCACCAGCAGACTCACGAACGGAGGTGTGAGAGTGGGGTGCTCGATCGTGGGCGCGAACAGGTGGCCCTCGAGATGGTTCACTCCGAGCACCGCCTTACCCAAGGCAAACGCCAGTGTCTTGCCGTACATCACGCCCACCAGGAGCGCGCCGACCAGCCCCGGCCCCGCGGTGACGGCCACCCCGCTCAGGTCCTCGGCGGTAATTCCGGCGTCCTCGATGGCGCGATCGACCACCGCGGTAATGGTCTTCAGGTGCTCGCGGCTCGCCAGTTCGGGCACCACGCCGCCGAAGACCCGGTGAATGTCCTGCGACAGGATAACCAGGCTCAGCAAGGGGTCAGGTCCATCCGGCCGCAGGACGGCTGCTGAGGTCTCATCGCAGCTCGTTTCGATGCCGAGGATGTAGGACATGAAGCCTTGTGGAACGGGGTGGGGAGGGCTCTGAGCGTGTCGTGGTGGGAAGAGTGGCCCGGCTACGACTCGGGTTGATCCAGCAGGCGTTCGATCAGGCCGCGATTCGCTGGGGCGCTCCAGTCATGCCACCCGATCACGCGCTTGACGATGATCCCGTTCTTGTCGAGCAGGAAGCTCTCCGGGACACCGGTCGTCTGATAGATGCGCTGGATTTCCATGCTCTGATCGTGCAACAGGTCGAATGTCAGGCCCAACTCTTCACCGAAGGCAAGAACGGATTCGCTGTCACTGTCGTCGATGCTGACCGCGGCGATGCGGAACCCGCGATCTTCCAGGTCCACGAAAGCCGTCTGCATGGAGGGCATTTCCAACCGACACGGGGCGCACCAGGTCGCCCAGATGTTGACCAAGGTGACGCTGCCGGCGTACTCGTCCCGGAGGGAAACCGTGTCCCCAGTCGACAACGCCACCAGGCGAAAGTCCGGCGCGCGTTCTCCCACGGAAACCGGACTGCCCGGCGAATACCGAACCATCATCGCGGTGGCGGTTCCCAACACCATCACCACGAGTCCCACGGAAAACCACTGCTTCGACATACGCGCTCAGCTCTCAGATTTGGACCGTACAGGCGTCCCGCAGTGACTGGACTGCCGCTGCCGGATCATGCTCTCCAAACACGGCCGTACCGGCGACGAACGTATCCGCTCCCGCCTCCCACGCGTCCCGGATCGTTGACACCGTAATACCTCCATCCACCTCTAACCTGGCAGAACAGCCCCGCCGGTCGAGCAGTTCCCGCACCCGGGCGATCTTCGCCGTGGCCGACCGCAAATAGGCCTGGCCGCCGAAGCCGGGGTTGACCGACATCACCAAGACGAGGTCCAGGTCGTCCAGGACCTCCTCGAGCAGGCTGATCGGCGTACCGGGGTTGAGGGCCAGGCCAGCCTTCATACCCGCCAAACGCACCGCGGCGAGCTGCCGCTGGACGTGGACGGTGGCCTCGGGGTGAAAGGTAAAGATGTTTGCCCCGGCGGAGGCGTAAGGCTGAATATAACGCTCCGGCCGGTCGACCATGAGGTGGACGTCCAGCGGCAGGTCGGTGATGGACCGCAAGGCCGAGATCATTGGGGCGCCGAATGAGATCGGTGGGACGAACTGGCCGTCCATCACGTCGACGTGGATCCAATCCGCCCCGCCCTGGATCGTGGCTTCGATCTGTTCCTTGAGGTGGCCCAGGTCGGCACTGAGTACGCTCGGGGCGATATAGGGTGTCATGGCCGTGGGGCCCGTGAAAAAATGAGGTCCACCTTGCCCTCCATTGGCGACCGGGTACCTGCTCCTGGGCGTTGCTCCACGACACGGCCCGGTTCCATCGTGTCTGTCGGCCGCGTCATGACTCTTCCCACCTTCAACCCGGCTTCGGCGAGCCGATCCCAGGCCTCGCGATGGGTCAACCCGACGACGCTGGGGACCGGAATGACGGCGGGCCCCTGACTCACCACTATCGTGATGGGTGTTCCTGGTGCCCTGGCAACTCCAGCGCGAGGGCGGGTCACCACGATCGACCCCAAGTCTGACAGCGCGGCGATTGAATCGATTCGCCCGATCTCGAAGCCGGCGGCCTGGAGGATCTCGCTGGCCAACATTGCCTGAAGTCCGACCACGTCGGGAATCGGGATCGCGGGGGGGCCGTTGCTGACCGTCAGCCGCACCACGGCTCCCGCCGGGGCTTCCAGGGTGGGCGGAGGGTCCTGCCAGGTGACGGTTCCCGAGGGAGCCTCCGGGTGAGGCTCGTTCTCGACCACGCGTCCCCTGAATCCGGCCTCCGACAACCTGTCCAACGCATCCGCCTGCGGCAGATCCAGGACGCGAGGGACTGCATTGTCCGAGGCAAGGATCGGCTCGGGGAAGAGCCAGACGACGGTGACAAGATATCCCAGGATCGCGGCTCCGGCGAGCCAGGGCCACACGCCCCGGACCTTCACCGCGGGAAGCCGGATGGAGGCTTTCCGCTTGAGCGGTGGCAGGTGGCGTCGCACCCTCATTTGTCAGCCCTCCGCAACCGGGCGGCGTAGGCGCCGTCGGTCCGATGTCGCTGCGGCAGGAGAACCAGGTCGCCCTGCGGTGACAACAGTTCCTGCGGAAAGCCCTCCGGCGCCTCTCGCTGGAAATCCCGGTTCTCGGCGAGGAAGCGGTCCACCTGTTGTTCGTTCTCTTCCGGCTCCAATGAACATGTGGCGTAAACTAACAGACCTCCTGGGCGCACCGCCGTCTTGGCGCCATCCAGGATATGCCTCTGTTCCATCGCCAGTCGGGTGATCTCGTCCGGGTGCACGCGGTGGCGGGCATCGGGGTGGCGGGAAAAGGTTCCCGTGCCGGTACAGGGGGCGTCCACCAGGACCAGATCCACCGCCCGGACCGGTGGGGCGGCCGCGTCAGCCAGGATCACACCCGCGCGACCAGCGCCGGCCCGTGCGAGGTTGTCGACGAGGCGCGGGATGCGGTTTGCGCGCCGGTCCGCTGCGATGACGAACCGGGCGGCGTGCTCCAGCGCGACAGTCTTGCCGCCTGGGGCGGCGCACGCATCGTAGACGACGGCGCCCATTTCCGGGGCGGCGAAACGTGACACTAGCGCTTGGGCAGGATCCTGGACGATGAAAGCGCCTTCCTCATACCCAGGGAAAGATGTCGGGGCCCCGCCTTCGACCGAGAGACCCATCCCCAGGGGAGCGTCCCGTGAAGCGATCCCTGCTTCATCCAGGGCCTTGCGAATGTCGCGCGCAGGCAGGCGGGCAGGCTGGAGGACCAGCATCGGCCGGCGGTTGTTCCACCGCAACAGCGTTTCCGTCTCCGACGTACCGAAACGTTCGAGCCATCGATCGACCAGCCACCCGGGGTGAGAGTATCGGGTGGCCAAGTCCATGGGGGCTGTGTTCGATGATGCCGGGGTGTTGGCGATGGATCGGAGGAGGGCGTTCACGAAACCGGATACCTTGCCTCCCCCCCCCTCTCCTGCCTCTCGCGCAAGGGTCACGCTGGTGGAGACGGCGGCGTGCGGCGGTACTCGATCGAGGAAACGGAGCTGATACGCTCCTATACGAAGGATGTCCTTGAGGCGGTCCGGCACCCGCTCCCAGCCATAGCGAGCCAACGGCGCCAGCTCGTGATCCAACAGTTCCTGGTGCCGGAGCACGCCGGCGGAGACCTCGTGGACGAACCGCCGGTCGGGTTGCGGCAGGCCTCCGGCCGCTCGTTCGAGAGCCCGATCGAATGGAGCGCCACCGCGGACCTGCTCGAGGACCGTCAGGGCGGCCCGGCGAGTGGCCACACCCTTCGGGGGACCAGCCTGGGACACTTTGATGCTAGGCCGACGGGTGGTCGAGCATGCCCGTCACAGGGCTCGAGGGGACGGCAATCTCCCGGCGAGGCATGCGGCCGGCGAGGTACGCCGCACGACCGGCCTCCACCGCATATCGCATGGCCAGGCCCATCACCGCCGGGTGGTCGGCTTTCGCCAGGGCGGTGTTCATGAGAATGCCGTCCACACCTTGCTCCATCGTAAGGCACGCGTCCGAGGCCGTGCCTACACCTGCGTCCACGATCACCGGAACCGACAGCCGTTTCTTGATGGTCCGGATCCCGTAGGGGTTGAGCAACCCCAGACCGCTTCCGATCGGCGAGGCCAGAGGCATGACGGCGGCGGCCCCGGCCTCCTCGAGCTTGAGCGCGGTGACCACGTCGTCGTTGGTGTAGGCCAGGACGGAGAACCCCTCCTTGGCCAGCGTCCGGGTCGCCTCCAGCAGCCCTTCGACGTCGGGCAGCAGGGTTTCCTGGTCACCGATGACTTCGAGCTTCACGAAATCATTGAAGCCGGCCTCGCGGGCGAGTCGGGCATACCGTATGGCTTCGCCGGCGCTATAACATCCCGCCGTGTTGGCCAGCAAGAAGTAGCGATCGGTGTCCAGGTGGTGCAGCAGGCTCTCTTCGTTGGCTCGGTCGAGGTCGACCCGACGGACAGCGACCGTCACGACTTCGGCGCCGGACGCCTCGAGCGTGGCGACCATTTCCTCGTTGGTTCGATACTTACCCGTACCCACCATGAGCCGCGACCGGAACGTCCGGCCGGAGATGACCATTGGCGGGTCCGCTTGAGTGATGGTGTGATCCATGGTGGAGGTCATGGTGCTTTCCCTCTGGGTCGCGTCCGTCAGATCGGGTGACTCAACCGCCACCGACGAAGTGTACCAACTCGACACGATCCCCTTCGTTGAGTGTCGTCTCTCTCAGGTGGGGCCGCCTGATGATGTGCTCGTTGACTTCAACGACGACCCCACGGGCGTCCAAACCCAGGTGCTCGAGCAGCTCCTGCACCGAAGCGAGTGCCGGGACTCGGCGTTGGTCTCCGTTGATGATCAGGGTCACTTCGTTCATTCCGCTTCCATCCAGGGGGTCAGGAGCGCCGCCGCCGCCGCCGCCGCATCGCGGGCCTGCCACAGCGCGGAAATGGCCGCTACGCCGTACGCTCCAGCGTCTGCGGCCGCCCGGGCACGATCAGGGGTGATGCCGCCGATCGCGACGACCGGCAGGCCCAACGGCACCACGTCGTCCAGTAGGGTCAAGCCGGCGGCGGGCGTCCCGGGATGCGTCTCTGAAGGAAAGATAGTACCCGCGAGCAGGAAATCAGCGCCCTCGTCGACGGCCTGCCGCGCCTCCTCCCGAGTATGGATTGAGACGCCGAGCCAGCCCCGGGGGAAGATGGCCCGGGCATCCCGGGGCGAGAGGTCGCCGGTCCGCAGCTGGACGCCCTCGAGGCTTAATGCCTGGGCGATGTCCGGCCGGCCATTGACGAAGGTGGCTGCGCCGGGGGCTGCCGCGTGAGCTTGCATCCGGCGGGCGGTCTCGACCAGCGCCCGGTCGGAAGCGGTTCGATCGCGGGCGTGCAGCGCCACGGCGTGACCGATGGCCGCTATCGCGGCCAGGCGGACACGGAAGTCCTGGTCGGAGAGCGCCCTGTGGTCGGTGATCGCGTGGAGTCTGGGAAGGGGCCTCACTCGAAGAGTTGGCCCGGAAGGTCGCTCCGCCCCCGGGCCCAGTCGGCGACCGGGAGACGGCGTTTTCCCGCGGGCTGCACTTCGCCGATCCGCACCGCACCTGAGCCACAGGCCACGAGCAGGGTTTCGCCGACGTCCAGAACCGTTCCCGGTTCGGCGGTGGTGGGAATCGCCTCCCCGTGAAACAGCTTGATCGGTGCCTCGTCCAGGAGGGCCCACGAGCCGGGCGTCGGATCGAACGCCCGAGTTTGGTGGGCGACCCGGTCGGCCGGATCGTGCCAATCGATGCGGGCCATCGCCCGGGTCACTTTGGGTGCGTGGGTGGCCTTCTCTTCGTCCTGGGGAGTAAAAGTTGCGGTTCCCTCGACCAGGCCTTCAATGGCGGTGACCATGGCGGTTGCGCCGAGTTCCGCCAACCGGGGTAAGAGGTCTCCGGTGGTGTCTCCATCCTGGATGAACGTTTGCATATGATGGATGATGGCGCCGGTATCCATGCCGGCGTCCATCTGCATGATGCTGACGCCGGTCACCGGATCCCCCTCCAGGATGGCCTTCTGGATGGGAGCCGCTCCGCGCCACCGCGGCAACAGGGAGGCATGGATGTTGATCATGCCCATCGTGGGGACGTCGAGAATTTCCTGCCGCAAGATGTGCCCGTACGCCACCACTACCCCAAGTTCGGCGTTCATGCGCTTGAGCGACGCGCGAAACAAGTCTCCCGTGGGCTGGTCGGGTTGGAGAACGGGGAGCCGATACTCTTCGGCGACGGTCTTGATCGGTGGTGGCACGAAGACGGAACGAGACCGGCCCTTGGGCTTGTCGGGCTGGGTGACCACGCCGACCACGTCGTGGTCGGCCTCCACGAGCGCCCGAAGTGATGGCTCCGCGAATTCGGGCGTTCCAAAGAAAACGACGCGCATCAGTCCGTTGTGGTCGAGGCCGCCGTCACCTCCAACAGGTGATTGGGAGTGTCCTTACCGCTTTTCTTCCACCGCTTGGTCAGCACGCGCCGTTTCAAGGGGCTGAGTCGATCGAGGAACAGCATGCCGTCCAGGTGGTCCATCTCGTGTTGGATGACTCGGGCTTTGAGGCCGTCCGCCTCGATACGGTAGGGCTCACCGGATTCGTCGAGTGTTTCGACGACGATCCTCGCTGGCCGGGTGACGTCGGCGTAGATGTCCGGTACGGAGAGACAGCCTTCTTCCGCCGTGTCCTTTCCCTCGGATTCGATGATTGCCGGGTTGATCAACACGAAGCGGTCGTCTTCGACCCCGACCACAGCGACGCGTAGGGCCACGCCGACCTGGTTGGCGGCGAGGCCGACGCCCTCGGCGGCATCCATCGTGTCGAACAGGTCGGCAACCAGTTGACGGACGTCGTCGTCTACCGTTTCCAGGCGGGCGCTTGGCTCCCGGAGCAGGGGCGATCCCAGCAGATGGAGAGGGCGCAAACCCACTAGCGACCCCTTGCCCCCGGGGCGACGGCGTCGCCAACTTGGGTTATGCGCTGCCGAAGAACCACTATTTGAGCGGTGCCGGTCTCGATGGTGATGCGGGCGTCCTTGATGTCGGTCACTTTGCCCATGACCCCGCCCGAGGTGACCACCTCGTCACCTTTCTTGAGATCCTCCAGGAGTGCCTCGTGGCGCTTGCGGGCCTGGGATTGCGGGCGGATGATCAGAAAGTAGAAGACCAGCGCGATCAAGCCCAACTGAATGATCAGAAAGGACATGCCGCCGCCTTGGCCTTCCGGCCGGGCCATGATGCTCGAGAGTATGGTGTTCACGGTGTTTCCTTGTCGTGGTAACGCCGGAGCCACTCGCGGCTCCAATGATCGAACGATCCTTCGAGGATGGCGCGACGCGCCTGTTCACCCAGCCGGACCAAGAATCGGATGTTGTGGAGCGACACCAACCGGAGCCCCAGCATCTCACCGGCAACGAACAGGTGTCGAAGATAGGCTAGACTGAACCGCTCGCAAGTTTCGCAATCACAATCGGGGTCTAGGGGTCCGGACATGAACCGGTTCTTTGCCGTGCGCACGTTGACCTTCCCCGTGCTCGTCCAGGCGCTGCCGTGGCGCCCGTTGCGGGTGGCCGCGACACAGTCGAACAGATCCACCCCGCGGGCGATTCCGTCCAACAGGTCATCGGGAAACCCGACCCCCATAAGATAACGGGGTCGGTCTCGCGGGAGCAGCGGCTCCAACCGTTCCAGCACGCGGTACATGACGTCCTTGGGTTCACCCACCGACAGGCCGCCGATGGCGACACCGCTCCACGGGCCCCGGGCCAGCGTCTCCTCGGCGGAGCGCCGCCGCAGATCCTCGTAGGTGCCACCCTGGATGATGGGCCACAAGGTCTGCCGGTCGGGTTGGCCCGCGGCAAGCGTCTGGTGCCGGTCACGGCAACGGTCCAACCAGCGCAGCGTGCGTTCGAGGCCCTCCTCGGCCAGCTCGCGTGGAGCCTGCCCGGGAACCACATGGTCGAACGCCATGGCGATGTCGGCACCCAACGCCCACTGGATGTCCACCGCCCGCTCCGGCGACAGCGTTCGGAGCGACCCGTCGATGTGGCTCCGAAACTCGACGCCCTCTTCGGAAATGTGTCGCAGGGTCTCCAGCGAGAAGACCTGGAAGCCGCCGGAGTCGGTCAGCATCGGCTTGGGCCACGAGGTGAAGCGATGCAATCCGCCCAGTGCTTCCACCACCTCTTCGCCCGGGCGGAGATGAAGGTGGTAGGTGTTGCCCAGGATCACCTGTGCACCGGTGCGTTCGACTTCTGCGGGATGCAGGCCCCGCACCGCGCCGTGCGTCCCAACCGGCATGAACGCTGGTGTCAGGACTTCCCCGAACGGAAGCGTCAACGTCCCGGCCCGGGCCATTCCGGCGGTGGCCTCGAGACGGAAGTCAAACATCATAGAGGCCGGTCAGGCGGTCAGGCGATCGGGCGGTCGGACCTGGAACATCCATTCCCCTCGCCCCGCTCACTTCTCTCCTCATAGCACCGCCATGGCGTCGCCGTAGCTGTAGAACCGGTACCGTTCGTCGGCCGCATGCCGGTAGGCGGCCATGGCCGTATCGTATCCGGCGAAGGCGCAGACCAGCATGAGGAGGGTGGAACGCGGCAGGTGAAAATTGGTGAGGAGCGCGTCCACCACCCGGAACGCATAACCGGGGGTAATCATGAGGTGCGTCTCAGCCTTTCCTGGTGTCACCGCCCCTGCATCCACCGCGGCGCTCTCCAACGTGCGGACGACCGTCGTGCCCACGGCCCATACCCGGCCGCCGGCCGACTTGGCGGTCCGGATCGCCAGCGCCGTCTCTGGCGGAAGCTCGAAACACTCCGGGTGCATCACGTGGTGTTCGAGGTTCTCCGTCTCCACCGGCTTGAAGGTGCCTGGTCCGACTTCGAGGTCGATGGTGGCGATCCTGGTCCCTGATGACGTCACGCGGTCCAACACGGCTGCGGTGAAGTGCAACCCGGCGGTCGGAGCGGCGACGCTGCCCTCCCGTGCGGCATACACTGTCTGATAGCGGTCTTCGTCGGCCGACTCGGCCCGGCGGCGGATGTAGGGTGGCAAAGGCAAGGCGCCGAAACGGCCCATGGCTTCCGTCGCGCTCCCTCCAATGAAACGCACGACCCGCTCCCCGTTGGGGAGCACGCGGACGGTCTCGACCGCGAATCCGTCGCCGAGGTTGATGCGCTTGCCGGGACGCATGGCGCTCCCGGGTTTTCCGATGGCCACCCAGGTGTCCTCCGGCCCGGGATGAATCAGCAACACTTCGGCCGGGGCACCCGATGGTCTGGTGCCCAGCAACCGCGCATGACGAACCTTGGTGGTGTTGATCACCAGGAGGTCGTTGGGGCCCAGGAGGTCGGGGAAATCCGTGAACGCCGCATCGCGGCACGGGTCGGGAGAACCGCGCGACACGACCAGAAGCCGGCTGTCGCCCCGTGCCGCGCTGGGGTTTTGGGCGATCAGGTCTTCCGGGAGCGCGTAGTCGAAGTCCGCCGTGCGGTACCGGGAGGGGGGCCTACCCGTCAAAGATCGTTGTCTGAGAGGCGGGGGGCTGATAGCCGAAACGCTGATAGGCGAGAGCCGTGGCGCAGCGCCCACGCGGGGTTCGCTCCAGCATGCCCTGCTGGATCAGGAACGGTTCGTACACTTCTTCGATCGTGCCGGTGTCCTCACCGATGGCGACGGCGACGGTGTTCACGCCCACCGGCCCGCCGCCGAATTTCTCGATGATGGTGCGGATGATGCGCGCGTCCATATCGTCCAGCCCGAACTCGTCGACGTTGAGTCGCTCGAGCGCTTCGAGGGCGACAGCACCGGTAATGTGCCCATCGGCCTTGACCTCGGCGTAGTCACGAACACGGCGCAGCAACCGGTTGGCCACCCGCGGCGTCCCCCGGCTCCGGCGAGCGATCTCTCCGGCTCCCGCGTCGTCGACCGGAATCTCGAGCAGCTTCGCCGATCGGCTCACGATCACCTTGAGATCCTCGTCCGGGTAGAAGTGCAGCCGCTCCACCATGCCGAACCGGGCCCGCATCGGCGGCGTGAGGAGGCCGAAGCGCGTGGTGGCGCCGATAAGTGTGAAGCGTTCGAGTGCCATGGGGATGGTCTGGGCGTTGAGGCCCTCCGAGATCCGCACGTCGACCCGGAAGTCTTCCATGGCCGGGTAGAGAAACTCTTCCAGCGCCGGTCGGAGCCGGTGGATCTCATCGATGAAGAGCATGTCGCC
>JAZFYL010000091.1:0-5585 GCA_036443495.1 Gemmatimonadales bacterium | reverse complement strand
GGTTGAGGCGAACGGAGTGCGGAGTGCAGTGCGCAGGCCTCACTCCCCACCCCTAGCCTCTTAGCCCTCTTAGCCGCCTTAGCCGCAGAGGGCGGTGACCGGGTCGAACCCGGTCACGGCCCTCTGCTATATTCCCCCCATGCGCGCCGACCATATCCGCAACTTTTGCATCGTGGCCCATATCGACCACGGCAAGTCCACCCTGGCAGACCGCCTCATCGAGGCGACCCAGGCGGTCGACCAGCGTCTCATGCGCGATCAGTTGCTGGACACGATGGACCTGGAGCGGGAACGCGGCATCACCATCAAGCTGAACGCCGTGCGGATGGAGTACCTGGCCCCGACGGGCGACGCATATGAATTGAACCTGATCGACACCCCCGGACACGTTGATTTCACCTACGAGGTGTCGCGCTCGCTGGCCGCGTGCGAGGGGGCACTGCTGGTGGTCGACGCCACGCAGGGCGTACAAGCCCAGACGCTCAGCAACCTGTTCCTGGCGCTCGACGCCAACCTCGAGATCATCCCCGTCCTCAACAAGATCGATCTGCCGGGCGCCGAGCCCGAACGGCGTACGAAAGAGATTACCGATCTGATCGGCGGGAACGCCGAGGACATCCTGGCCGTATCGGCCAAAGAAGGCACGGGGATCGACACACTGCTAGAGGCGATCATCGCACGGGTACCACCGCCCGAGGGAGACCCCAGGGCGCCACTCCGGGCCATGATCTTCGATTCCTACTTCGACCGGTACCGGGGAGCCATCCCCAGCATCCGGATCGTCGACGGGACCGTGCGGGAAGGCATGAACATCCGCTTCGGTTCCCACCCCGACGACCAATACACCGTAGCCGATGTCGGCTACCTCCAATTGGGACAGCGGCGTACGGGGACCCTGACGGCGGGCGAGGTCGGCTACCTGGTGGCCAGCCTGCGGGAGGTGGGTGACGCGCGGGTCGGCGACACCATCATCGACGCCGCCCATGCCGACACCCCGCTCTTGGCGGGCTACCGCGAAGTGCGCTCGATGGTGTTCGCCGGCCTCTACCCCACAGAATCGGACCAGTACGAGGCCTTGCGAGATGCCCTCGAAAAACTGGTCCTCAACGATGCCAGCCTGCACTACGAACCCGAGTCGTCCAAGGCACTGGGCTTCGGGTTCCGCTGCGGGTTCCTCGGATTGCTGCACTTGGAGATCGTCGTGGAGCGGCTCGAGCGCGAGTTCGACCTGTCGCTCATCAACACCGTTCCCACGGTGGAGTATCACGTCTACACGAGCGACGGTGAGATGGAGGTGGTGGAGAATCCATCCCACCTGCCGGACCCGGCTACCATCGACCGCATCGAAGAACCCTTCGTCAAGGCCCGCATTCTGGTACCCAGCGAATACATCGGCGGCATCATGCAGCTGGGCCAAGACCGGCGCGGCATCTACCTCGGCATGCACTACGTCGACACCACGCGCGTCGAATTCGAGTGGGAGTTCCCCCTGGGCGAGATCCTGCTCGACTTCTACGACAAACTAAAATCGCTGAGCCGCGGGTACGCCTCCCTCGACTATGAAATGGCGGCGTATCGGCCGTCGAAACTGGTCAAGCTCGACATGCTCCTCAATGGCGACCCCGTCGACGCGTTCAGCGTCATCATTCATCAGGACAAAGCCTACGAGTGGGGAAGGCGGGTCGCGGAAAAACTCAAGGAACTCATCCCCCGGCAGTTGTATCAGGTCGCCATCCAGGCCGCGGTCGGCCAGAAGGTCATCGCCCGAGAAACCATCTCTGCGTTCCGCAAGGATGTGACCGCCAAGTGCTACGGCGGCGACGTGAGCCGGAAACGCAAGCTGTTGGAGAAGCAAAAGGAGGGCAAGAAGCGGATGAAGCAGATCGGGACCGTGGAGATTCCGCAGGAAGCCTTCCTCGCCGTGCTGAAGGTCGATTGACACTTCATTGACCGAGACGCCGTGAAGCACGCCATCGACCAGCGCGAACCGGCACCCGTCCGTGCCCACGATGACGGCGGAGCGACGCTCGTCGTCCAGACCGCCTTCCTGGGGGACGTCGTCCTCACCATACCGCTGCTGAACGCCCTGGCGGCACAGCACGGGCCGGTCGCCGTGATCACCACCGCGGCCGCAGCGCCCCTGCTCGAGGCCCATCCCGCGGTGCGGGCGGTCATCCCCTTCGACAAGCATGGTGCCGATCGAGGGTTCCGCGGTCTGTTTCGCCTGGCTCGCGACCTGCGACACGACGGGTACCGGCGCGTCTACCTGCCGCATCGCTCGTGGCGAACCGCCGCACTCGCGCTGGCGGCGAGGATTCCCGAGCGCATCGGTTTCGCGGACAGTCCGGCCGCCGTGACCTACACCAGACGGGTCCCCCGCCAGCAGAGCCTGCACGAGACCAGACGTTTGCTCGCACTCGCGCCCGGTGAGCCACCGGTCGTGTTCGACTTCGGACTCACCCCGATGGACCGGACCCGGGCCCAAGCCTGGCTGCAGACCCATGGCGTCCGGGCACCATTCATCGCGATGGCCCCGGGCTCGGCGTGGGGCACCAAGCGATGGCCCGGATACGCCGAACTGGCCCGGCAGCTCGGATGCACCGTCGTGGTGCTGGGTGGCCCGGGAGAGAGGGAGCTGGCGGCAGCGATCGTCGCGACGTGTTCCGATCGCTGCGTGTCCGCCGCCGGTGACACCACCCTGCGGGAGTCGGCCGCCATCCTCGAACGGGCCCAGCTCCTCGTTACCAACGACTCCGCCCCGCTGCACGTGGCAGGGGCCGTGGGGACCCCCGTAGTGGCCGTCTTCGGTCCCACGGTACCGGCCTTCGGGTTTGGCCCCCAGGGTTCGGAAGACGTTATTGTTGAGCGGCGGGGGCTGGCCTGCCGTCCCTGCTCTCCCCACGGGCCTGAGACCTGTCCGCTAGGACATCATCGTTGCATGAACGACATCGATGTCGCCACCGTGTTGCGTGCGGTGGAACGAGTCCGGGCTGCAGTGGAGACCGACTAGACACAGTACGGGGGACGACGTGGACTACATCGTCGGCATCGACATCGGAGGAACCAACCTGGTTGTGGGTGCGGTTGCCCGTGACGGGTCGGCGCTGCACGGCCTCCGCAAGGAGCCGACCAGGCCGGAGGACGGATCGGATTCGGTCATTCGCCGGCTGGTCGGACTCGTCCGGCAAGCCTCCGAGGATGCCCGCGCGAACGATCCCTCCGCATCGATCATCGGGATCGGGATCGGTTCGCCCGGGCCGCTCGATCGCGTGAGCGGCCGGGTCTTGCTGACCCCGAACCTGGGCTGGACCAATTTTTCATTGCGCGACGCCATTGTCGAGGGCACGGAATTACCGGCCGCCCTCGACAACGATGCCAACTGCGCCGTGTTGGGCGAGTGGTGGCGGGGTGCGGCCCAGGGAGCCAATTTCGTCGTCGGAATCACCGTCGGTACCGGGATCGGCGGCGGTATCATCATCGACGGCCAGCTGTACCACGGGTATTCGGAAGTGGCGGGAGAGCTGGGACACACGACCATCGACGCCGACGGCCGGCTGTGCAAATGCGGCAACTACGGCTGCCTCGAGGCGTACGCCGCCGGACCGGCCATCGCCCGCCGGGCCGTCGAGGCGATCCGCACCGGGGTAGAGACCACACTCCCCGACTACGTCAATGGCAAGCTGGATGATCTCAGTGCGCAGACGGTGTACAAAGCAGCGCGGGAAGGTGATGACCTCGCCGTCGAGGTCGTGCGGGAAACGTCCCGCCTCCTAGGGGTCGGGATTGCGAATCTCGTCAACATTTTCAATCCCGAGGTGGTGGTGGTGTGCGGCGGCGTCACCATGGCGGGGGCCACTCTGTTCGACCCGCTTCGCCGCGAGATGCGCCGCCGGGCGTTCCGGCCGGCTGCCGAGGCGTGCCGTATCGTTCCCGGCGAACTGATCGGGACCGCGGGAGTGTACGGGGCGGCCAAGATGTTCCTCGAACAGCAGGCCGATGGCATAATCGAAGGTCTCGCCGGTGCCTAGGCTGGGGGTCATCGGCAGCCTGGTGTGGGACGTGATTCACGGCCGGGATCCGGCGGCTCCGCCGGTCGAGGAATGGGGTGGCATCGCGTACGCCCTGGGAGGTTTCGACGCGACACTCCCGGCCGACTGGGAGATCGTCCCCCTCATCAAGGTCGGGCACGACCTCGCCGGGCAGGCCGAAACGCTGTTCGGCACCCTCGACCGGATGTCACCGGGGGCCCGACCGATCTCGGTCCCTGTGCCGAACAACCGGGTGGTGTTGTACTATCAGTCGAGCGAGAGACGCTGTGAACGCATGGAGGGTGGGGTGCCGCCCTGGACCTGGAGCGAGCTGGGCCCGATGGTGAGCGACCTGGATGCGGTCTACCTCAATTTCATTTCCGGGTACGAAATGATGCTGGGAACGGCGCAGGCTCTCCGCCGGGGGTTCCAAGGCCCGATCTACGCCGATTTGCACAGCCTGTTCCTGGGCATGCAACACGACGGCATTCGCCGCCTGCAGCCGTTGGCAGAGGCACCGGCCTGGTTCGAGTGCTTCGATGTCGTGCAGCTGAACGAAGACGAGATGCGGCAGATCTCGGGCGACCCTCTCGCCCTGTCCGCGGTGGCGCTGGAGGCTGGGGTATCGCTACTGGTCGTGACCTTGGGACCACGTGGCGCGGTGTACGTTTCGGCCCCAGGGCTAGCGCGCCTCACCGACCGGAAGGGCAGACGACGGCACGGTGATACGGTCCGAACGGCCATCGTGGAGTCGCCCAGGGTCGAGGCGCTCGACCCCACCGGATGCGGCGACGTCTTCGGCGGCGCGCTGTTCGCCGAACTCATTCAAGGCCGCGAAATCGAGGACGCCATCCGCCGGGCCGGCAGCTTGGCCGCCAAGAACGCCGCGCATCGCGGAGCATCGTTGCTTTCCCGGCTTCTTCGTGGTGAATTGGTGCTCGAGCATACGAAGGGGGCGCCGTGACGCGCGTGGTTGAAGTCCCAACATATTTCGATGACCGAGCCTTCGATCAGTTCGCGACAGGATTCGGCGAATGGCCCCCGGAGCAGAAGATCCTGGTTGACGCCAGAGCCACCAAGTGGGCCTCGCCCTACGGCTTGATCACCATGTTGACTGCCGCGCAGGCGCTGGCGGAACAGGATCGTGAGCGGCCGCTCCTCACCGTCCCGGACAGCGCGGATGTGCGCCGGTATTGGGCGCGGACCGGTTTCTTCCACCACGCAGAAGAGCTGTTCGAAATTCACGGCAAGGTGCCCCGCACCCCGCCGGACGAGGAATCGGACGTGTTGCTGAGCGTGACACCGGTACGGGCCTCGCAGGACGTACATCAGGTGGTTGGCCGCATCCAGGAGGGGGCCAGCCGGATCCTGACGGGGGAATTGGAGATTCAGGCCAAGGCCACCCTCGGATTCGCTATGGCATTATCCGAGGCGTGTCAGAATATTGTGGAGCACGCCGGGACCGGAGGCTGGGTGGCCGTCCACGCCTATTCGTGGCGCAAGCGCCTGGGCCGCCGGGTAGTGGTCATCGCGGTGAGCGATGCCGGCGTGGGATTT
>JAZFYL010000090.1:0-11022 GCA_036443495.1 Gemmatimonadales bacterium | reverse complement strand
ATCTCCAGCCATGCTCACCGCCCTGGCGGCCAGCGTCGTGTTCGCCCTCATCGTCGGCAGCCTGGCCATCGGGTACCGCGACGCCCTGACCGAACGCGAGCAAGCGCTGGTCTCGGTCGAGGCGCAGCTGGCGGACCGTTTGGCGATGCTCAATCGGATACTGGAACCGCAGGTACAGCTCTTCCTGTTGACGGGCCAAGGGGCCCAGGCACCGGGCGTCCAACTGTTCTGGGACCGCGAGCGGGATGTGACCATCCTGCACGCCTTCAACCTTCCGCCGGCACCGGCCGGTCAAGCCTACCAGCTGTGGCTCGTGCCGTCCGACGGGTCACCGCCAGTGTCGGTTGTCGTGTTCAATTCTGAACCGGACGGCCACGCGCTGGAGCATGATATCCCCGTGCCTGCGGCGCTCGGGGAATTCGCGGCGGCCGCCATTACCGTGGAACCCGAGTCCGGATCCCCCCAACCGACCTCCGATCCGATCCTCATCGGCCAGTTGTCCTCCTGAGGGCTACCAATCCGATTGGGGCGTCTCCGACGTAGAACGGGTGGAGCGCCATTGCACGCTCCGTAACCGCCACGCAAGGAGACACTCTAATGAAGGCACTCTTCCTGATCGCCGCTCTCGCCGGAGCGACCACCCCCGGCGGCCCCATCCTGCACCCGGCCACCCCGGCCGGTCCCTCTCCCGAAATACTGCTCACCGACGCCGAAATCGCTCACATCGCGGTCACCGCGAGCAACATCGACATTCGGGCCGCCTACCTGGCCATGGCGCTCTCGACCGACCCCGAGATCCGCCGCTTCGCCCAGACCATGATCACAGACCATTCGGCGGTCAACGACCAGGCCATTGCCCTTGTCACGGAACTCGGCGTCACACCCCAGGACAACGAGGTCAGCCAAGGTCTGATGGTGAACGCAGACGCCAAGTTGGACGAAATGAGTCGCCTGCGCGGTCCCGAATTCGACCGGGCCTATGCCACCAACGAGGCCGCCTACCATGCGGCGGTCGCCGACGCCGTGGTGAATACTTTGATCCCGAACACCGTCAACCCGCAACTGAAGGCTCTACTCGAATCCGCGGTGCCGATTTTCAGCGAACATCTGGAGCACGCTCGCTCGCTGGCCGCCGAATACGCGGGCTCCTGAGGATGCGAACGGGATGGGCCCTCGGCTCATTCCTTCTGGTTGGGCTCTCCGGCGCCGGGTTGATTCCGTCTGCCGGAGAACTCTCCAGAGGGCATTACCACGTGGTGGAGATTCGAAATTTCGCCTTCCAACCCGCCCTGATCAACGCGGCCCCAGGGGATACGGTGGAGTGGATCAACCACGATATCGTGCCGCACGCCGTGACCGACCTGGACTCACTGTGGACCTCAGGCTCCATCGGGTCAGGCAAGCGCTGGCATCTCGTGGTGAGAGACGAGGGGGAGTTCCAGTACGTCTGTGGATTTCATCCCACCATGAAGGGGGTGCTACGGGTAGGCCACGAGCCTGGCGCATCAGACCGATCGGATGCACAATAGGCCAGCATGAGAGCCTCGCTTCTCCTCCCGGTGGGAAGGGCTGGACGGCGAGAAAGCACCGCATAACGCCCTGCAGGAGTGCTGCCGTGTCCACTCGGATCTGGTTGTTCGGAATGACGCTGGCTTGGACCGGCTTGGCCGGCGCGCAGGCCCCAACGGACGTGCCGGCCTTCGTCGCCGCCGTAGAGCGAGCCCCAGTGGCACAATCCACCCCTGCCGAGGCGCCGGAAGAGTGGCTGCTGGCCTTCATGGACATAGAGACCACCGGACTGGTGCCGGGCTACCACGAACCGATCGATATCGGGATCGTCATGACCGATCTCGAGGGTCGCATGCTCCACAGCTTGTTCGTCCGCATCCAGCCGAGGCACCCGGAACGGCTATCGGAAGGTGCCCGGCAGGTAAATGCCTTCGAGGCAGCTGATTGGCGTGGGCGGGGAGCGCTCGACCCGGCCGCAGCGGTCGACAGCATCGCGCGCTTTCATCGAAACGTGGCCGGTGATCGGCCGGTGTTGTTGGTCGCCTTCAACAGCTGGTTCGATACGGCCTTCCTCGACCACCTTTTCCGTGAGGAAGGCCGGACCTGGCGCGAGATGTACCACTACTTGGTGCTCGATCTCCCGTCGATGGCCTGGTCTTTGGGGTACCGAGAGTTGCGGGGCGATCTCCTCGCCGAACGATTGGGGGTGGAAGACGAACCTCATGTGGCGGAGGAGCACACCGGTATCACCGGGGCCATGCTCAATGCGCGGATCTATCGTGCGTTGCTCGAATAAAGCCGCCGTGAGTAGTGATGGTGCGCGGTGCGCTGTGCGCGGGAGCATGACCGGAAGACAGTCAGAAAACAGAAACCGGGAAACAGTTCAAGGCCTATTTTCTGTTTGCCGTTTTCAGATTTCTCGTCTCACACCACCCTACCGCCCTACCCCCAACTCCTCGGCCTCCAGCCAGCGATCGATGCTCTCCCAGAAGTCCAGGATGCGACCCGTTTGGGAGTCCCTGAGCCCGTGGGTCCCGCGGGGGAACACCTCCATGGTGATCGGTTGTCCGGCCTCGATCAGCTTCTGCATGTTTTCCACGCTGGTCCTGGTGGGCAGGCTGCGATCGTGTCCGCCCATCAGCCACAACAGCGGTTGCTGCGCCCGTGCCAGCGGCACCTGCGAGTCGAACCCGCCCGGGTCGTTCGAGGGATCGAATCGGCGGTAAACCTCTTCCAGCGGCGTGTCCGTTCCTTCGGCCAGTCGGCTATACTCGTTTTCCAGCCCGACCGACACGACGGGGCCGACCAACACGACCCCGAACTGAACCTCCGGCGCCCGGACCAGTGCCAGGGGGATGATCCAACCGGCCTGACTGACCCCATAGAAACCGATACGTTCCGGCCGGATCCGCGGATGGTCTGCCAGCTCCCGTGCCGCCGCGACCATGTCGTCCGCCAGGAGCGCCAACATGGTGTCGCTGTTGGCGATTCCGATCCCGGTGTAGACGCCGCCCGACTCCCCTACGCCACGCTTGTCGTAGCGCATCACGGCGAACCCGCGCGCCACCCATTGCGCTGCCAGATGGACCTGTTCCCGCTTGACCCGGCGGCCCGAGCCGTGCCCCAACACGATGCCCGGGAAGGGGCCGTTTCCTTCGGGGAAATCGATGGCGTAGCTGAGTTCGACACCGTGGCTCACGAAGGTGCCTTCTTCGTATAGCGTGAGGGCGTCGTAGGCGCGCTGGGCGATGCCCTCCACGTCAAACAAGCCCTCTATTGCTGGAAGTCCGGCGACGACAGCCTCGGCCGAGCGTCCCGCCTGGGCTCCGGCGTCGGCGGTGGCAATGATGGTCCGTAATTGCTCCAACAGGTGCTGGGCCGAAGCGGTCCCCTGCTGCGGTGGCCCGTGACCCGGCACGATTGTGCTCACCGGAAGTTCCAGGAAGCGCTCGAGCGCGGCCGCGTGCTCCAGCGGGTATCGTGAGGCGCCCACGAGGAAGTCGCCCGTGAAGGCCACGCCGGTCTCCGTATCGAGTACGATGACGTCACCCGCGGTGTGGCCCCGGCCAAGGTGATACAACTCGATGGTGCGGCCACCCGTCTCGAACGTGTAGTACTCGTCGAACGTGGTCGATGGGCCGGCGAGATCTGCCTGATACAACTCTTCGGCAAGCCGCTGCTTCTCGGTCACCTCGTGCTCGAGTGCCGCCCGATCTCCAGTCGTGAGAGTCTGGTTGGTTCGGGAGACGCCGCCTGCCAGTTGCCGTTCCAGCCCCTCTACGCCTTGACCGAAGAAATCCGGCCACAGCGCCAGTTGAATCGGCGCCCGGTCCGGGATGTCCCGTACCAGTGTGCGGTGTCCGATGATCTCGAGATCGGGTCCGGCCACCCGGGCAATTGCGGCGTTGCCATGTACGTGGTCGATATGCCAATGGGTGTTGACCAACACCCGTACGGGGTTCCCGCTCTCTTGCTCGAGATCCCGCGCCAACTCCTCGGCGACCGACGGGAAGGCATGGCTGTCGATCAGGACGACACCGTCGTCGGTCCAAATGATGCCGACGTTGGCGCCGGCCGTGGTGGATTGGGCCAACTCGACGCCCGGGGCCACACTCACCCGTACAAACGGCTGCCAACCCTCTGTGTTTTGGGCTCCAGCGGCACCGGATAGGCTGGTCCAGGCACTAAGGAGCAGGAGCGGGAAGCGCATGAAGCCACTATACGCAAGTTGTGTATAGATGGTTTCGAGAGGCGGTGCGGGGTGCGGCGGTACTACATCGATGATGGATGTCTGTGATTTCTGAAGCTAGAAGCACTGCCCTTTCAGAAACAGATTTCATCAATCAACAATCATCATTCAGCCTACCGTAACACCGCACTCCCCCATTACCAGGCTCTACCACCGCTTCACCACACCCGATCCCCTTCAGGCATGGCCATGCCACCGATCCACGTCCATCGTCCGTCGATGCGCTGCCAAATGTTGAGATGTTTTTGTGTCTGAGTGACGCTGTTTCCTTGGAGATCCTCGTGAGTGTGCGTCGCCCAGAAATGGATTAGAGCGGCGTCGTTGAAAATCCTCACGGATAGCGGGCGGATCTCCCAATAAACCCAGGTGTCGCGGGGATGAAATGCCGCGCCCCAACGCTCGGCATTTTCCTCGAACCAGCCGACGGCGGGCGCGGGTTCAGGGGTCCACCACGCTCTGGCATCCGG
The DNA here is from genome assembly GCA_036443495.1 of Gemmatimonadales bacterium. GTDB lineage: Bacteria > Gemmatimonadota > Gemmatimonadetes > Gemmatimonadales > GWC2-71-9 > N074bin45. The sequence goes on along the minus strand of JAZFYL010000090.1, from coordinate 6,297 downwards.
GTGCTCGTTGCATACTTGCCGCACCTCATCGAGGTCCTCGGCAGCCCAAGCGTCCCAGCAACTTTGGTTCAACTCAATGATCTCGAGCTCTTCGGCGGTCCAATGTTGAGCAAGGGACGCTTGTGGTAGCAAATAACAGAGGGCTAGCGTCAGAATGAGTGTTCTACGCATGATCATCCTCCTTGCGAGATAGATCACAACTTGGTCCTACAGGCAGCTGCCAACCGGCCAACCAGCATGGGACCGCGGCCACGTTGTGCTGTCCTCGGCCCATACTGCCTCCACGGTACCGGCCGTACCTTGAGCCGGCAAGGGGGTATGGGATTGTTGATTCTCGAGCTCTGATTTCTGAGGCTTGAAGTGCTGCCACTTCACAAGTCAGACTTCATCAATCATCATTCATCATTCAGTCCACCACCCACCACACACCGCCTGCTCCCAGCTAGAACACCACCCTGAACCCAAACAGCGCCATCTGCGGCATGCCGCTTTCGAAGCGGTCGTCGGCCCGGCCACAATAGGCATCCCCCGGGGCCAGCCGGTGGCAATCGTCGCCCCAGGCCACCGTATAGGTCACGGCATTGGGCGAGTTCATCAGGTTACGGACCTGGAAGTAGACATCCAATCGCCAACTGGAGAACGGCCGGCGCCACTCCACCAGGGCGTCGGTGCTGGCATACCAGGGAGACCGCTCGGCGTTCGGGGCGCCGATCTCGGTCGATACGATCTCGGTGCAGGTGACGGTAGCTGCGTCGCAGGTGTAGTTGCCGGGGTGGACCCGGGTGTAGGGGGCGCCGGATGCCGCGGTAAAGGCGAGGCCGGTGCGGATCCCACCCTTCCATATCCGGAGCGGTGTGCGCCACAGCGCCGAGGCGTCGAAGGCATGGGCACGATCGGCCGACGAGGGGAAACGGTACCCCTGCGACAACGTGGTCGACGAGCCGTAGCTGTAACCCGCACTCATGGTGACGGGCCCCGCCAACTTCCGCACCGAGAGGTCGATTCCGTACGCCTGGTTGTTCGCCACGGCGGCGTGGGTTCGCAAGATCCGTTGGTTCGATTCGTCGCGCGCGTCGAGTGGTCCCGGTGTCGGGTTGGGGATCACCATACCGCTGATCGACCGTCGATACAGATTGGCGGAGGCCAACCACGAATCCGACAGCCACAACTCGGATCCGAGGGTGACCATGTCCGTGCGCAGCGCCGGGGTTTCTCCGCTGGCCAGGAACCAGCGGTGCGAGACGGCCAGGCCCGGGCCGACACGGAGCCCGGCTGGAGCGAAGGCTTGCAGGTACTGGTAGTGTCGCCCGGCCGCAGCCGTGGCCGACCATCGATCGGTCAGCCGGTAGCGCGCCGAAACCCTCGGCGCAATGCGGATCGGGCCGCTGTCTTTCAATTGCCGCGATCCCTCCACGCGCACTCCGGCCTCGAGGGTGAACCGCTCCCCTTGCCCCCAGCGGCGCTCGGCCCACGCCGCGCCGACCATGAGTTCCTGGTCATAGGCGATGCGAGCCAGAAAGGTCTGAAGGGGATAAGGCGACGACGGCGGCCCGTCGTAGCTCACCTCCTGATGGTTGAGCTCATAGCCCATGCTCCAGTCGGGTTCGAGACCGGCCCATGTTGTCGGGCTCCAGTCGCCCCGAAACAGGGTGTAGTTGATCCTGCTGTCGGTCTCCGGCTGGGACGCGAAACTGTTGAACATGTCCAAGGGCGACACCGTACTTGTGCTTCGGGCGTGCACTTCGTACCGGCTCGCGCCCACGGTGTGCCGGGCCGACAGATGACCCGCGGGAAGGATGAGGCTCGCTCGACCGGCGGCGTTGCCCCACGACAGCCGGTTGTTGGTGAGGACGCCCTGTTGCCTATCGGCCTGTAGCAGACCGCCGTCGACCACGTCGAGCATCCAGATGCCGCTTACCTCGACCGCCGTGCCACCACCGAGGTCGAGATCAAACCGCCCCGTCACGTCACCGTAATCCCGGGGCAATTCGAAGTTGGTAGGCCCCGGGTTCTGCAATGTCCCGGTTTCGAGTTCTTCGCCACTCTTGAGACCCGACACCCGGGCGCCCAGCAGGAGGCCGGCTTTACCCCCGGCGAAACCGCGTTGCATGGTCACCCCACCACCCACCAGGGTGAGGTCGGCGACGCCACTCAACTCGGAGGGACCGGCCGTCGGGCGGGACTCGACGACCAGCATCCCCGCCCCGCCTTCACCCATACCGGCAGGGCGCACCCCGGGGAACAGGGCGACGGTGCCCAGGGCATATTGGTTGATGGCGGAGCTGAAACCGGCGGCGTGCGTCGGATTGAACAGCGGCATACCGTCGAACACGATGCGCGTCAGGTCGAAGCGAGAGCCGCGCGTCCACAGTTCCGCCGTCCAGTCATCTCGCGTGGTGATGCCGGCACCGCGGTGGAGCGTGCGAAGCGGATCGCCGCCGGCGAACGGGACCGCCTGACTCACGTCCCGGGCGGTGACCAATTGCACGTCGGAAGTGAGAAACCGCTCCTGCCGCCATTGCTCCAACCCCACGCGCCATCGATCGGCCTCTTCCTCCAGCGCCGGTTCCTGATAGAGATCGGCGGCGGTCGCTTTTACCTCCACCGGCTCCAGGTGAACGGGAGCGACTTCCAATGCCAGTGACAGGCTGAGGTCGGCGGCGGGACCGAGCGTCACCACGACCGATGCCGGCTTGAATCCAATGCGGCGGATCTCCAACAGATACCTGCCCGGCTCCACCCCGGCGAAGTGGTAGCGGCCGTCCCGTCCGGTGAGCCACTCGCGAACGACGGGCCAGGTGCGGCTATCAGAGGCGTAGCTTGGATCGGCCTTCGGGCTCAGGCTGACAGATGCGTCCGCCAGGGGGCCACCCTCGTAGGCCCCCAAGACGGTCCCGGAAATGGTCCCTGTCACCGGCGACGGACTGTCGTCCCCGGTGAGAGACAGGGCCTGAGCGGCGCCCCCGGCCGGAAGCAGCACAGCCAGGGCGAGCCCCCAGCAAATGCCGCGGGAGTGGGGCGGTAGGGGTTCGGGAGGGGTCATATCAGCAACGGGTCCATCGTCCAAGTCCGAAACATATGACGTACCGGAGCACGAAAGGTTCCACACCGGAGATCGGCGGTCAGAATCGTACCCCCTCGATCGTTCACCATCCGACGGCGGTCATATCCCCCTCCGCGGGGTAGATTGGAGAGACTCACTGACCACCACGCTCTTGCCCTTACCGACTGTCGACCCGGCCACCCTGTACGCCGCCCACCACGAGGCGTTGCTGCGGTATTTGGTCCGGTTCACAGGGGACGCCGACGACGCCGCGGATGCCGCTCAGGAAACGTATCTCAAACTGATGGCCAATCCGCCGGCCACCGACCAGAACCCCCGTGCCTGGTTGTTCACCGTCGCGTCGAACCTCGTCCGTGACAGTTGGCGGCGACGGCAATCGCAGAAGCGGCTGCAGGAAATGGCAGAGACGGATCTCATGGGCCAGGCCGCACCAGAACCCGACGTCCAGGTCGAACGGGACGACGAGCGCCGCCGGGCGCGGCAGGCCTTGGACCGACTCTCCGACAAGGAGCGGACCGTGCTGCTAATGCGCGAAGAAGGGTTCACGCATCGCGAGATCGCCGAAGCGGTGGAGACGACGACCAAGTCGGTGGGGACCATGATCGCCCGGGCGCTCAAGAAATTCAGTCAGGCGCTCTCACCTGTTCCCGAAGGACCCACGCCATGACCAGTCCTGACATCCCGGTGGGACACATCGACGACGGTGAACTTGTTCGCTACCTCGATAATGAACTCGAGCTGGACGCCCTGGCCGTCGTGCGAAACCATCTGGGCGCGTGCACCGAATGCCAGGCGAAGTTCGAGGCCCTCCGGGCCCAGGCCGAACGGTTCCAGCAGGCGATGGCGGATCTGGATCTCCCGCCAGCCGCCACGCCGACGGTGAATGCTCCCGAAGCATCCATCCCGTCCATCCCCAGTTCACCCGCGGTGGGTTGGGGCTGGCGACTGGCCGCGATGATTGCGGTCGTGGTCGGTATCACTCTCACGGTCACCCCCGCCAGGGCGTGGCTGCTGGATACTCTGGGGTCCATGCGAACGTTGTTCGAACCCGCCAACCAAACTCCACCGTCGCTTCCGCCAGCGGTACCGGTTACCGGCTCGTCGGTGCTCTTTGCCGTCACCGATACCGTGCTGTTCGTCGAGTTCGCCGTGCACCCGCAGGCTGGTACACTCTCTCTGCAGCGCGGGACGAGCGTGACAGAGGTCTCGGCAGCCATGAAACGCGGATCGGGAAACGACGAACTCGTCGTGTTCGGCGACGGTATTCGCGTGGTGAACACCGCGCAATCGACCGCGGATTACGTGATCACGCTCCCCACAGGTATCGTGCTCGTGGAAGTGCGAATCGGGGGCGCCGTCGTGGCTCGGCACCGGGTGGATACCGCGACGGCGCCCTGGACAATGGAGCTAGCGCAGTAGACAGAATCCAGTAGCCAGTAGCCAGAGGTCGCTGTTTCTCCTGGCTTCGGGTGTCTGGCTTCTGGCACCTATTCCAGCCTCTGGTACCTGTTTTCCCCGCACTCCACACCCGTTCCCCCGTCAGAATCCTCCCCGCCGAACCGTTGACCAAGTAGATCGACAGGATCGACTTCCAACGACTAGAGGGGGAACCTCATGAGGGCCCGTACACATATCGCAGTGTTGACCACGATCATGGCGCTGGGATGGGCCAACGGCCTGCCGGCGCAGCAAAGTTCCGCGCGACCCAATACCCGCGAAGGATTCTTCGTCGGCTTCGGCGCCGGAGTCGGCAATGAGCACTTCAACCCCAAGACCACCGCCGCAGGCGTATCGGGCTCCCAATACGGCCCATCGCTTTACTTCAAGATCGGCGGTAGCGCCAGTCAGTCGGTGATCCTGGGGGCCGAGTTATACGGCTGGGGCGATCCCGAATCGTTCAGCGGCCGGGGCGTCGGCAGCGTGACGTTCTTCGGTCAGTTCTATCCAAGGAGCGCTGGAGCCTTCTTCATCAAGGGAGGACTCGGCGTGGCCACAATAGAGAATGGCAGCTCGTCGGCACCCGGATCGTTCTTCGACGACGATAGCGAACAGATCGGTTTCTCCGGCGTCATCGGCGTGGGCTACGACTGGCGTATCGGGAAGAACACTTCCTTGGTGCCGACGATCGATCTCTATCTGCAGGACTACAGCAACTTCCGCGAGCGCATCCTCGTCATGGGCCTCGGCGTGATGTTCCACTAGGGCCGTGACCCGATGGGTGAAAGACGAATCGAATATTGCTTGGAGGCATAGCATGATTACAACCACACGTATGGCGCTGGCGGTCGCGCTGCCGGCGATTCTGGCCGGCTGCCTCGACCCGACTGACCCCAGCGATCCCGACGACGGCGAGGGAAGAATCGTCGGATCCGGCACCATCGTCACCGTCAGCCGGCCGGTGGCCGGGTACCACGCCATCCGACTCAGCGGGGTGGGCCGCCTCATCGTCACCCAAACCGGCGAGGAGTCGTTCACGATTACCGCGGACGACAACATCGTGCCGTTGATCAGTTCGAGTGTGGCAAACGGGTGGCTCGTAGTCGCCGATCCACCGAATACCCAACTCGAGCCGAGCCAGGTCATCGTGTATCGGATCACGGTGAAAAACTTGGACGCGGTGTCCATCTCGGGCGTGGTCAACGCCTCGGTAGATGGGATTCTCACGGCCAGCTTCACGGCGGATATCAACGGGGTCACCACGCTCACCGCGACCGGTAGCGCCACCCAGCAGCGGGTCAGCCTTGATGGTGTCTCGACCTACCTGGCCGAAGGGCTGGCCAGCGAATCGGTCGTGGTGACCGGGTCCGGTGTGATGACCGCCGTGGTGCAGGTGAGCAATCTGCTGGACGGCGACGTGTGCGGCGCAGGGTCCATCATCTATGTCGGGATGCCGACCGTCTTGTTGCGAGCGTGTCCGGGGATCGTGGTTGGACCTAAGGTGGGCGGACTGGCGGTAGGGCGGTAGGGCGGTCAGGCGGACGGGTATACCAGAGAAAACAGAAATCAGAAAACGGTGACGGACCATGTCTGCCCTCACCGTCGGCTACTAGCGGTTTTCCGGTTTCTGTTTTCCGGTATCTGATTACTCCCCCGCGACCTCCGCCATGATACGCTCGAGCGACTCCTCCAGGGTGATCTCACCACTGAAATACGGCTCGGCGTGAGCCAACAGCAGCGGGTGAAGGTGGGCAAAGACGTTCTTGTCCATCATGTAGAGATCGTGGCTGCGGCCC
>JAZFYL010000089.1:0-2231 GCA_036443495.1 Gemmatimonadales bacterium | reverse complement strand
AACCGGCTCGACCGCTTGTTCGATGAGGTGCTCACAGGTTTTCCCGCTTTCACCGCCGGGGATCGTGCCCTGGTGCTGGCCACTGATATCTCGGAGAGCGACAGCTCCGTGACGCTCACGATCGAGTTGCCGGGGGTGCGCTCCCAAGACGTGACCGTGTCGCTTGAGAACGACGTGCTGACGATCAAGGCAGAGAAGCAGCGTGAGAGCGTCGAGAGCACCAACCGAGTGCGCCGTGTCGAGCGGAACTTCGGCACTTTCGAGCGACGGTTCAACGTTGCCAAGGGTATCGACGTCGATGGCATCGAGGCATCGCAGACCGACGGCGTGCTGACGGTCGTCTTGCCCAAGTCCGAGCGGGCCAAGAGTCGTGATATCGAAGTGAAGTAGCAGGTGAGACGTGAGAGGGGCAAGGCCCCTCTCACGGTCCCCCCTTTAGCCAATGAGTCCTGTGGTCCTTTTCAATCCTGCCGTTCCATGCGATTGTTAAGCCTGGCTCGCGACCTCCATCCAGGTGAACGGTGCCCCCGAAACCTTCCTTCGAGCAGGCGTTCTCCAACCTCATCGACCACCTGCGTACCAGGCCAGATGGCGGTGCCGAGGCGCAGGTGTTGCTGCAGGCACTCCGCGAGGAGGTTGGCCGGGACGGTGTGGTCACGGAGGCGGGAGTAGAACTCGAGAGTACACCCCACGACCGGGGGCTCCTCGGCTGCATGCACCGGCGTCGCATCGAAACCATCACGGTTCAGCACGACGCCCCGGCCGATGAACTCCTGCAATTGGCCGGTGCCCTTGCTGCCGACAACAGCCCGATACCGGTCACCGACAAGGTCCATGTGTCCTTTGTCGTCGACATTACGCCCGGTGAGAAGGCTGACCGGTCCCCCGCTCCTCCCTCCACCTCCCCCCGGCCCGGCAGTGTGGTGGAAGACACCGAAATTCCCCTGGTCATGGGCTTCGACCAGGATGAAGATCGGGCACCTCGCTTGCCGCAAGGTTTCGCCGACGAGCTTCAGGGCCTTGCCAGCGCCATCAGGGAAAGCGAGCGGAGAGGGTCGTGGACCGAAGCGCTGCACGCGGCCCAGGCTCTGACCCACCTCACTGGGCGAACCCCAAGCGACGGCCGGCGGCGGATGGCTATCGCCGGGAGACGGATGGTTTCCCGGAGCCTCATGCGGGCCTTCATCGACCACGCCATCAGAGTGCCGGAGGAACGCCCCCGGGTCGTCCAAGTGCTTGAGTGGGTTGGCCGCGACGCGGCCGAGTTGGTGATCGACGCCCTTAGCGAGACGGAGTCGATTGGCCCCAAGGTGTTTCTGTGCGATCTGGCTGCCAGATTGCCGGACGCCTACCCCTTGGTGGATGCTCTGCTGAGAAGCCCCGACTGGTACCAGGTGCGCCTGGGGGCGGACCTGTTGGGGCGCCGGGGCAAGCCGGACGGCGTCGGTGCACTGGCGGCCCAATGTGACCACGGCGATCCCAGGGTGCGCCGCACCGTGATGGCGGCGTTGGGAAGCATCGATGCTACCACCACCGGCGAACCACTCGTGCGGGGGCTGGCGGATCCGGATGTCTCAGTCCGGGTGGCGGCGGCGGCGGCCCTCGGTGGTGGGTCGGCCAGGGGAGTTACCATGGCCCTGGCACAGGCCTTGGAACGAGAACAGGACCCTCTGGCCAGGACAGCCATGATCGAGGCGTTGGGAGCCATATGCTCGGACGAAGCCGCCACCGTTCTCTCCACCGTTGCGACCACCCGTCGGACCCTGTTCCGGCGGCGCGGGTATACCGTGGAGCAGCGCCTGGCGGCGGTGGCGGCTCTGGCCGGCTGCCAGGCCAGCGGCGCGGGACGGGCGCTCGAGCGGGTCGCCACTACCGCCCGGGGAAGAGTCCCCGAGGCGGCCCGCCGGGCTCTCGAGAGTCATATCTCGGAAGCCCAGCGAAATCAGGCCGCCGCCCGCTAGCTGGGCTCCACCGTAAATCCGGCGATGTGAAGATCGAGGTTGTGATTGACTCGCATCCCGGCGATCCCCTCTGTCTGGAACTGGTCGATCGACGCGGCGTAGACCTCCTCACCGTTGATCAGGAACCGCACCTGACCCTCACCCACCTCCACCGATAGCGTGTTGGTGCATTTCCCGGTGTCGTCCTGGGCCTGAATGGCCGAGTGGGTGGTCCAGGGGCCGCTCATAGAGGCGGTCTCCGACCCGCTGCGCTTCTTGACCAGAAACTGT
>JAZFYL010000088.1:0-5093 GCA_036443495.1 Gemmatimonadales bacterium | reverse complement strand
TTCCAGCTGCCCGACGCCCAACCGGACGACAGCGCCGGTAACCGCCTGGCGGTGAGCGGTGACATGGTGTTGATCAGCGTGCCCGGACGGAAACAGGTGCACGCCTACCGCCGGCAGGACGGCGCCTGGCACTCGGCCGGCATCCTGAGCGCCAACTCGGATGAGCCGGGCCGCTTCCCGCGGAGCATCGCCTTCGACGGCACCACGGCGCTCGTAGGGGAGCCGGCCACAGACGGGGGAGTGATCACCACCTACGCCTACAGCGAGAATGGTTGGTCGCCGATCGGCACGCTGATGGCGCCGGAAGGCAGCGGCAACTTCGGCGTTGCCATGGTGCTCGCAGGGGACGAGTTGATCGTCGGGGCGCCGCCGCAAGGTGCCCGGTCGGCGGGCCAGGTGTACCACTATCGCCGGATCGAGAACGGGTGGACCGAGGTAGAGATCCTGACCCCGCCCGATACGACGGTACACGAGACGATCGGCTGGGGCCGGGGCGCCGGCTTCGGCCAGAGCGTCGCGCTACAGGGCGACGAGTTGTGGGTTGGCACCGCGGCTGCCGGAGACAACCGTTCCGGCGGCGTCAACATCTACCGCCGGGCGGATGCCTCATCGATGTGGCAGCACGCCGAGGAGCTGTGGGAAGAGGACATGCAGCGCTATAGCGCCAGGGGCGGCAAGGTCGTGTTGCAGGGGGACCTCGGCCTCCGCACCTCGCCGCTCAGTGACTTCGGCGAGGGCCGGGTACTGGTGTATGCCCGTAGCGATGGGGGCGATTGGGAACTGACCGCCGACCTCATCGATGCCGGCAGCGGGCTCGAGCCGGTGGCGGGCGACATGACCCGGTGCACCGAGGGCATGGCCGGCGAGTTCTCGTGTGACAACGTGGAGCTGCTGGCGTTCCTGCCGGTCACCGACGTGGGCGGCCACCGGGGCGACATCGTCAACGACCTCTGGGGCTGGACCGACCCCGAGACGGGCCGTGAGTACGCCATCGTTGGGCACACCTTCAGTACGTCGTTCATCGACGTGACCGATCCCGGCAACCCGGTCCTCCTGGGCAACCTGCCGGCGCACGAAGGATCGACTCCCAACGGCTGGCGCGACGTCAAGACGTACGATCACTACGCCCTGGTCGTGGCGGACAACGTGGGCCAGCATGGCATGCAGATATTCGATCTGCACCAGCTGCGGAATGTACAGAATGCTCCAGCCACGTTCAGCGAGACGGCTCACTACGACGAGATCGCCTCCGCGCACAACGTGATCGTCAGCGAGGAATCACGGCTGGCCGTGGCGGTCGGGTCCTCGGACGGCGGGGAGACCTGCGGTGGCGCACTCCACATGATCGACATGACGGACCCGCTGAACCCTACCTTCGCCGGTTGCTTCAATGATCCCAACACCGGGAACGGCGGGGGCGGGTCGCACGACGCCCAGTGCGTCAAGTACCACGGACCGGATGCCGACTACCAGGGCCACGACATCTGCCTCGGCTCCAACGGCACGGCGCTGTCCGTGGCCGACGTGACCGACCGGGCCAATCCGGTCGCGGTCGCGGCAGTGGGGTATCCCAACGTGTCCTACGCCCACCAGGGATGGCTGACCGACGACCACCGCTACTTCTACATGAACGACGAGGGCGACGAGATCAGCGGCGTCGTCACGGGCACCCGCACCATCGTGTGGGACCTGGCAGACCTGGACGACCCCATCGTGGCCACCATGTTCACCGGTGAGACCCTGGCCAGCGACCACTACCTGTCCGTGTCCGGCGACTACCTGTACCAGTCGAACTATGTGGCGTGCCTCCGGGTGATCGACATCAGCGACCGCGAGAACCCGGTGGAGATCGGCTACTTCGATACCGTGCCGTGGGGCGAGAACGACCCGGGCTTCGCCGGCTCGTGGAGCAACTACCCGTTCTTCGAGAGCGGCACGATCGTGGTGAGCTCTATTAAGGAAGGGCTGTTCCTCTTGAAGAAGAGGGAGGAGTTGGTTCCGTAAATGTGCGGTGTGCGGAGGATGCTAGGAGCTTTGGGCTAGGAACGGGGAATAAGGGTATGTGACCGTCTGCTCCCCGCCCCTAGCTCCCGGCTATTCGGCGCGGAGCGCCGAAACGGGATCGACCTTCATCGCTCTCCTCGCCGGCAGGTAGCTGGCGGCGAGGGCGACCAGCAGGAGAAGCACTGCCGTCGCGCCGAAGATGACGGGATCGGTGACGCCGACACCGACGACGATCGCCGAGAGAAGCCGGCCCAGCCCCAAGGCGGCGAGCGACCCCAGAACCATCCCCACCACGACCAGTCGCATCCCCTGTCCCAGCACCATGCCGACCAGGGTACTCGCCTGGGCACCGAGCGCATTGCGGATTCCGATTTCGCGCCGGCGGGTTGCGACCGAATACGCCAACAAGCCGTACAGCCCCACCGCCGAGACCAAGAGCGCCAGCACGCCCAACGCCACGACGAGGTTCATGGTCGTGCGCTCCTGGCTCAGCGAATTCCCCAGGTGGGCTTGGAGGGTCCCGGTTCTGACGAGCGGCATGCCCGGTCGAAGCTCATGTACCACGTTGGCAACCACGGGGAAGAGCGCTTCGACTTGGTCGCCCGTTCGGACCGACAGGACCACGCTGGTGCGATACTCCTGCTGCAACGGGATGTAGATATAAGGAAGAGGATCCTCACGGACGTTGCGGTACTTACCCGTCTCGACCACGCCGACGATCGTGATGGGCGTCTCCTGGTCTCTGCCAGACAGGAGGCGCTGGCCAATGGCGAACTGGCCCGGCCAGAAGGTTTCGGCGAACTCTTTGTTCACCATTGCGACGAGGGGTGCCCCGCCGTCGTCGCTCGGCAGGAACGCGCGACCTTGCATGAGCGAGATGCCCAACGTTTGGAAGTAGCCGTCCGAGACCACATTCATGTTGAGTTCGACAGATCCACGGGGTAACACAGGGATGCCGGCTGCCTCGACCGCCGCCTGGTCCATCGCCTCGACCCGATACCCGCGACGGGCACCCATTGCCTGCACCGGTACATAGCGGGCCAATGCTGCCGCCTCGACGCCGGGGAGGTGCCGGACCCGCTCGAGTACCTCGCTGTAGAAGGTGACGCCCTGTTCCTGGCTCATTCGTTCGCGCCCGACGTCGAGGGTGGTAATGGCGACCCCGGCGGGTTCGAACCCCAACTCGGTGTCGTATGCCGAGAGGATGGCGCGGATGAACAATCCGGCGCCTATCACGAGCACCATCGACGCCGAGACCTGGAGGACCACCAATCCATCGCGCAGTCCCCAGCGGTGGCCCTTAGATCTGACCGGCTCCGCATGTGCCTTGAGCGCCGGCACCAGGTCCGGGCGTGAGGCGTTGAGAGCCGGGAGAATCCCGAAGATGATCCCGGTCACGATCGAGAGTCCCAGGGCGAACGCAACGACTCGCCAGTCGAGCGGCACGGATTCCAGCCTAAGGGATCCTTGAAGTACCGAGGGTAGTCCGAGGGGGATGAGGACCCGGCTCAACCCGAGGGCAACGGCCAGGCCGGCGGCGCCTCCGATGATTGACAGCAACACGCTCTCGATCAGCACCTGGCGGGAGAGTTGCATGCGGCTGGCGCCGAGTGCCAGTCGCACGGCGAATTCCTGACGGCGGCGCTGACCCTGCGCCACCAGGATGTTGGCCACGTTGGCGCAGGCGATGAGCAACACGAGTGTCATGATGCCGGTCAGGAAGGTGGCCCGGTCGGCGACCCGGCTCCGCGTGCCGGCCTGATCCGCGATCGGAAGGACGGTCATCGGCCGCGGGGCATCCGGTTGGCCGCTCACTCCCCTGTTGGTCTGGGGATATTGCTCGGCCAGTCGCGCCATTACGGCGTTGGCCTGCGTTTCCACTTGCCGGAGAGATGCGCCGTCCTTCAGGCGGCCGATTTGGCTCAGCCACCGCGACCCGCGGTTATCGAGCAGGGTCTGACGGTCGAGACCCGGCATTGCCACGCCGTACATCGTCATCGGTATCCACATGTCAGGGGTGCTGCCGATGTCGATGCCGGTATACGTGGACTCGGTCACGCCGATGACCACCATCGGTTCGCCGTTGAGCGAGAGCGTGTGTCCGACGACGTCGGGCGCGCCACCAAAGTACGTCTGCCATGCTGCGTAACTGAGCACCGCCACACGGTCCGCACCAACTGCTTGGTGGTCACTGGGCGCGATCAGTCTACCACGCGCGGGCCTGACGCCAAGGAGATTGAAGAACTCGCCGGAAACGAGGTTGGCTTGGAGGCGCAACGATCCGTCGCCGAGCGCGACGTTCACTGGGTAGGTGCCGTCGTAAGACGCGGATTGCTCGAGTCCGGTGATGCCGTCGCGGAGGCTCTCGAAATCGGGGTACGACGTCGCGCCGATAGGGCCGCTCGAGAAATCGCTGGTATAGATCCGCACCACCTGGTCCGGCCGGTCGATGGGGAGCGGCCGGAACAGCATGAAGTCGATCAGGCTGAACACCGCCGCATTGGCGCCGATGGCGAGCCCTAAGGTCGCCACGACGACGACCGTGAGCGTTGGGCGTTTGATCAGAGTGCGGGCGGCGTAGCGCAGATCGCGCCAGAACGTTCCCATCATGGTACCCCAGCGGGTCGGTGGTGGTGGTGGAGCGAGGCCGGGGCCCTCAAGGTTCAACGGTGCCCGGCGAGTGGGTCTTCGCACGATGTAGTTGATCGCGATGCCCACGGTGGTTCGGAGATACCAACCCACGGCGTTCCCGGTCCCGGCGGCGGAACGCTCGGCGAACTCCTCACGGAGGTCACCCAGAATCATGTCGCTCCTGACGCCGCGGGGCAGTACGGCGGCGAAGAGACGTTCAGCGAATCGTGGAGGAGCCTGATACATCGATCAGCGCCGGTCGAGGACCGCGTCCAGTTCCTGGAGGGCGTCGTTCAGTTCCTGCTGCACCTGGCGCAGCATGGCGAGGCCCTTCTTGGTGACCGTGAACGCGCGCCGGGGCAGGCCTCCGCGGGCCGGAGTCGTCGCCTCGGTTCTCCAGGTTAGGTAGCCCTTGCTCTCGAGGCGGTCGAGCGTGGTGTACAGGGCGCCCCGTGAGA
>JAZFYL010000087.1:0-3864 GCA_036443495.1 Gemmatimonadales bacterium | reverse complement strand
CTTCGGTCCATCCGGCCACCCGCAGGATCTCGCCGGTCAGTCGATCAACCTCACCGGCCTCCTCTGCGTCTGCTTGGCTTGCCGCAAGATCGAGCCAGGTAAGCGCTTCATCGAAAGCCAAACGCTGCAAGGCGGCCTGCGCGGCCAACAGGGCGTTCCGATACGCCAGCTGAGACAGTCCACCGCCCTCTGCGTGTCGCGCGATGCGCCCCACGAGGGTGTCCCGGTCCTTCGGGGCGGTCTCGTCCAACCCCAGCGCCAGGGCACGATGCAACTCGGCCAACCGGGATTCAGAGAGATCGCGCCGGATGACGTCAGCCACCAGGGGATGGGCCGTCCGGTACTTGCCGCCGTCCTCCACCAGCAGCAGCCGTTCGACCAGTTCGTCGCACAGCGTGGCCACCTGGAGGCGGGAGAGTTCGTTGACGTAGGCCAGAAGTTCTGCCGTGCACCCGATGCGAGCCACTGCCACTGTGGTCAGCAGGTCGCGAAGCTGGTAGGGTAGTCGCGCCAAGCGCTGCGCCACCGTTTCCCGGATTGTGCGCGGCATTTCGAACTCCAGCCCCGATTCTTCCTCCACGTTCCATTCACCGGTTGAGGGATCGACGACGAGAACTCCCTGGTCGAACAAGGCCTTCAACAGTTCCAGGACGTAGAACGGGTTGCCCTTGGTGACCTCGTAGACCCGCTGGCAGAAGCGGGTCCCCAACTCAGGACTCGTGATTTTCCCCATGTCCCGGATGAGTTCGCCGACATCCGCGGCGCTGAGCGGCGCAAGCTGGATGACGGACGTCTCTGGCTCTGCCCGCCAGGCACGGTATAGCCGGGCCGCTGCTGCCCCGCGTTCCACCTCGCCGGAGCTGTAGGTGACCACCATCAAGACAGGTGCTTCGGTCCACCGCCGGGCCAGGAAGTGCAGCAGGGCACAGGTCTCGCCATCGAACTGGTGCATGTCGTCGAGCACCAGTACCACCGGCCGCTCCTCGGCCAAGGCCAGCACCAGTTGGCTGATCCCTTCGAACAAACGCCACTGCTCGGTTCCGTCGGTAGGATCGGTGGGCGCGGGCAGGGTATCGAACCGCTGGCGAATTTCGGGGAGCAAACGGCCCGCCTCGGATAGCCACTCCGGCGGGGTTCCCACCAATCCCGGGGCCTCGAGCGCCTGCCGTAAGGCATCGGCGACCGGCCCGTAGGGAATTGCGACATCCAGCCCGTGCCCCTCCCCACGCAGGACCGTGGCACCTTCGGCCCGACACCAGCGCAGCAGTTCGTCCGCGAGCCGGCTCTTGCCCGTTCCGGTCCCGCCCTCGAGGATGACGATCTGCCCACGTCCGCGCTTCAGGTCGCGCCATCCAGCCACCAGCGATTCCCAGGCTTGTGTCCGCCCCACCAATGGAGGATTGAGCGTAGGGGGGCGAATCGACCACTCGCGCGAAATAGGGGCCTCACGCCGCGGACCGACGTCGGATTCGATGCGGTCCTTCAATTCCTGGAGGGACGCACTGGGCACCGTCGCCAGGTCACTCACCAGGCACCGCTCGTGGTCTGCGTAGCGTGACAGGGCCTCGCCCCGATCTTCGGCCAGATACCAGGCCTCCACGGCAATCCGTGCCGCTTCGTCGGACAGCGGATCCACCTCGAGGGCGCGGTCGGCCCAGCCGGCGGCGTCACGCCAGCGCCATTGCACCATCGCGTCCCGCGCCAGGGTGGTGAGCACCGCCAGGTATTCCCGAACCAGTTGCGACCGCTTGACCGCGACCCACTCGTCGAAGGCCGGAGCGTGTTTGACCGCGAAGCCGGCCAAGAACCGCGGCACGTCATACCCGGCCGCTTCCGCGGGATCGGTCTTGGCAGCCTGCTGGAAAGCAGTTGCATCACACGGGACGGGTGTAGTCAGGGCTATCGAGCTACGGTCGGTCGCGAGGGATGGCCCGACGTCAACGCGCAAGCGTTTCAGCGCTTGGCGCAAAGAAGCACGAGCCCGCTCTTCGGTGGTATCCGCCCAGAGCAGAGTCGCGAGTTCGTCCCGGGTGTGCGCGCCCGGCTCCAGCACCAGGAAGGCGAGGAGCGCCAGGTCTTTCTTGTGTCCTGAGGGCCCGGGCACGGGCCGGCCGGAGACGGTGAGGACTGGGACCCCGAACAGGGTCAGGGTTGGCTCGTTCAGATCCGATCCCCTGGGAGAGTCGCCTACGCCCAAAGTACCGGAAAGTGGGAGCGGGACAAGCCAAGCAGGCGGGGTCAGCCTGCCGGTGTCGTGTGAAGCACGGCAGACTGGCCCTCAGCCGCTCTTGGCAGACCGGCCCTGCTTACTCGATTACGGGCTTCGGCCCACGCCGGTCGTGGCACTTGCCGTAGGCCTCGAAGCGAGGCGGGTCGCAGCGTTCGGTCACGCTTGCCCGGATGTCACCCCTCGTGTCGGGGCCATCGACGCCGGTGACGTCGTTGCAAGCCGCGAGCAACAGAATGGTCGGGATCAGCATCAGTGGCTTTCTCATGGGTTCTGCCTCCTTCTCGGGCCGGCAGCGTGGCTCCGGACCGGTACGACGTGCGGCGACTGCGTCGAGGCCGCTCGAGAACTGGAGACAAGATCGAGAGGGTGCGTGATTTCACCGTGAGGCATCCATGCGACTCCGTCATTTCGATAGCGGTCCGATCGTCGGCACCACATTGGACAAAGTCGCTTCTACCGGGAGGGTTTCGGCAGAGATCACGCTGAAATTTCGCACCCGGTGCATCGTACAAGCACGTTCCTGGAACGGAGTTAGCGCGTCGTGACCGAAGGTCGTTCAGATGGTGGGATAGAGAAGGCGGCGATTGCCTTGCCGGATGGCCCAGCGGGTGATAGCCTAGAGCGGTTCCCCGCAGTTTCCGGGGCCGGCGGGGTGCCCGGGTTTGCGGTGCACCCGGATCGGACGACTACGATGGTGACCGACGATCATCTGGAGCGTCTCCGAGCCGGCCTCGAGGGCCGGTACACGATCGAGCACGAACTCGGTCGCGGGGGGATGGCTACGGTCTACCTCGCGGTAGACCTGAAACACCGTCGGCAGGTCGCCCTAAAACTGCTGCACCCCGAGATCTCCTCCGTGATGGGACCCGACCGGTTCCTGCGCGAAATCGAGATCGCCTCCAAACTCCACAACCCGCACATCCTGCCGCTGTACGACTCGGGCCATGTCGACGGCCTGGTGTATTACATGATGCCCTACGTCGAGGGCGAGTCGTTGCGGGAAAAGCTCAACCGGGAAAAGCAGTTGCGCATCGACGATGCGTTGGCCATCACGCGCGACGTCGCGGCGGGCTTGTCCTATGCCCACAGCCTTGGCCTGGTGCATCGCGACATCAAACCGGACAACATCCTGCTGCAGGGCACCCAGGCCGTGGTGACCGATTTTGGTATCGCCCGGGCGGTCGATGTCGTAGCGGGGGAGGAGTTGACCGACAGCGGCGTTGTGCTCGGCACCCCCGCCTACATGAGTCCGGAACAGGGACAGCTGCACGGCCAGGTTGATGGCCGCAGCGACATCTATTCACTGGGTTGTGTTCTGTACGAGATGCTGGCCGGGGAGCCGCCCTTCACCGGGCCAACGGCCCAGGTCATCATCGCCCGGCACCAACACGAGACCCCGCCGAGCCTGTCGGTGGTCCGTGTGACCGTAACCCCCTCGATCGAGTACGCGGTGAAAACGGCGCTGGCCAAGGTACCGGCGGATAGGCCGATGACGGCCGAGCGGTTCGTGGAGATGCTGGAAGAGCCGGTGCCGCCACGGCGGGAACGGCAGACTCGCTCCCGCACCCGCAGAAGGAACGTAGCAGCCTTGGTCGGTGCCGCGATTGTGCTAGGCACCGTGGTATTGCTTCAAG
>JAZFYL010000086.1:0-34449 GCA_036443495.1 Gemmatimonadales bacterium | reverse complement strand
CCCGGCATTGATTTCGGGAAACTGGTTGGGCCAAGGCATCTGGTGGGTCGGCCCGTTGTTGGGTGGAGCGCTGGCCGGGCTGTTGTGGGGGATGGTACTGCTACCCAAAGGACAGGAAGCCGGGTCGTAGTCGGCCAGGCCCTTTGGCGGGGTGGGCCGGACCCGCCTCGCTACTCTTCGCGGCTCTGCAACGCCCGCCGCGCCCGGGCAATCAGGTTCCCCGTGTACAACACGTAGACCACCGCCGCGACCACGTAGGCCGCGATCATGTAACTCGTGTTTTCGGGCATGTCAGTTCCCCTCTGCCCGGCGGGCGGTGTCGTAGCGAGCCAATCCATAGCGTACCGTCACGAATCCGACGTAGAGGATCGTGGTGGCGATGAATCCGACCAATAACGTGCGGAGCATCTCCGGCGGCAGGGACGGGGTCGAAGGCTTGAGGACGATCGGCTGCGGGTGCAGCGTGCGGAACAAGTAGACGCTGACGTGGATGAAGGGCACGAGCACCATGCCCATGATTCCCACGACCGCCGAGAACCTGGCGCGCTCGGCGGGGTCCTGGATGGCCGAACGCAATGTCATGTACCCCACGAACAGCAGGAAGAGAATGAGGGTAAGGGTGAGCCGGGCGTCCCACGTCCACCAAGTCCCCCAGATCGGCTTGCCCCAGATGGGCCCTGTGGTCAGCATCACCACGCTGAAGACGAGCCCGACCTCTGCCGACGACGCGGCAAAGGCATCCAGCCGTTCGTCCTTGAGCAACAGATAGAGGATGCTCACCAACCCCACCAGCGAGAACGCGAGCAGGGCACTCCAGGCAGACGGCACGTGGATGTAGAAGATCTTTTGCGCCGCGCCCTGCCGTACCTCGAGAGGGGTATACCTGAGGGCCAGGATGTAGGTGGCCGCCACGGTGGTGAGCCCCAGCGCCGTCAGTCCGAGACCGATACGGATGATGGTCTTGCTGCCAGGTACCGTTGCCTTCATTCGTCGACTACCGCCGGAAAGAGGAGGGTGCACAGCGTTACGAATACCAGATCGTACAGCGTGAGAATTCTAAGCCAACCCAGCATTTCACTCAACGGCCGGCCGTCGAACAGACGGGTCGTCACCTGTACGGCCACGATGAGCGGTGTCACCATGAACGGCAGCAGGAGCATCGGCAGTATCAACTCGGAGAACCGTGTCCGCACGGTCATGGCGCTGAACACCGTCCCCACCGCGACGAACCCGATTGTGGCCGCCACTATCAGCCCGATCAGCCCGGGCAGGATGTGCCACACCGGCACGTTGAAGAACAACACGAACAGCGGAAGGGCCACGGCCTCGACCGTTCCAACGAAGGCGAGGTTCGCCAGGAACTTGCCGAAGAAGATGGCCCGGCGGGCGATGGGCGCCAACAACAGGCCTTCGATCGCCGCGTTGTCCTTCTCCAGATTGAACCCGCGGTTCAGGGCGATCATGCCGGCAAATGCAAACGTGATCCACAGGACACTGGGCGCCAGGATGGACGCCGACACCAACGATGCGTCGCGCGCAAAGTTGAAGATGACCAGGACCATCGCGGCGAATACCAGCGCCGATATCAGGGCCGTCTTGCTGCGCCACTCGATGACGATGTCCTTGCCCGCCACCGCCGCCACCACGCGGATCCACTCACCCATGTAGCAGAGCCTCGTACCTCGCCAGGAAACCGGCCAACGGCGGCGGCGGCGACTCCCGCATTACGACCTCCCCATCCACCATGACCACCACGTGGCTGGCGAGGTCCCACACTTCGGCAAACTGGTGACTAACCACCACAGCCGCGTGACCGTCCTGTCGCCGTCGGGCCAAGACCTCCTGAACGTGACGCGTGGCAGGCGCGTCCAGACCGGTGAACGGCTCGTCCAGCAATAGCACCGGGGGGTCGTGCAGCAGAGCGCGGGCCAGCGCGACGCGCTGAACCATGCCGCGGCTCAGGGAACTCACGGGCTCTCGCGCCTTGCCCTCGAGTCCCACGTCGGCCAGCGCGTCCAGTGCCACGGCTCGCGGCCGGGCCATGCCGTAGAGTCTGGCCGTGAAGGCCAGGTTCTCCAACGCGGTCAGGTCGTCGTAGAGAAACGACTGGTGAGACACCAACCCGATCGGGCGACGCGCTTCAGGATCGCCGGCTCGCAAGTCGCGGCCCGAGACGGTGACCTTTCCGGCCGTCGGCCGTACCAGCCCCCCCAGCATGCGGAGCAGAGTGGTCTTCCCGGCGCCGTTGGGACCGAAGACGGCCACGAGATCGCCGGGGCCAACCTGCAGGTCCACACCGTGGACCGCCCGGGTATGCCCGAAGGACCGTTCGAGACCGCAGGCCTCGAGCCGAGCCGCGTCAACCGGCTGCATCGATTTCGGAACCGAGATCGTCGAGGTCGAATGGCTTGACGAGGTATCCCGAATAGGCCAGGTCTAGCACCTGGAGCTGCGGTTCGATACTGAGATAGGCGGTGGTGATGATCACCGGGAGGTGGGGATGCAGCGTCCGGATGCGCCTCAGCAAATCGATGCCGTCGGTGTCGGGTAGCCGCATGTCGAGGACCAGGACGTCAGGAGCGCCGGTCTCGAGGTTCGCCATGGCTTCCCCGCCGGTGGCAGCGAAATCCATGCTGAAGCGGGCACGAAAAAACCGTTCGTAACTAATCCGCAGAGCCGGCTCGTCTTCGACGAACAGGACGCGGCGCTGTCCAGCATCAGCCATGATCTGCCGTGGATCGGATTGAACGAGGTCCTAGGGTCGAGTCCCCGGAAGGGAAGATAGCCTAGGATCAGATGGCTGAGAAGCCGAACGAGCCGGCTGCGGCAGACTCAGGCGTCGGCCGCCACCAACTCGAACAATTCGTCCAATTTCGTCAGCATGAGCAAGAACCGCAGCTCGTCATTGATGTTGCTCAGGACGACACTCTGGCGCCGCTCGGCGGCGTGACGCTGAATGAGCATCAACGCGCCAAGTCCGGCCGAATCGACACTGCGGGTGTTGGCCAGATCGATGAGCAGCCGTCCGTTCCCTACCGGCATCTCATCGAGCACCTTGATGGCGTCGCGGCGGATGCTGTCACGGGTTTCCAGCCCGAGCGTCTCGGGCGCCTTCAGTTCCAGCGAGGTGGCGTGCGAAGTCGCCATGGTTTCCTCCCTCGCCCGACCTGCACACAATAAAAGGAGCGTGACGCTTCGACACGATTCCTTCCGCCGACGTCACGCTCTTCGCGCTGACATCCAACCTTCGGCACCGAGCTATCTCACGAATCCTGCCTGCGAGACCTTTGGTTTTGCGGCCCCGGATCACTCCGGGTGTGCTCTTATCGGGCGGATAAAGATTCTCAATTGTCTGCGGCCCTTGGGGACCGCGGCCACCAACCAAGGCGAACTCGGTGCCAGTATTTCCAACCCCAAAGTCCTCAAGGATTTAGCAGCGGTGTGTGACCCGAATCACCAGCCTGTCGCGGGGCGGAACGCCACAGCTATGGGAATTCTGCAACTTCAGGGCGCGCAAGGGCCTGCACACTCGCTCACTCTTCCCAAACCTACAGCGGAGCGATAAGATCACGGCCATGACGACACAAATCGACACTCTGCTCGACGAGCAACGGGAATTCCCCCCCTCGCCTGCATTCGCCGCCCAAGCAAACGCTACGGACGCCCTCTACCGGGCTGCCGCCGCCGACCGGGAGGCGTTCTGGGCGGAGCAGGCCGCATTGCTCGACTGGATCACCCCGTGGCACACGGTGCTCGAGTGGAACCTCCCCCACGCCAAGTGGTTCGTCGGCGGGCAGCTCAATGTTTCGGTGAACTGCCTGGACCGGCACCTCGAGACCCATCGGCGCGACAAGACAGCCATCATCTGGGAGGGGGAACCGGGTGAGAAACGCCACCTGACGTACGCCGAGCTGTCGGCCGAGGTGAATCGGTGCGCCAACGCGCTCCGGCAACTGGGAGTGGGCCGGGGCGATCGAGTCGCGATCTACCTTCCCATGATTCCGGAGGCCGCCATCGCCATGCTGGCCTGTACCCGGATCGGGGCCGTCCATTCAGTGGTGTTCGGTGGGTTCTCGGCGGAATCGCTGCGGGATCGGATCAACGACGCCACCGCCGTCGCCGTGATCACCGCCGACGGAGGCTATCGGCGGGGCCAGGTGGTGCCGCTCAAGTCCTTCGCCGACGAAGCCCTCGAGGGCACGCCCTCGGTGCGCCATGTGCTGGTGGTCCGCCGGATCGGCGAGGCGGTCAACGCCGAGATGAAGGACGGCAGGGACCACTGGTGGCATGACGTGGTCGACTCGGCTTCCTCCGAGGCGGAGCCCGAAGCGATGGACGCCGAGGACATGCTGTTCATTCTGTACACCTCGGGGACGACCGGTAAACCCAAAGGCATCGTCCACACCACCGGCGGGTACCTCACCCAAGCCACGGCCACGTCGAAATACGTCTTCGATTTGAAAGACGAGGATGTCTTCTGGTGTACCGCCGATATCGGTTGGGTCACCGGACATTCCTACGTGGTCTACGGACCTTTGGCCAACGGTGCCACGGTGGTGATGTACGAGGGTTCCCCCGACTGGCCCGACAAGGATCGCTTTTGGGCGCTGTGCGCCAAGCATGGTGTTACGGTGTTCTATACCGCGCCGACGGCCATTCGGGCATTCATGAAGTGGGGCCACAAATACCCGGCCGGACACGACCTGTCCAAACTGCGGCTGCTCGGCACGGTGGGCGAGCCCATCAATCCTGAGGCCTGGATGTGGTACCACGAACACATCGGCCACGGCCAGTGCCCCATCGTCGACACCTGGTGGCAGACAGAAACCGGCGGGATCATGATCACCCCGCTCCCGGGAGTGACCACGACCAAACCGGGCTCGGCGACGGTGCCGTTCCCGGGTATCACCGCCGAGTTGGTGGATACCGAAGGCAAGGTCATTCCCACCGGCGGCGGTTTCCTCACCCTCACCGATCCCTGGCCCGGCATGCTCCGAACCATCTATGGAGACGACGACCGCTACCGTGAGACCTATTGGAGCCGATTTCCGGGGCGCTATTTCGCCGGGGACGGAGCCAAGCTGGACCAAGAGGGCTACTGGTGGATCCTGGGCCGAGTCGACGACGTGCTCAACGTCGCCGGCCACCGGATTGGCACGATGGAAATTGAAAGCGCCCTGGTCGATCACCACGCCGTCGCCGAGGCTGCCGTGGTGGGCAGGACCCACGACATCAAGGGGCAGGCGGTGGCCGCCTTTGTGACTCTCAAGGAAGGCATTGAGGGCACCGACGAACTCCGCGACGAACTCAAGCAACACGTCGCGACCAAAATCGGGGCCATCGCCAAGCCGCAAGACATCATCTACACCGCCGACCTGCCCAAGACCCGCAGCGGCAAGATCATGCGGCGTCTGCTACGGGACATCGCCGAAGGCCGGACCCTGGGAGACACCACCACCCTGGCAGACCCGGACGTGGTGAACTCGTTGATGGAGAAGTACGAGGGTAGCGAAGGGTAGCCCTACATTTGAATCTGCGCCCCCAACTCCACCACCCGGTTGGCCGGCAATTCGAAGTACGTCGTCGCCGATTGCGCGTTGCGCGACATGATGATGAACAAGCGCTTGCGCCAGTACGCCATCTTGGTCGTTCCCTCGGGGAGCAAGGTTTCCCGGCCCAGAAAGTAGCTGGTCTCCATCGGCTTGAGGTCCAGTCCTTCTTTCCGCAGCTCGGCGAGTACGGCCGGCACGTTGGGCGTCTCCATGAATCCGTAACGGGCGATGACCTGGTAGAACCCCTCCCCCAAATCGCTCCATTCGACCCGGTCTTCGGCCCTCACAGTGGGAATCTCCTCGGATTCCACCGACATGAGCACCACCCGTTCGTGCAACACCTTGTTGTGCTTGAGATGGTGCAGCAGAACCGGTGAGGCGCCGAACGGGTCGGGTGTCATGAACACCGCCGCCCCGGCGACCCTCGTTACGGGATGCTTGGCCAAGTCGTCGAGGAACATCTGAATAGGCAAGGTGCGTTTACGCATGATCCCGGAGAGCACCACCCTGCCGCGCTTCCAGGTAGTCATGAAGGTGAACACCGTCGCGGCGACCAAGATGGGGAACCAGCCTCCCCTCGTGAGTTTCGTGAGGTTGGTCCCCCAGAACGCCAGATCGACGGTCAGCAACAGGATCCCGATCGCGGCGACGCGCCACATGGGCCACTTCCATCGTTCCCGGGCCACGACACACCACAGGATGGTGGTGATCGTCATCGTCCCGGTAATCCCGACGCCGTACGTCATCACCAGGTTCGAGGACGACCGGAACCCGACCACCAGGCTCAGGCAGGCGATGGCCAGGAACCAGTTCACCTGTGGGATGTAGATCTGCCCCGCTTTGGTACTCGACGTGTGCACGATGCGGAGGCGGGGCACGTACCCCAGCTGGACGGCTTGCCGGGTCATGGAGAACGACCCGGAGATGAGAGCTTGCGACGCCACCACTGCTGCGGAGGTGGCGATGACGATCATCGGCCAGAGCGCCCACGACGGCACCAGGGCGTAGAAGGGCGAGCTGACGGCGGACGGGTCGGCCAGGATCAGGGCACCCTGGCCGAAGTAGTTCAGGACCAGGGCCGGGAGCACGGCCACGAACCACGCGAGTCGGATGGGGCGCCTGCCGAAGTGCCCCATGTCCGCGTAGAGGGCCTCCCCGCCCGTCACGACCAACACGACGACGGCCAGGATCAGCACGCCGTGCACCCCGTGGTTGGCAAAGAACATCACCCCGTGCCATGGGTTGATCGCCCGCAGCACACCCGGCTCGCGGAGGATGCCGCCGATCCCCAGAAGGGCGATACAGATGAACCACACCGCCGTCACCGGGCCGAACACCGCCCCCACCCCGGCGGTCCCCCGTCTCTGGAAGGCGAACAGACCGATCAGAATCCCCATCGAGATGGGCACGATCCACATCTCCAGCGCCGGGGCGGCGAGGCTCAAGCCCTCCACCGCGCCCAGCACCGAGATCGCCGGGGTGATGACGCCGTCCCCATAGAGGAACGCCGCGCCGAACACCCCGGCCATGATCAACAACCAGCGACGCTTGGTGGCGAAGCGATGAGGTCGCAGCAAGGCCAATAGCGCCAACCCCCCACCTTCACCCCGGTTGTCGGCGCGCGTCATGAGCATGAGGTACTTGAAGCTGATGATGAAGTTGAGCGACCAGAAGATCAGCGAGAGGATGCCGAGGACGTTGGCGGTGGTGAGCTCCACCCCGTAGGGTTCGCGGAAGGCCTCTCTGATGGCGTAGAGAGGGCTGGTGCCGATGTCGCCGTACACCACCCCCAGCGCGCCCAGGGTGAGCGCGGCCATCGCCTTGCGGGACCGCGTCCCCTGCTCAGGCTCCGATGTTTGTGTCATGTATGGCGATCAAGAAGCGGAGAGAGAAGTTGAACCGGCTACCCGTGAATCGCCCCACCGCAGGTCCAGCAGCGATGCCACGAATACCAGTGCAATGATACCCGCGGATACCACGCACCACCGGCAAATGGCGTGGATGACGAACAGCTCGAGGACCGTCAGGTAGATCGCGAACACCACCCCCAGCCCGGACATGGCTACCAGCAACACGGTCACCGACCGGCTGGCACTGAAAGCCGGCTGCAAGCCAACCAGCGCCACGGCCAGCAAGGCCAGGTACCCCAACGCCCCGATCAAGGAGACTTCGATTCCACCGAAGGTGGCCCACTCGCTCAGTTGCACCGTCTCACATCCGCCGGTGCCGCAGGCCATCGTCCCGATCTTGCCAATCTTGTAGAGATAGAGGTACACCGCCACGAACACGCCGACCAGACTCAGCAGGGCGACCCACATCCGGTATTTCATTCCCCAGCGGCGACCTGCTGCAGCGAATCCGTGAGCGCCTTCAGGAAGTCATAATTCATCACGCCCGCTTGGTAGAGCCGGCCGTTCATGACGAACGACGGCGTGGAGTTGACCCCCACGCGGACTCCCTCCTGACGCGACGCTTCGATCCGGCCGGCGTACCGGGCATCCTGCATACAGGCATCGTAGGCGTCGATGTCGAGTCCAATCTGCTGGGCATAGCTTCGAAAGGTACCGGCGGCATTCCGCTCTCTCGACCACGTGGGTTGACCCTGGTAGATCACCTCGTGGGCGTCCCAGTACCGTCCCTGGTCATCGGCGCACGCGGCCACATGGGCCGCGATGCGGGCGTGGGGATGGGACTGATCAAGGGGGAAGTCCCTAAAGCGCCACCGCACCAAGCCCGCGTCGACCAGGCGCGACTTGATGGTGGGAAACTGAACCATCGCGAAGCTTTGGCAGAACGGGCATTGATAGTCGCCGTATTCGCTGATTTCGACCAACGCCTCCGCGGACCCGAGATAGTAGCCGCTGAATCCTGCTGTATCAGTCACCTGAATCAGCACGTCTGCCGGTATCTCCACCGACACCGGACGGGTCATCATGTATCCCAGCACCCCGACGCCCACCACGGCGACCGCGCCGATGGCGATATAAAACGCTCTCATTCCTGATCCCTCAGTGGCCATGGCTCGTCATCCTCCGGTTCATCGAACCCCAGTTCGGACCCGCGTCGCGCCTCCTCGACGATGTGTCGATTGCGGGCTACCTCCGGCGTGTCATACGTCGAGCGAACTTCATAGTGAAACAGCTCACTGCGGATATCCCCCAGGCAGCGCAACAGCGTCGGGGGATCGGCCAGCAACCGCCTCTCTCGGTCGAGCTTCTCGATACGGGCCGCAAACTCACGAAGGAGTCGCCGCAACCGCTCCGAGCGATCGTCTCCATATACCTCTTCGTGATCTGCCATATGCTCTCCGTCTCGGTCGGACACCCTCCAGGGGGTCCAGCGTCTGCACAATCTAATCGCCCCCAAAAGGTCATGGCGACCCGCCCGATTGCACCGATGGGTGCAAAGCCATTATATTGCCGCGCAAGCAGTTGGACGATTAGTTCAAGAGTGAAACAAAGGACGGTGCATGACGAAGAAATTACCTCAGCGGTCCGAAGCCTCGGTCTTCGACCAGGCCCGGGACGAGTTGTTCAGCCACATCCTCCGGTGCGGAGTTTTGGAGGCCGAACCCGAGCACCAGCAGGACTGGTTGAGCGACACGATGCAGTATCTGGCAGACCGATATGTCGATCTGTCCGATGAGGATCTGGCTGGAGTCCGGGTCCTCGGCGAGAGGTACTGCCAACCGGTGGTGAACAACACACCGGCTGAATCGGTGACCGCCTGAGTTGCTGATTTGCCGAACCGCCCCGAATCCTCGGGGCGGTTTTTGCAAGGGGGGCTGGTGCCGTAGGGCTGGGCCGGATCTCTAGCGCCCGCCGGAACGACGGCGCCACCGATAGCTGGCCCCGATTCTCACCCCGCCCCCAACACCCAGCTCGACCGCCCATCCCCGCGGGCCACCGGGTGCCACCTCGATGCCGACCAGAACCACCAGGTACCCCTGCGTGGCCACACCACCCGCAAGCACGACCCCCGCACCCCCATACACGCCAATTCCCAGGGTCCTGGGATTCAGCAGGAAATGGCCCAGAGCTTCGAACCGCCAAGCGAGATCGCTACCCTGAACACCGATCCCCGCGTTTGCCGCCAATCTCAGGCGTCGCTCCGGACGGATCGCGCCGTAGATCCCGGCCACGACCGCGGGCGGGTCCGGCGTCGTTGCCGTGAACTGTGGGCCGAACTCATGGACCGCCCCGCCTTGGGCCCAAACCAGGCCGGGGGCCAGGACCAGTCCGAGGAAGATGCTACCCCAGGTGCAGCGCATAGGTGATCGGTTGGTCCAGTCGCAGACTGTAGGTCACCGAACAGTATTTCTCCAGCGAGAGATCTATCGCCCGCCGCGCCTTGGTCTCGTCCAGCGTCGGCGCCGTCAGGTAGTAATCGATGTGGATGGTCAGGTAACGCCGGGGATCTTCTTCCGCGCGAGTTCCCCGGACCTCCATGCGGTACCCCGTCAGATCGATGCGCATCTTCTCCAGCATCGAGACCACGTCGGCCCCGGTACAGGCCGCCAGGGCCACGAGCAGCTGTAGCATCGGTCCGGGCGCGTCCTTGTTGGTCCCGTCGATGACGATCTTTGGGCCCCCTGGCTCGCCACCTTCGAACTGTAAATCGTGGGCCCACTTCACCACGACGTGCTTGGTCTCTTTGGCCATCCGGAATCCTCGATACTGACGATTGACGATCAGCGGCCCACCCGCTGAGACGCTCGACGGGCGACCCGATGGTAATCCCACACGGCGAGGATCGCCACGGCCGCCGTCAACCACGCCAGAGGCCTCAAGGCGGGGGAATAAACCAGGAACGCCAGCAAGGTCGACATTTGCAGGAATGTGACGGCCTTGCCCCCCGGGCGGGCCGGAATGACACGGGCCCGGTGACGAATCACGGTCACCACAAAGGCCACCACCGCGACGATGTCCCGGCTCAACACCCCCAGGATCTCATACCAGGTGAGTTGACCGGAGACCGCGACAACACCGAACGCCGATAGGGCGAACAGTTTGTCCGCCAGCGGGTCGAGAAATGCACCCCATCGGGAACTACCCAGTCGCCGCGCCAGTATCCCGTCGAGCACGTCACTGGCACCCGCCACGATCAACACCGGGAGCCGCCAGGAGGGAACTGCGGCAAATAGCACGGCGAGCGGGATCCGGACCCCCGTCAGCCAGTCTGCCGCCTTGGGGTTCCAGTGATCTTGCTGGCCCTCATGCCCCTGGCTACCTTCGGTCATCCTCTTCACCCAGGTCGGTGAAACACCTCATGGACCCAGCCATCCTGCGCCAGACCGCCATCTTCAAGGACCTCGACGAAGCCGAGCTGGAACAGGTCGCCGAGATCTGCCACGAAATGACCTTCCCCGCCGGCCAGCACATTTTTAGGGAAGGCGACCCCGGCAATCGACTGTACCTGGTGCTCGAGGGCAAGGTTCGCATCAGTCGCGACATACCGGGGTCGGGCGAGGAAGCGCTGTCGGTGCTCCAACCGGGCGCATGTTTCGGTGAAATGGCCGTGTTCGATCGTTCGGTACGGTCGACCGACGCGATCGCCGATGTCACCTGTAAATTGGCGACCATCAACCGCCCGGAATTCGAGATGCTACTCGACTTCCAGCGCGAGCTGGCCTACAAGGTGTTGTGGGCCGTAGTCCGCCTCCTCAATGTCCGGCTGCGATCCACCAACGAGAGCCTGCGCGCGTTTCTCGCGATGTCGATGTTCTGAGAGTTCAATCGCCGGCCAGGCCCCGGACGATCCCTTCCACGCTGCGTTCACGCAGAAGGTATCGGCGGCACACATCCAGGACAGCCTCGGCAGTGACCGATCGGTACCGTCGGCCCGGATCGAGGAGTTCTTCGAGTCCGTCTCCAACCAGCCATGCATCCAGAATCTCGTCCGCCACCGACCCGCTTGACTGGCGCGCGACCTCGCACTGGCCAGCGAGGTAGTTGATCGAACCCGACAGTTCCTCCGCCGTGACCGGCTCGTCCCGGAATCGCTCGAGCTCCTCGAACAACCCTTCCCTGGCCTCCTCTTCGCGTGCCGGCGAAGTAGCAATGTAGGTGACCATGGCCCCGGCCATGCGGCGCTGCCACGAGGATGCCATCACGGTGTAGGCGAGCGAACGCTGCGACCGCAGCACCTCGAACAACCTGCCACCCAATCCACCAGCGATGGCCGCCCAGATTTCCGCGGCGGAGCGATCCCCATCACGGCGATTCGGTCCGGGATAGACCATCGCCAGAGCGGACTGCGCTTTGCCGCGGGTCGTTACTCTCGGCCCCGCCACCGTCCAGCCGGCAGCGATCGCGTCGGCCTGGGTGCCGCGGGCAGGGGCGGGCGCGGGGGGCGCGCTCTCGTAGTCGTGAAACACCCCGGCCAGCTGGTCTGCCATGACCTGGGCGTCCAGATCACCGACCGCCACAACCGACAGGCGCGTCCCCTGGAACAGCTCCCGATACCGCATCCGAACGTCGCCCGCATCGAAGCTCGCCAACGAATCCGGGGTCCCTGCCGCAGGCACTCCGTACCCCGTGTCATCGAACGCGGCGCCGAACGCGAGTTCGAAAGGATAACGGAACATGTCATCGGTGCGCCGCCGGGCCTCTTCGATCATGACGTCGCGCTCCCGCTCGACCTCCACCGGCTCGAACGCCGGTTCGTCGATGATCTTCCGCAACAGCACGGCGGCTGCCGTCGCTTCATCGGCCAGGACCGTACAACTGAACCCCAAGGTGTCTCCCGCCACTCTCGAGGAGACTGCGCCGCCGCGCCGCTCGAATCCACCCGCGAGGGCTACCGCGTCGTAGCCAGCCACCCCGCGGATGGCGCTGCGTACCGCCAGCGCGCCCAGTCCCGCATCCGCTAGGGTCTCCCGTGGAAAGCGCCGGACGAAGACCCCCAAGGTGACCGTCGGAACACCCGCTTTGCGACGAAGGATGACGTCCACGCCACCGAGTTCGGCCACCGCCGCCTCGGAGTCGCGATCGATGGGGACGTGGATCGCCGGCCCGGTCGTCACCACAACGTCGGCGTTTTCCGCAACCACGGTCGGGCCACCGGAGGCGAGCAGGTCCGCCACTCGGTCCGCCTCGAGGTCCGCGCCGGTGCCGTGAGGCAAGTAGGTCACGGCGGACACCGCCTGGAAGTCGACGTACCGTTGAAACGCATCCCGCACGTCACTGGCGGTCGTTTCCAGAAGCCGTTGATACTGTTCGTCGACTACTGCCAGATCGCGCAGGGCTTCCCCGGCGGCGAGCGCGGAGGCACGACCGTCCATCGGCTCGAATTGTCTGGCCCAGCGGGTCAAGAGCAGCGTCCGAGCTCGCTCCAGATCTCCCCCGGAGGGCCCTTCTCCGGCAAGCCGGTCGAGCGTTTGCCCGATACGCGCGAGCGCCTCGTCCGTCCGCGCCGGATCGAGCTCAACCCCTATTCCGAAAAGACCAAGCTCGGTTGGCGCGAAACTATAGGCTGACACCGATGACACGATGCCGCTGGCCCGGAGCGTTCGGTACAGCCAAGACGCCCTGCCTGACGACAGCAATGCGGCTCCCAGCTCCAGCGGGGCGGCATCGGCGTGCAACGGCGGTACCGTCCGCCACCCCAGGGCCAGTTGGGCCTGCGAGACGTCCCCACGGAGGGTCCGCACGTGGACACCATTCCGAGGCGGCTCGACCGGTGACGGGTCCACCGCGGGTGGGCTATCGGTCCAGGCCGCATAGCGCTGTCGGACAAGGGCAAGTGTCGCATCGGGGTCGAAGTCCCCGACCACGGAGACGATGGTGTTGCGGGGTACGTACCGGGAACGGTAGTAGCCCCATATGTCGTCCCGGGAGAGCTGATCGAGGTGATCCTCGTGACCGATACGCCACCGGCGGATGCGATGGTGGTCGTACATCGTGGCGAACAGCGTCTCCACGGTGACGGCCCCGGGTGAATCCCTCTTGCGCTTGGCTTCCTGAATGATGACTTGCAGTTCGCGCGAAAGTTCATCCGCGTCGATCACCGAGTTCATCAACGCATCGGATTGGACGTCGAGCGCCGTCTCGAGGGTCGCCGACGGGAGCACCACGTAGTAGACCGTATAGTCGTAGGAAGTGCCGGCGTTGAGATACCCCCCGGCGGCCTTGGTCTCTTGGGCGATTCGCCCAACGCCCCGGGTGGGCGTGCCCTTGAAGAACATATGCTCGAGAACGTGGGACACCCCGGCCCAACGGTCCGGCTCATCGAAGAATCCGGCTTTGACGTGGGTAACGACTGCCGCGACGGGAGCAGAGGCTTGGGCCTGTACTAGAACGGTGAGCCCATTGTCGAGGACCTCACGACGGACACCGTCGGCCCAGCAGACCGTCAAAGCGGGACGATGCTCATTGGATGATTCGGAGAACACCTGCCTCCGCACTGCCCCTGATGAAGGCTTCAGCGTCCGTCACCGGAATGACGACACCGGTTTCGGCTTGACCGCGCTTGGCCTGGTTGGCCATGAACTCGCGCATCGAGCCCCCGACCCATTCACCATCCGCTTCTTTCATCGATACGAGAATCTCGTCCCAGGTGCCGTTGAAGAGATGCCCGGACAGCGTGGCGACGAGGTGGCTCTCCCCGTGACCCGAGCGCCGCTGTTGCATGCCGGGCAGGTCGGCGACCAACGCACTGAACAGCTCGAGTTGATTGGGGTCCCGGATGCCGCCGTCCAACTGTTGGGCTTCGATCTCGGCCAGCACCACGTCGATCGAGTCCGGCTCGCCGGTAATCTCCGCCAGCCGATTCAGCCAGGGAAGCAACTCCGGGTCGTCTTCCGGCATCCGGTAGATGCTGCGTTTCAGTTCTATGTAGCGCCATAGAGCCAGCCCGTCGTAGTGATCCTCGGGCCGCGTCCGCTCGAGATGGAACAACGAGGCCTCCGACTCCCCTCGATCGTACAGGACGTTCGCCAGGTAGACGCGCGCTTCGCTGTAGTTAGGGTCGAGCTCGAGCGCGCGGCGCAACCAATACAACGCAATGGAGTCGCGGCCCATGCGGTGGGAGGCAAAGCCAACACAGGCCGCAGCTTCCGCCGAGTCGGGATGGGCGGCGACGCCGAAGCCAAAGAAACGGTGGGCGTGACCGACGTACCCCTCGCGGAACAGCGCCCGACCCAGCTGCAACATCAGTTCGTGATCGTCCTGGAACCCGAGTTCGAGAATGCGCTCGTAGGACCGGATGGCCGCCGCTTCATCGCCCAGTTTGAGCAACACCTCGCCATAGCCGGCGAGGGCATCCTCATGATCGAGGTCGAGAGTGAGAGCACCTTCGAAATGACGTCGCGCCCAGGCGTACTCTTCCCTCGCGAGGTAGGCATAGGCCATGCCTACCTGGAGTTCGGCAGAATTCGGGTAGAGTGTGGCGCCTTCTTTGAGTATGTCTAGCGCGTCGTCGTAGCGGCCTTCGTTGTAGAGTTGGTGGGCTTTTTCATCGTATTCGTCGGAGCTCAGGAAGCGTTCCGACATCGGCTGGGCCTCCAGAGGGGGTGTTGACCTAAGGTAGGAATTTCCGTTCCCGGGATCAAGAGGATGTTCTTCCGTGACATTGAGTTACTGGGCCGGACACCGGGGGGCGGAGGCCGTACCGACCCGCTCCACACGTCGTCGTTGGTCGACCCGGGTGACCACGGCCTCGGGCGTCAGGGTGGCTTCCGGGAATGAGACGGTCGTCGTGATCCGCCTCGTCCAAAGAACCGGCCCGGCCGCCTCGACCCAGACCAAACGGCCGCGCTCGACTTCGAGTGACGTACCGTTCACACTCCGTCCGCTCCCGAAATCAGCTACCACGGATGAGGAATCCCGATGCACGAGTCGGAAGCGTCGTGCCGCCATCTCGCGCCACGTCGTGTCGCTCAACCGGTCGAATTGCCACCCCAGGCTGTCCGTGGCGGACTGCCCTACCGCCAGGGCACGCCCTGGCACTGGCGGAAACAATTCGTCCAAAGCCGTCGCCAAGTCCGCGATCACGACGATCGCTTCGGGCATGAACGGGACCGCCTCCCGGTGGTAGACCCCGGACGGCTCCAGCCGCCCGCGGTAGCGCCCGCCGATCAAACCGCCGGTACCCGGCGATACCCGACCTTCCGGTGTCTCGCTCCACACATCCAGTTGCTCGAACCACCCCACCAGGGCCACCGACCCGTCCGGATCGGCCTCGGCGACCACCAAGACCTGGCCGCGCCAGCCCACGGCTTCGGTACGTTTCGCGGACCCTCGTTCTGTTTGGACGGTGCTGCTGACCGATACCCGGTATTCCGCGCAGACCAGCAGCGACGCCGAGTACCGTACCATTGTGTCCTGGGGGAGAAGCCCGGCGGGCCAAAGGAGACTCGCGGCCACCACCACGGTAAAGGGGCCCCTAGACCGGAGGCCCCTCACGTGATCGACCCGCTCCAGCATCAACGTGCTACTCGGCTTGCATGGATGGATAGCGGAAGTCGGTGGGCGGAACGAAGTTCTCCTTGATGGTCTGGGGTGACACCCAGCGGATCAGGTTGAGCATCGACCCGGCTTTGTCGTTGGTGCCGCTCGCTCGGGACCCACCGAACGGCTGCTGCCCCACGACGGCACCGGTCGGCTTGTCGTTCAGATAGAAGTTCCCTGCGGCGTAGCGGAGGGCCGCCGAGGCCTCCATGAGGGCCTTCCGATCCTGAGCGAAGACGGCGCCGGTCAAGGCGTAGTAGGACGTCCGATCGACGAGGGCCAGCGTGTCCGACCACTGTTCGTCGGCATAGACATGCACACTCATGACCGGCCCGAAGATTTCCTCGCACATCACCTTGGCGGTTGGGTCGTCAGCCCGGAGCAAGGTCGGTTGAATGAAGTAGCCGACGGAGTCGTCTCCTTCCCCACCGGTCACGACCTCGATGCCCGGGTCCGCTTTGGCTTCGTCGATATAGCCCATGATCTTGGTATAGGCCTTCCGATCGATGACCGCACCCATGAAGGTGGTCAGATCGCTCGGATCCCCGACCTTGATCTCACCAATCATTGCGATCAGTCGCTCTTTCAACTCCGGCCACATCGACTTGGGGATGTACGCCCGCGAAGCCGCACTGCACTTCTGACCCTGGTATTCGAAAGCGCCCCGCACGATCGCCACGGTCAGCGCTTCGACGTCCGCGCTGGGATGCGCCACGATGAAGTTCTTCCCGCCAGTCTCACCGACGATGCGCGGATAGGACCGGTAGCGGCCCAGGTTGCTGGCCAGCTTCTGCCACAACGACTGGAACACCGCCGTGGAACCGGTGAAGTGGATTCCGGCCATCATCTCCTGGGCGAAGAGCGTCTCCACCATCATCGCACCCTTGCCAGGCACGAAGTTGATCACCCCGGGTGGCAGCCCTGCTTCTTCGAACAACTTGAACATGTAATAGTTGCTGAGCGTCGCGGTGTGCGACGGTTTCCACACGGCGGCCGTGCCCATCAATGCCGGCGCCGCACACAAGTTTCCACCGATCGACGTGAAATTGAACGGCGAGAGAGCCAAGATGAACCCTTCGAGTCCTCGGTACTCCAGCCGATTCCACACGCCAGGGCTGGCGTCGGGCTGCAGCGTATAGATTTGCTCGGCGTAATACACGTTGAACCTGAGAAAATCGATCATCTCGCAGGCCGCATCGATCTCTGCCTGATAGACCGTCTTGCTCTGACCCACCATGGTGCTGGCGTTGATCAGCTGGCGCCACGGTCCGGCCAGCAGGTCGGCCGCCTTGAGAAACACCGCCGCCCGTTCCCTGAACGACCAGCTGGCCCACTCGCGTTGGGCCTCCACCGCGGCTTCCGCGGCCGCGGCCACTGTGGCCGGGTCGGCCGAGTGAACGGTGGCCAGCGTGTTGCCGTGCTGGTGGGGCGAAGTCACCTGGTAGGTGTCCCCGGTGCGGATCTCCCGGCCACCGACGATGATGGGAATCTCCACCTCGTCCTCGGCCACCGTCTTGAGCATGGCCTTGATGGTCGATCGTTCTGGAGTACCGGGCGCGAAGCTCAGAATCGGCTCATTGCCGGGGCGGGGAATATTCGAAGTGCCGCTCATGGGATCATTGGGTTGAGAGTAGAAAATCAGTGGTCCGACATCGGCCGCAGCCAACGCGCCGGGACATTACTTCGATTGTCCTTTCATCGCAACGACCACCAGTCGCGGGACAAGAGTGGGTCATGGAAACAGCGAAGCCGGTGGGTCGCCGGCCACGACCGGCGGGTCGACCGTCAGCAGGCCGGTATCCTCGAGAATCGCCTGCCCATTCGGCGAGAGGACGAATTGGACGAAGGCCTCCGCGATTGCCGGGTTGGGCGCGTCAATTGGAATCGACAGGGCTAACTCGATGGGGCTGCCGACCACGGAAACCGTGTCGCCCGGCGCGCCGGATCGGCCCGGTACCCGGACCACGGCCAAGCTGTAGGCCTCGGCAAAGGCCCGGTCGCTGAGATTCACCGCCGGCGGCAATTCGACGACCGGTAGCCCGTGGAAACGTGCCACCGACGCGTACAGCCAGGCGTAGTCGAGCTCCCCCAACTGCAATAGCACCACCAGATCGACCGACTTGGGCCGCTGATATCGCGGATCGGCGCGGTCCAGCAGCAGGGCTGCCAGGCCCATGCGCTGGTAATGACGTTCGGCCAGGTCGAAAACCATGAGGGTCCGATACCCCGCCGGGTCGATCGTAGGATCCGCGAACCCCCACCGCACGCCGGACCGCAGCAAGCTGTCAGGCCAGGTGTCGTGGGAGGGCGTCGAACGCGACGCCACGCCCGGCGCCACCGCCAGCACCATCGAGTTGCGGGCAAAGGTGAGATGCCATGTTACAAAGCTGGGCTCGAGCAGCGCCGGAAACAGCGTACGGTCGGCCAGGACCAGCACGTCGGGAACACGCCCCAACTCGGTCACCTTACGGACTGCGGCCAGGCTCCCTGAGTGCTCCTGACTCACCCGAACGCCCGGATGACGTTGACCGAAGGCCTGGAGGAGACGGTGGAATGGAACGGCCATGCTGCCGGCGTTGAACACGACCAGGTCCCCTTGAAGAGCCCCGTCCTGACATTCGACCGGCCCCGAGGCGAGCAGACTGAGCGGCACGATGGCAGCAAAGAAATAACGTGAGGTCATGGCTAGGGAATGACTCCGCCGGGT
This sequence comes from Gemmatimonadales bacterium, assembly GCA_036443495.1. Lineage (GTDB taxonomy): Bacteria > Gemmatimonadota > Gemmatimonadetes > Gemmatimonadales > GWC2-71-9 > N074bin45. The sequence continues at coordinate 15,742 of JAZFYL010000086.1, read as the reverse complement.
TGGGAAAAAATCAGAAGGTGAACTGATAGGAGATCCGGGCCGTCCGGGGGCTGACGAGAAAGGTGGGCGCCTTGAGACCGAAGATCGTCCAGCGACCGTAGACGAATTTGGCACTGGCGATCCCGAGGGCCGCACCGGCAACGACATCGCTAAGCCAGTGCTTGTCGTCGTAGACCCTCGAAAGGGCTGCCAACCCGGCGACCGAATAGAGCGTCACCGTCGCATAGGTGTTGTCGATTTCCTCGGAGAGGGCCGTGGCCATCGCAAAGGCCATGGTCGAATGGCCGGAATAGAACGACGCGCCCGGCGTAAACGGATCGTAGGTCCACGCTCCCCTTCCCTGCTCCGGCCGGCTACGCCCGACCAGGAATTTGGTCAGCGTTACCGTCCCGGCCGCCAGAGCGAAAGTGGCGAACAACCTCTCCCCGGTCAGGGTGAGTTCGTCGTCGCCGGTGGCCAGTCCCGCCAAGAGGGTACCGCTGCTGACGATGGCGAAGGTCCACCCGCTGCCGAACGCCCGGAATGGCTCCATGCCGACATCCCCGACATACCCGCGATTGTCCTGGACCGCGTCGAATACCGGCTCGTCTATCAGCATCAGTGTCCCGATGCCGGCCACGAAGATTGCCGCTTCACGCCAACCAATGTTCTTGACCGGCGCGGCAGGTTCCTGGGCGCCACTCGTGCCGAAGCCTGCGGCGAGGAGCAGAACGACAACCATGGGCCGACTGACGTGACGGACCCACCACCATCTCGGTTTCTTGACCAGACACGCCTCACCGTTCATCATTCCCGGCAGTTGTCATGCTGCGTACACCACCCAGCGGTCGGACCCATTGCTGACTACCGCCAGGAAACATATATGTCGAGACCCATCGCGCTGGCCATCTTGGCGATCACGCTCGCGTCAGGCTGCCGCCACTATGACAGCTACTCCCCCCTGGCAAATCAAAAGGGTCTGATTCCATCGACCCGGTGGGGCCGGTATGGGCAGGAGCAGACCGTCGCGATTGCCATCGGACGGGTGTTCGGTTCGGCCTATGAATCGAGTGACGCCGACGCCTGGGGCCGTCAAATGGCTCACGCCGTACAGTATGCCCAGTCGCAGGGCGTCGAGATCGTTCGGGCCGACACGCTGGGCCACCGGCTGACCGTGCGATTCCCGAGCGGCTGGCGCCTCGCCATTCTTCCCATCGACGACGGGATGCCGGGAGACGACACCCCGGGGCCGTCCGCCGCCGGCCAGTAGGCGAGTTGCGCGGGACGGATCCATGACGGATATCGTCCAACTCACGACGACCGTCGGCGACGAGAGCCTGGCCACCAGGATCGCCCATACAGTCGTGGAAGAAGGGCTCGCGGCGTGCGCCCAGGTGCAGGGACCGATCACCTCGATCTATCGGTGGCAGGGATCGATCGAGCGGTCGACCGAATGGTACTGCCACTTCAAGACCACGAAACGCCAAGCGGACCGCTTGCGTACCCGAGTACTGCAACTGCATCCGTATGACGTGCCCGAGGTGATCGTAGTGCCGATCGTCGCGGGCCACGAGCCATACCTCGCCTGGGTTCGCGATCAGACCCGGGGCGACACACCCACTTCCTGATCAAGCCATCCACTCGATCAAGTGAGGACACAGTGACTGAGCCTGCCGGAACCTCCGAAGCGACGCAAGCAGCATGGTGGGAAGACTATCTGGAGATCTTCTTCGCCCCCTCACGCGTGTTTGCTCGACGCGAGAAGTCGGGCTTCCTGCTGCCCTTGATCGTCCTGACGATCATCGGCGCCGCCCTGGCCCTCGGGCTCAAGGGTGCCATTCAGCCCGCACTCGACGCCGACACCGCTCGAGGCATGGCTGCAGCTATTGAGAAAAATCCGGAACTCACTCAAGAAGCCATCCAAACGATGCAGGGCGTGCAGGAAAAGGTGGTGACCGTCATCTTCGTCGCCATGTTCTTCGTGCTGCCCTTCGTGATCGGCATGATCCTATGGCTGATGGGGAAGTTCGTAGGCGCCAAAGAGACGTTGGGGCAGGCCGTCCTGATAGCCACATTCGCCAATTTCCCACGACTCCCGGGCGTCCTGGCAGCCGGCATTCAGGGCCTGGTGCTGCCCGAAGAATCCCTCAATGGCATGGCCCGGCTGAGTATCGGCCCGGCGCGGTTCCTCGACCCCGACACCGCCTCCGCCATGTCAATCGCGCTGGCAGGGCGATTCGACTTGTTCCTGATCTGGATCACCGTCCTCCTGGCCATCGGGCTCAAGGTCATCGGCAAGATCCCCATGAACAAGGCGATGGTCGCGGCGGTGCTGGTGTGGCTCATTGGGGCGTTGCCGGCCTTGATGGGCGCTATGCAGCAAGGATGAGGTGGTGAGCGTCCAGAGGAAACACGTGATGTGGATGATCGTGGCCGGCTTCGTGGTGCTCCTGCTGTGGAGCACCCTCGCCAGCCAAGAGGTCGAGTGTGAGGTGTGCGTCGAATTCAACGGACGACGCAACTGCGCCACGGCATCCGCGTCGACGGAGGGACAGGCGGTCCAGGCGGCCCAAACGACGGCGTGCGGGACTATCTCGAGTGGAATGGCCGAGTCTGTTTTGTGCGGGGACGAGGTGCCGGTCAGCCGGCAGTGCCGGACCCGCTGACGCCCGCCAGCGTGGAGAGGATGTTGGCGTCTGCCATCCCAACGTGTCGCCGAGCCTCCGAACCGTTCTCGAACGCGATCAGCGTGGGGATGCCCTTGATACCGAAACGTTGTGCAGTCGCCTGATTGGCATCGGTGTCGAGCTTCAACACAAGCACCTTGCCCACCTGCCCGTGCGCAAATTCGTCGAGGGCCGGGGCCATCATCTTGCACGGCCCGCACCAATCGGCGTAGAAATCGACGACCACGGGAACGTCTGTACCCGCCACAACCTTCTCGAACTCAGCATCGGTAATGGGCATCGGCCGATCCATCCGAATGGGTCGGCCGCAGTTGCCGCATTTGGGGCCGTCCTCGGCGCGCTTGAGATCGACTTTGTTCAGGGTACTGCAGAACGAGCAGCGGACGGTGGCTTTGCCTGGGCTATTGGAAGTCATGTCGCTCAACCTAGATCTCCTGGGTCTGGGTGTCAAAATCACGCAGCCAATTGCGTCTTACTAAGAAGACCGTGGCTTGGAATGGGGACAAACGGACACAGATGTCGAGTCGACGACATCGATCGGTTCCTGTGCCATGATTGTGCCCTGTCGCTGCAAGGAATTACATGCCAATTGGTTACGGCAATAGCGAAAGCCTGGCCCCGGCCGGCCGCAGGTCCTGGAACCGCTGGCATCGGCATTGCGTAACCATGAACAGAAGGGCACCCGGGTGCCCGTGGGATTCAGGGGGTGGCTCATGCGTGACCTGACAATCCGTGAAATCGACCAGGACGAAGAGTTTGCCGAGTGGATGGGCGACGTGCTGCAGGAGGAGGTCGATTCCAGGGGAACGGGGTTCTCGACGGCGGACCACTATCTGGTTCTTGCGAACGAGATCGGCGACTGGATCGGGGGGCTGCGCTATACGCTCCGTGGTGGCGTGGCGCATCTGCTGGAACTGGTCATCATCGAAGATGAGCGGCATCAGGGATACGGCCATCGCCTGCTGGGCGCCTTCGAGGAACACGCCCGTCTGACCGGAGCGCACCTGGTGGAATTCTGGACGCAGGACCTGCGGTCCGAGGCCTTGCTCGCCGCGTTCGGATGGCGACGCGTCCTCGAACGGCCCAACTACATCGGCCAAGACACCTGGTTCCTGCTGGAGAAGCCGCTGCCTCAGGGCATCGACGAGAACCCCCAGGTGTGATCGACCCCGCCGGGCCGCACAGCAGCATTCGATCTCTTGCGACGGCGGCTCTTCCGAGCCGCCGTCCTCGTTGGTGGCCCGGGCCGCTGTCCGATTACCTTTCCCACAGCAATGAGAACCCAAACCGTTCAACCCAAAGTGGCACTGCCGGCTATGGTACTCCTTCTGGGAATCCTGCTGACCGCCTGCAGTAGCAAGGAGGCTCGCGAGGAAGCCGAACGACGCGAGCAGGCTGCGGTAGAAGCCGAAATGCTGGGCCAGGAGATCTTCGACCTGGTCGACCGCACCATGGCCTACCAAAGTTCCCACAGTGGTCGCCTGCCCCGCCGGCTGCGGGATGTGGGTATCGACAGTTTGACCCCAGCAACGATGCGATGGCTGAAGTTGCGGCGAGGATCGCCCCGCATCACAGTGGCTTACCGTCGGCCTGCCAGCCACGCCGTCAGCTCGTGCAGCGGGACCGATGCCATACTCGAAGAGCTCGCCCTGGCCGGTTCCTTTGAACTCGACTGCATGCTGACCGATGGCGAGGAAGCCCGTTTCCGCGTACTCAAGACACCATGACAATGCTGGTGATTCGTACACTGGTACTGACGGGCCTCGCCTTCGCCTTGACCGTTGCGCTGACCCATTGGGCGGTTCGTCACAAACACCTGAAGCCCTTCGGGCCCTGGGCCCGGTTCGTGCGCCGGCTGAGCGACCCGTTCCTCGTCCCGCTCGAGCGGCGGCTGGTAAGTGCAGGGCGCAACCCGCAAGATGCCATATGGTGGCTGCTGGGGATCGTGGTAGTAGGCGGATTACTTCTCATGAGCATGTCGGATTGGCTCGTGAGCTCATGGTTTCTGTTGGCGCGCTCCTTCGCGGAGGGCCCGCGCGGGTGGACCCTGCTGGCAATTGTGGCGGTCTACCGTGTTCTGGTCCTGGCCCTCTTCGTCCGGATCATCGGCTCCTGGTTTGGCCTCGACCGGTATCGCAATTGGATGCGACCGGTGTACATCCTGACCGATTGGCTGATCAACCCGATCCGTCGGATCCTGCCGCCGATGGGCATGCTCGATTTCAGCCCCCTGCTCGCCTGGCTGTTGTTGGTCGTCATGCGGAATCTTCTCATGAGGGTGCTTCTGTAGGATCGGGGCTGGGGGGGGAGTGCGGTGGGGAGGTCACGACGGGCCGGACGGCGCTCCGTTGCATCCCGGGAAAAAGCCGTTACAATCCGAGCAGACAATTCAGAGGACGTGGTGATTTGACGCGCTTGCGGCCACGCTAAACAACCTGCTAAACACGCCCTACCCCGGAGCGATTTGGCTTCGGGGATTTGTGTTGTGGGGCGGGAGGAGTTGGAAACATGCAGCAAACCGACCGGCGGCAGCGCCTGGTATCCCAGTTCCCTGAGCGGGGCCGGCTGCTGGCACAGCAGCTCGAAGAACGCATCCTGGTGTTGGACGGCGCGATGGGCACCGCCATTCAGCAACACCAGTTGGGCGAAGTCGATTTCCGCGGCGAACGGTTCGCGGACTTCCCCCACGATGTCCGCGGCAACAACGACCTCCTGTGCCTGACCCAACCGGATCTCATTCGCGATATCCACGCGGCCTACCTGGCTGCGGGTGCGGACATCATCGAGACCAATTCGTTCAACTCGACGGCGATCTCCATGGCGGACTACCACATGGAGGAGCTGGTCCTCGAATTGAACGTGGCGGCGGCGGCGTTGGCCCGTGAGGCGACGGACGCGGCGATGCGGGCAGACGTATCCCGGCCCCGGTTCGTCGCCGGGGTGCTGGGGCCGACGAATCGGACCGCTTCGATCTCACCGGATGTCAACGACCCCGGCTTCCGCAGCGTCACCTACGATCAACTCGTCGACACCTATCACACCGCCGCGCGCGGCCTCGTTGAAGGCGGCGCCGATATCCTCCTGATCGAAACGATCTTCGACACCCTCAATGCCAAGGCCGCCATCTCGGCCCTGGAGCGCCTGTTCGAGGAACGCGGCGAGCGGCTGCCAGTGATGATTTCCGGCACGATCACCGACGCCAGCGGTCGGACGCTATCGGGGCAGACGGTCGAGGCGTTCTGGTATTCGGTGGCCCACGCGCAGCCGCTGATCGTGGGGCTCAACTGCGCCCTGGGACCCGAGGCCCTGGCGCCCTACGTTCGGGAACTGGGGCGCATCGCGCCCACGTTCGTGTCGACGCATCCCAACGCGGGCCTCCCCAATGAGTTGGGGGGCTATGACGAAACACCCGAACGCATGGCGGCGGTGCTGGGCGGACTGGCCCAAGACGGAGCCCTCAATGTCGTCGGCGGGTGTTGCGGGACGACGCCGGCCCACATCGAGCTTTTCGCGCGTACCGTCTCAGCCGTGACACCACGCATCCCGCCACACCTGCCACCCGCCACACTCCTGAGCGGACTCGAGCCGCTGCGCATCGACGAGGATAGCCTGTTCCTCAACATCGGTGAACGAACCAATGTGACCGGGTCACGCCGGTTCGCCCGACTGGTGCTCGAGGACGACTACGAAGCCGCCGTCGAGGTTGCCCGGCAGCAAGTGGACAACGGCGCGCAAATGATCGATGTCAACATGGATGAGGGCCTGCTCGATTCCGAGGCGGCCATGACCACTTTCCTCCGGCTCATCGCGGCGGAGCCCGACATTGCCAGGGTACCGGTCGTGGTCGACTCGTCGAAGTGGTCCGTGCTCGAGGCGGGGCTCAAGTGCCTCCAAGGCAAGGGCGTGGTGAACTCGATCAGCTTGAAGGAGGGAGAAGAGGCCTTCTTGAGTCGGGCCCGCTTGGTGCGACAGTATGGCGCCGCCGTCATAGTGATGGCGTTCGACGAGGAAGGGCAGGCCGATACCGTGGCCCGCAAGGTGGCCATATGCCAGCGCGCCTACCGTTTGCTCACGGAAGTAGTCGGCTTCCCCTCGGGCGACGTCATCTTCGATCCGAACATCTTCGCGGTCGCGACGGGACTCGAGGAACACAACGACTACGCCCTGGCCTACCTCGAAGCCGTCAAGCAAATCAAAGACACTTGTCCCGGCGCCCTGGTCAGCGGCGGCGTGTCCAACCTCTCCTTCTCCTTCCGCGGGAACGACGGCATTCGCCAGGCGATGCACGCCGTATTCCTGTATCACGCCATCGAAGCCGGCATGGATATGGGCATCGTCAACGCCGGCCAGCTGGCCGTTTACTCTGAGATCGAGCCCGACCTCAGGGAACGAGCGGAAGACGTCATCCTGAACCGGCGGCCGGACGCCACCGACCGGCTGCTGGCCATTGCGGACAGCGTCCAAGCCACCGTGGCGGAAGCCGGCAAGGACCTCGAATGGCGCAACCAATCGGTCGAAGACCGGCTGGTCCACGCCATGGTCAACGGCATCGCCGAATACGCGGTCGAGGATGCGGAGGAGGCTCGTCGCCAAGCCGAGCACACCATCGATGTCATCGAGGGCCCCTTGATGGCAGGCATGAACGTCGTGGGAGACCTGTTTGGTGCCGGGAAGATGTTCCTGCCCCAGGTCGTGAAGAGTGCCCGCGTGATGAAAAAAGCAGTCGCCCACCTGGTGCCGTTCCTGGAAGCGGAGCGGGAGAACGCCGCTGTGACCACGAGGGGCCGCATTCTGATGGCCACGGTCAAGGGCGACGTACACGACATCGGCAAGAACATCGTAGGAGTCGTGCTGCAGTGTAACAACTACGAGGTCATCGACCTCGGGGTAATGGTACCGTGGGCCCGCATCATGGAGACCGCCAAGGCAGAACAGGTCGACATCGTCGGTCTAAGCGGACTCATTACACCCTCGCTCGACGAGATGGCCTACGTCGCAGGCGAAATGAAGCGAGAAGGGTTCTCCGTTCCATTGCTGATCGGCGGTGCGACCACGTCACGAGTACACACGGCATTGAAGATCGAGCCCTGTTATGACGGCCCCACCATTCACGTGCACGACGCTTCACGAGCCGTCGGTGTCGTCGCCAAGCTGCTCAGCGTGGACGCCCAGCCACAGTTTGTCGCCGAGACCCGCTCGGAATACGAGCAGATCAGAGTTCAGCGGGCCGAGCATCGCGGCGCGCGCGGCAGCCTCTCTCTGGAAGACGCGCGGGCTCGACGGTTGGCGATCGACTGGAACGCCACGGCCCCGCCCCGGCCGACGTTCACGGGAGTCCGCACGCTGGAAGACTTCCCGCTCGATCAATTAGTAACAACGATCGACTGGACGCCGTTCTTCCAGGCCTGGGAGATCAAGGGCCGGTATCCGTCCGTATTGGATGACACGCGACAGGGCCAGGCTGCCCGAGAACTCTTCGCGGACGCGAACCGACTGCTGGACCAGATCGTCTCTGACCGGCTGCTGAGCGCGAAGGGCGTGGTCGGGCTGTTCCCCGCGAACGCCGTGGGCGACGACATCGCGATCTACCAGGACGACACCCGCCAACAGGTGGCCGCCATGGTGCACACCCTGCGCCAGCAAATGGCCAAGCGTGACGACCGTCCCAACCTGGCCTTGGCCGACTTCGTCGCGCCCGCCGAAACCGGCATCGAGGACTATCTCGGGGCATTCGCCGTCACCACGGGCCTCGGCCTCGACGATCTGGTGGCGGGCTTCGAACGTGACCACGACGACTACCGGGCTATCATGGCCAAGGCCCTGGCCGACCGACTGGCCGAGTCATTCGCCGAGCAGCTCCATCGATTGGTCCGCCGCGAGTGGTGGGGATATGCCACGGACGAAGCCCTCGACAACGAGGGTCTCATCCACGAGAAATACCAGGGCATCCGCCCGGCGCCGGGCTACCCGGCATGCCCCGACCACACCGAGAAGCGGACCCTGTTCGACCTGTTGCACGCCGAGACGAGGGCGGGGATCAGGCTCACCGAGAGCTTTGCCATGCTCCCGGCCGCCTCGGTGAGCGGCTACTACTTCTGGCATCCCGAGGCGGCCTACTTCGGCCTCGGCCGCATAGAACGGGACCAGGTCGAAGACTACGCCCGGCGGAAGCGGATCGAACCGGCCACCGCCGAGCGCTGGCTGGCCCCGAGCCTGAACTACCAGCCCTAGCCGCCCCTGCCCCCCGCCGGCCCCTAGTCCATTGAACCGGCCCGACCGAGACGGTATACTCCCGCCTCTGGCATTGTCGCGTCCTGGACCACTTTGAGAGATAGATGACCGAATCAATCGAAGCCCCCGAGACCGCCCAACCCCTCACGATGCTCTCCGAAGAGGAGGAGATGTTCCGTGAAGCGGTGCGGGAGTTCGCCGAGGCGGAAGTTGTACCATATGTCAGCGAGATGGACGAGGCAGCCGAAATCCGGCCTGACCTGGTGCAACAATTCTTCGAAATGGGGTTGATGGGCATCGAGATCCCCGAGGACGCCGGCGGTTCCGGGGGCAATATCTTCCTGGCCATGTTGGCCATCGAGGAGCTGGCGCGCGTCGATGCGTCCGCGGCGATCTACGTCGACGTACATAATACGCTGGTCAACAACGCCATCATCCGCTGGGCTAACGACGAACAGAAGCAACGGTATTATCCCCGCTTGGCGACGGACATGCTCGGTGCCTTCGCCCTGTCGGAACCGGGGGCAGGGAGCGATGCGTTCGCGCTGGCCACCAAGGCAGACGAGAAAGGCGATCACTGGGAGCTGACGGGCCGCAAGTTTTGGATCACCAACGGCGGCGAAGCGGAACTGTTCATCGTATTCGCCAACGCGGACTTCTCCAAAGGCTACAAAGGCATCACTGCGTTTCTGGTGGAACGAGGCTTCGACGGATTTTCCATCGGCAAGAGGGAGAGCAAACTGGGCATTCGGGCCTCGAGCACCACCGAGTTGATCCTGGAGAGCTGCAAGGTGCCCACCGAGAACGTTTTGGGACCTGTGGGTCAAGGCTACAAGATTGCCATGGGCACCCTCAACGAAGGCCGCATCGGGATCGGGGCCCAGATGATCGGCGTGTCCCGCGGAGCGTTGGAGGCGGCTACCAGGTACACTCAGGAACGGGAACAGTTCGGCAAACCCATCGCCGAATTCCAGGCGGTACAGTTCCAGCTGGCCCAAATGGCCACTGAACTCGAGGCGGCCACGCTCATGGTCTACAACGCCGCCCGGCTGAAGGACGCCGGGAAGCAGTTCCTCCGGGAAGCCGCCATGGCCAAGCTGTTCAGTTCACAGGTAGCAGACCGGGTGACGTCCCAGTGCGTGGAGTTGTTTGGAGGTTACGGCTATTCGCGGGAATACCCGGTCGAGAAATTCTACCGCGACGCCAAGATCGGAACGATCTACGAGGGAACCAGCAACATGCAGTTGGGTACCATCGCCAAACAAATGCTGAAAGGTTGATCGGGAAGAACTGCTGCCCGTGGCGTCACTCCCGCGCCCAGACGCGCTCAGACTATCCCAAATTGCAAGGGTTGGGCCCGCTGGTGGCCGTGCTCGTGGAGCTAAAGTACCGTTTTTCAAGGACTTCGACTACGGAATGAACATTGCTGCCGTTAGTTCCGCATATGATGAAAACGGCAGTTCTCGCCGTAAACCCAAAAAAGGTTGCCCAAGTGTCCAGATTGCTCGCCCGCAGAGAAAACATCATCGCCCCCCGGCTCCTCCGCCGGGCGGTTTTGTTTGGGGTAGCGCTGGCCATCATCGTCCCAGGCCCGGCCACGGCTCAGCAACTCACCCAGGTGGAGCAATCGCGGTTGACCCGTTGGTTCCGTTCGGCCCGTCAATCGGCCCCGGGCGTGTGGGGCATCGCCATCGCCGATCAGCAGGGCGACATCCTGTGGGGCGTCCAGCCCGACAGCGCCCTGATCCCGGCGTCCGCAGTCAAGGTGCTCACCACCGGGTTCGCCCGCAGCACAGTAGGCCCTTCGGCCCGACGCCCGACGCGCGTCGTGGCGCGCGGGCATCTCGATTCGCTCACGGGGACCTGGGTGGGCTCCTGGGCACTGGAACTCAACGGTGACCCGTCCTTCGGTCGCGGCAGGCCCGGTCCAACGCTGGACCAGCTGGCGCAGCAGCTCCGGGGCCAGGGGGTCCGGCGAGTCAGTGGACCGTTCGAAGTCGTGAGCCAGGACGGACCCGCCGAGGCCTCGTACCCGTCCTCCTGGTCCTCGCGGCACAGGGGTCATCTCTTCGCGCCGCTGATCGGCACGCTGACGATCAACGAAAACTCGGTGGCCTTCAGGGTCAGGCCTGCCAAGAATATCGGTGACAGGGCAGCACTTTCCTGGGAGCGACCCGCCGGAGTGGGGCGCCTCATCCGAGTCACCGCCACTACGGTAGCCGGCCGCAAGACCCGGCTGCGCGTCCGGACGGCACCGGGCGGTGGCTGGGTGGTGAGCGGTACCATCGGCGTTCGGGCCCGATCCAAATACTTGGCCGTTACCGCCACGAACCCTGAGGCAGTGTTGGCCGCTGCATGGGCCAGCGCCCTCCGGCGGTCCGGCATCCGCTGGGAATCCCGCAGCAGAGTCTCCAGCGATACCAGCAGGATAGTGTTGGCCGAAGTGTTCTCCCCCACCTTCGACTCGCTGGCCCTGGACATCAACAAGCGGAGCAACAACCTCGGGGCGGAGTTGCTCCTCCGCTGGGCCGCAGGCTCGGAAGATCCTGCGGGACAGCTGACGGAGCACGTTCGCCGGGTGAGCGGCCAGGCCGATGTCCGGTTGGCGGACGGCAGCGGCTTGTCCTACAAAGACCGGGTGTCACCCGCAGTGTTCACCTCGTACCTCTCCAAGTTCCCGTCAATGCCAGGGGGTCGGAATTTTCCGCAGTTGCTGCCGGCGGCCGGGTCGGGGACGCTCAGAGGACTGCAGCGGGGTCTGCCGGCGAGAGGCGTGGTCCGCGCCAAGACGGGGACGCTCAGGCGGGTGTCGACCATCGTCGGCTACCTGGGCCGTCCCGACGGGGTCCTCACGATCTCGCTCATGTACAACGGACCGCGGCCCAGCGCTGCGCGTCGGGCGCAATGGCAACTGTTCCGTCAACTCGGCGCCAACGGGGTCATCGTACCGGAGGACTTCGGAGAGCGTGATCCAATTCAGCTGGGAGCCGAGAGTATGCCGGTGGATCCGGTTCTCGAGATCCTGCAGATGGAACGTGCCCTGAGTGAGCGCATGCTGGCCCCCGACAGAGAGGTTCGGTAGGCGGGGGCAGCGGGGGCAGCTATTTCACTACCGCGGTTTCTCGTCAAGGGCCAGTCTACTGCTTACTGACTACTGACTGCCACCCTCTGGCTTCCGGCCCCCGGCTTCCGACTCAAACTCCCGCCCGCACCTCCTGTAGCCGTTCCCCCGCTTCCCGCAACAGATCGATCGTCTTACAAAACGCAAAGCGCACGACGTTCCGGCCCAGCACGGGATCATTGTAGAAGCTCGACCCCGGCACCGGTGCCACGCCGATCTCGCGAGTGAGCCAGGCGGAGAATTCCGTGTCGGGCACATCGCTGAGTGCGGAAAAGTCTGCCATGACGTAGTAGGCCCCCTGGGGCGGGGTGCACCCGAAGCCGGCCGAGTCGAGGGCTTCACAGAGCACATCGCGTCGGGCGCGGTAGTCGGCGGTCAGCTGATCGTAGAACGGCCGCGCCAGACCCTCGAGACCTGAAGCCACAGCCTCCTGGAGCGGGGCCGGCGCTCCGACGGTCAGAAAGTCGTGCACTTTTCTGATGGCGTCGGTCAACTGAGCCGGCGCCACGATCGTCCCGATGCGCCACCCGGTGATGCTGAAGGTCTTGGAGTAGCCGCTGACGGTCACGGTCCGGTCTCGCATGCCCGGGAGTGTAGCCAAGGGAATGTGCTCGCCGTCGTAGTAGATGTGTTCGTAAATCTCGTCGGTCAGTGCCAGCACGTCGTACCGACGACACGACTCGGCGATGGCGGTCAGCTCGTCGCGCGAGAAGACCCTGCCGGTCGGGTTGTTGGGTGTATTGACGATGATGGCCCGGGTGCGGTCGGAGAAGGCCTCCTGGAGCCGGTCGAGGTCCAGGGACCCACTGGTGGCGAGTGGCACGAAGACCGGCTGGGCGCCGCACAAGACGGCGTCCGGACCGTAATTCTCGTAGAACGGCTCGAACACCACCACTTCATCTCCGGGGTCCACGAGCGCGAGCGTGGCAGCCGCCATCGCCTCGGTGGCACCGCACGTCACGGTGACCTCGGCGTCCGGGTCTATCTCCATGCCGTACCAGTGCCGGTACTTCGCGGCTACGGCCTGCCGCAATCGCGGACTGCCCCATGTGATGGCGTATTGGTTGATGTCGTCCCGGATGGCTCTTACCGCCGCCTCCTTCAGCAATTCGGGCGAGGCGAAATCAGGAAACCCCTGAGCCAGGTTGATGGCGCCATGCTCATTGGCAAGACGGGTCATCCCGCGGATAACGGATTCCGAAAACGAATGGGTGCGTCGAGCTGTCGGCATGGCGGCAGAGGTGGTTGGAGTGGAGTGAGCGCGTTAATATCCGGACCCAACGGCGGAAACGCCAGGCCAGACCACTAGGACGGACCATGCGACCAGAATCACTGTCATTCCTGAAGGCCCTCCTCGACGCCCCCGGTCCTTCAGGGTTCGAAACGGCTCCCGCCCGTATATGGCGCACCCAGGCGGAGGGGTTCGCCGACGAGGTGTTCCCCGACGTAGGCGGCAACTCGATTGCCACGCTCAACCTTGGCGGTAGTCCACGCGTCATGTTCGCAGGCCACATCGATGAGATCGGCCTGATGGTCACCTATATCGACGATGACGGGTATCTGTACTTCGACCCCATCGGAGGTTGGGACCACCAAGTCTTCGTGGGGCAGCGCGTTCATCTGATCGGCCGCGATGGCCCGGTGATCGGGGTGATCGGCAAGAAAGCCGTTCATCTCATCGAGACCGATGAGCGGGACAAAGTTTCCAAAGCGAAGGATCTGTGGATCGACATCGGCGCCGGCAAACGGGAAGAGGCCGAAGAGCGCGCCCGCGTGGGAGACGCCGGCGTCCTCAGCTCCTCGATCGTGGAGTTCCCCAATGAGCGGATCGTGAGCCGGAGCCTGGACAATCGAATTGGAGCCTTCGTGGTCCTCGAGGCGCTACGGCGTCTGGCGGGTAGCCCTCCTGCGGCCTGTGTCACGGCAGTGGCCACCAGCCAGGAGGAGATTGCCTACACCGGTGGCGGGGCCCGCACCTCCGCCATCGGCGTGCAGGCCGAAGTAGCCGTAGTGGTAGACGTCACGCACGCGACCGATCATCCGGGTGTGGAGAAGAAAGAGCACGGAGACGTGAAGTTGGGGGGAGGCCCCGTCTTGTCCCGGGGCTCGGCCGTGAATCCGATGGTGTTCGACCTTCTGGTCCAGGTCGCCGAGGAGGAACAGATCCCCTATACCCTCCAGGCCGCCCCGCGGACCACGGGAACCGATGCGGACTCGATCTTCACCGCTCACCGCGGCGTGGCCACCGGGCTGGTTTCGGTGCCCAATCGGTACATGCATAGCCCCAACGAGATGGTCGCCCTGGACGACCTGGACAAAGCCGCCGATCTGTTGGCGGCATTCACCCGCCGGGTTACGAGCGCAGACGACTTCGTTCCGCGTTGATTCAGGGGATCGTCTTCAGCGTACCGAGCACCTTCCGCGCAGCCTCCCGGACTTGGGCATCCCGGTCGGCGGACAGTTCCTCGAGCGCCTCCCTGGCCTTGGGATCTTCGGCCAGCGCGAGTCCTTCCACCGCAGCCAGCCGAATGGCGACCGGCTTGCGCCCGAACAGTCCCTTTCCCGGCTTGGACGACCGCACCAGCGCTTGAATCGCCTCCGGCGTTCCGATGCGACCCAGCGCCAAGTGCAGCTCCCGTCTGACATCCGAGTTCTGCTCCTCGTCCAGCAACACGGCCAGTGTCATCCCCAAGCCTTTGGCCTTGGTGCCCTCGAGCGACTGCGCGGCTTGCAGGCGCACGGTCGGTTCGGAGTCGTGCAAGGCCTTGCGCAGTGGCTCCGCCGCGAGAGGAGTCCCGATCTTGGCCAGTGCACCAGCTACCGCACGCCGCACCCGGATGTCGGGATGGTCGATCTGGACGGCCAGCCGGGGTACGGCGTCCTCCAGGCTCATTTCCGCACAGAGTTCGGCGACGTTGCGCACGACGAACCAGTTTTCGTCGTTCAGCCGGTTGACGATGGCGCCCGTGCCATCCTGCATCTGAGCCAAAAGAGTGAAGTACTCTCGTCGCTCTTGGAGGCTCTCCGAGCTGGCCATCAGCTCGACCAAGGTCGCAGTAGCCTCGGCACCGATACGCTGGAGGACGGCGGCGACCGGTTTGCGGTGACCGTGCCGGCTGAGCGAGGCCAGCTCTCGAATGGTGCTTCGCGGAACCATCGACCGCAACGCACGCCCGTAACGCTTCTGCTGGATGGGGTCGGTGGCTTCGGCCTCCCGCTCGACGATGTAAGCCATCACTTGCAGCAGCCGCTCCCAGTCCCGGTTCCGCACCGCGGTGTCAGCTTCCACCTGGGCTTCCCGCAACAGGTCCTTGCCCGGCGCATCATCCTGCCACATCGGTTGTGTTTCCCCGGGCAGGGTGATTTCGCTGCTCGAAGGCACGTTGAACCCTGATGCTTCGGCCACCGGGTCGGGGTCAAGGGTGATCAACTGATCCGCACGGGGCATGGCACGAGGCCCGCGAACCGAGATGAGTCGCGCCCCTTCATCGTCGAGCAACTCCACGAAGGCCCGGGAGTTACGTATCTCGCCACGCGGCTTTGCCAGGGTTCGCAGGAAAACCATCAATGGGGCTGAGGGGAGATTGGCGGGGAGGGTGAACTGCTCCACGCCGTGCGCATCGAGTTGTCCCCGCAACTCGTCGGCAAAGGGCGCCCCCTGAGGCAGGGAGCGCCCGGCGACCGAGATGCCCGCCAAGTCGGTGCCGACCACGAGTTCCTCCCC
>JAZFYL010000085.1:0-6761 GCA_036443495.1 Gemmatimonadales bacterium | reverse complement strand
TGGCCGGCCTCGCCGCACGGGAAGACCTGTGGCTCCACGTCGACGGCGCCTTCGGCGCGTTCTCGGCACTGGTTCCCGAACTGGCGCCGCTGAACGCCGGCATGTCGAGGGCGGACTCCCTGGCCTGCGATCCGCACAAGTGGATGGTGGTGCCGATCGAGGCGGGAGCCGTGTTGTTCCGGAACGGTGACGCGCATCGCACAGCCTTTGCGATCGGAGACGCCGGCTACGTGAGCCACGTTCCCGGCGGAATCGGCAAAGACAGTATCGAATTCGCCGAGCAGGGTCCGCAGCTCACCCGCGGATTCCGGGCGCTCAAGCTCTGGTTGTCGCTCAAGGCCTATGGCAGCGGGGCATATGCTGACCTCGTGCGGATGAACGTGGCGCAGGCGCGCCACCTGGCGGAACTCGTCCGGACCAACCCGGAACTGGAGCTATTGGCCCCCGTGCCCCTCAACGTAGTCAATTACCGCTACGTATCCCCTGACCTTTCTCACGAGGCGCTCAATGGCATTAACGAGCTGATCCTGGTGGCGCTCCAGGAACAGGGGATCGCGGCCCCCTCGCACACTAGGTTGAAGGGCCGGTTTTCCCTCCGGGTGTGCATCACCAACCATCGCACCCGGATGGAAGACCTGGATCTGCTGATCCGGGAGACGATCAGGTTGGGACGAGACTACGCGGTGAGCAGCCGATGAGCGAGCCCACTACCGGCCGGACCGCCTTGCGCCGGCGGGACCGAGCCGTGCATAACGACGCCTGGATCAAGACGATGCTCGCCACGGCGCCGACAGGCGTGATGGCGACCGTGGCAGACGGCCAGCCGTTCGTCAACGCCAACCTGTTCGTGTACCACGAAGCCCGTCACGCGATCTACTTGCATACCGCTCGACATGGCCACACGCGTGACACTATCGAGGGCGACGAAGGGGTCGCGTTTACGGTCATGGAACTCGGGCGTATGCTGCCGGCGGATACGGCACTGGAGTTCAGTTGCGAATACGCCTCTGTCGTGGCGTTCGGCCGCGGGCACGTCGTCGAGGACGAGGCGGAGGCCAAGGAGGCGCTGCAGTTGCTGCTCGACAAGTACTTCGGCGACTTGGCACCGGGCGAAGACTATCGTGCGACGACCGCCGAAGAGCTGGCACGGACCAGCGTGTTTCGTATCGAGATCGAGGAGATGGTAGGCAAGCGGAAGCAGGTCGGGCCCGACTTCCCCGGTGCCCGCCGGTACTCGGCGCCGTCGATGGTCGACACCGATCCCGGCGGTGCCGGCACTACCAGCACGGCCTCGGCTCCCGAGTCGGAGACGCCGGCAGCCGACTGAGTTCGTCTTCCTCGAGCGTCTTGCGGAAGGCTTCATCCAGCCATCGGCAGAACTTGGGATCGAGCTGAACGCACCCGGGCTCGGTCGCAGCAGCAGCCTGCAGGGCGCCCTGCACCATCACCAGCGCGGTGGGTTGGATGTAGCGCGCGGGAATGCAATTGACCCGCCCGTCGAAGTTGATTGGAAAGCCGCTGTTAAGGAAGGCGGCCTCGCGATCGACGAGATTGAGGAATAGCGGCCGGTGGATCTGATCTTCATGGAGCCCGTCGGTGTCGATCCATATGTCGTCGGCCCCACTGGTGGCCGCAAGATCGATGAAGTCCTTGCGAGAGAACTCCACCGACCCGGACGAGGCGCTCACAAGAATGGCTCGGTCCTCCAGGTAGACATAGTCACCAACCCCGAATGACGGGCGGCCGGAGCATCCAACGACAACGCCGAACGTGGTGTGGAAGTCGTCTCGATCCCACGGTCGGAATCCGTCCGCCTCGGCCTGACCGGCCATGGTCGGGTCGGGGTCGTAGACATGAACGGGGTACCTGCCTCGCAACTCCTTCGCTACCTGCCGGCCGATGGCACCGTACCCCAAAACCAGTGCGTTGGTGGGCCGATCGACATTGTATGACTCGCGCACTTGGTGCAGGGCCGCGACGTGATGGTTGAGCGCAGCGATCACGGCCGTTCCGATCCAGGGTGATTCGAGGTCGAGTTTGGGTTGCGACCCAGCGACGTTGATGATCGGTACTTGCGCACTGAAACGTTTCAAGGCGGCGTAATTGCCGATCTTGATGAACCCTCGTGTCGTCTGCTCGACAATAGCAAGATCGGGAAGTCGCGCCTTGAACGCCGCAGCAGCCTCGATGAAGTAGGCCCCATCGTCGAGAACGATCACGTGCTCGGGCCGGAGGTCCAACATGTCGCGGACCAACTCCTGGACACGCCGACGCTGGTACATCGCGTATGAATCCAACACCCGATACCGATTGACCCAGAAGTTCTCAGCGGGGATACGGCAGACGTCTGTGAGGTGGTGTCTTACCCGGCTCGATGCGGTATAGGGTACGTCGAGCCAGGTGATCGACTCTGGTTCGAGCCCGAGGGCGATTAGGCTCTCGGTCATCGGAACCTGAGTGCCAAGTTGGTGCTGAATGAATAGGCCGGTAAAGCCGGCAAGCGGCTGGTGTGGCCGCAGGCGATCGACATATTCCGCGAGTAGCGGCATGTCGTCGAGCCCCGGGATGCGTTGATCGATGTCGTACCCAAACACTGATCGTTACCCTCCCGCCCACCTGTCGGGAATCTCAGGCATCCGGGGAAAGTTGTCGCCCGGCCTTCGGCATGCGCTGCTCACGGGTCGCCCGCCTCCCGGACGGCGCTCTGTGCCGCAACGGATGCGGGCGGGGCGGCTCGTGCCGGATGTCCCGTTGCTGCTGGCGTTGGATGGCCACCTGGTGGGCGCTCAAGCCGAGGGCGTAGAGCGTGCCGAAAACGATGTGGGCGATGGCCATCGCCTTGACCCAGCCGACTGCCGTGATCACCTGGATCAGATAGCCGGAGACGATCATGGGAACGGTCACCAGGGCCGTCACGACCCCGGTGTGACGGCCGCGGGCCTGGCCCGAGCGGTAGTGCATCCAGATGTGGCGCAGGGTGATGGTTCCCACGGCAAAAATCAGGAACGGCGACACGACGATGTGGGCCTTGAGGAGCCACGGTTGCCACGGGTGATTGATGACGGCCCACGGTTCGGAGGCGGTCATGAGGTATTTGGTGCCGAACAGGCCGATACCGGTCAGGACCACGAGTATCGTGGAGATCCAGAGGCTCCAGCGTTCGAAACGGCTCACGGGTTTGCGCCTCTCGTTGGTTCGGCCAGTGGCTGCAGGAAACCGTGGTAGGCCAGCATTCGGCGGACGGCTCCGGTGACGGCCTCCGAGGTCAGGGTCGCGCCGGTCATCGCCACGATATCCCCCTTGAGCGACAATGCGTCATCGAGACGGGCGCCGTGGAACTGCTCCAGCCATCCGCCCGGCGCCCGGTATTCGGGAGGTTCCATGAACTTGAGGACCTCGACTCTGCGCACCAACCCGTCGGGTCTAACCGCGACCATGATCACTTCCTGCAGGGTGCGGACGTAGTGGGCATCGAAGTAGACGATACTCACGGTCTCGCCCGCCACGCGGGCCACGTAGTAGCTCACCACCGCGTCGTCGACCTCGACTCCCGGCCCGGCCCGCCCGGCAATCACCGCCAGGTCGGCGTCGCTCAGATAGGCGGTGCGGCGCTCCCACTCGGCGCCTGAAACAGCCATCTCGAGGGCGGCCTGCTGGCTCGTGACTCCCTGCGCGTTGGCAGCCGTCGAGGCGAGAGCGAGGGCGAGTAGCGCACCGAGGGCTCCAAGGAGGCGGACGGGCGGACGGGCGGTCGGGCGGGCGGGCGATACCGCGGTACGGAACCTCCCGGCGCACGGCGCACCGCGCACCGCGCACACACTCTGCACTCCGCACTCCGCACTCCGCACCATTTAGAAGAGGAACCCCAGGGAAATGTTGAGTTGGTCGATCCCGGTGCGCGCCTGGTTCTCCTGGATCTGGTAGTCCGCCTTGGCTGCCACGTTGGTAATCGGCTTCCACATCACACCAACGGTCGTGATGGTCTGGTCGGTGGCTGGATTGGCGCTGAAGCCGGACGGGACCTTCTCCTGCGTGTTGATCTGTTCGTAGCGGAGGTAGGGAATGAGCTGGTTCCGCGTGGCGACAGAGTGCAGCACATCGTAGCCGCCTTCCACGTACCATCCGGTGAGGCGCTCGCCGATGGACTCGTTGCCGGTGAGGCCCTTGGCGGCGTTGAGCTGCGGTACCTCGCCGACCGTCGATAACGCATACAGGCCTCGCAGCCAGAAACCATTGGCCCGGTATTGCGCGTGCCCTTCCCAGATGAACGTCGAGGCCGCGATGGTTTGCCCATTCGCGTCGACGTTCCCCTGACCCGAATTGCCGTAGTACAGCGACGTGCCCACGTTGAAACCCAGCAGCCCCAGGTAGTCGATACGGCCAACCCCCGCGACATCCTCGATCAGGGCCTTGGATCCTTTCTGTCTGCCGCCACGGAGGCCCGAGGCGTCGAATCCGCTGGCTTTGGAGGACCCGCCACCGACGGCGTCGAAACCGTTGACCAGGTACGCACGATACGAGAATCCCTCTGCTTCGCCGAAGAGACCCAGGCCATTCTCACGCCAGGTGGTCGGAATGATCCGTAGCTCCGTTTCGGGCCGCTCGGTGCCCAGATAGATGGGCGGCTCGTGCAACTCGTTGAGATACCCCATAGGCAGGAGGAGGAGGCCGCCGCGCGCCCCGAGCCAAGGTGTCAGGGAGAAATCGAGGTAGGCGAACTCCACCGCCACCGAGCCGGCGTTGCCGGTGGAGGCGTGCTCGAACTCGATCTCCG
This sequence comes from Gemmatimonadales bacterium, assembly GCA_036443495.1. Classification (GTDB taxonomy): domain Bacteria; phylum Gemmatimonadota; class Gemmatimonadetes; order Gemmatimonadales; family GWC2-71-9; genus N074bin45. Next base: position 1,987 of record JAZFYL010000085.1, on the reverse strand, counting down.
AGTTGAACAGGATGTTGTCGTTGAACTTGTAGCCGACATACACGACTGCGCGGAGGAAGTCGATCTGGTCCTTCTTGCCCGAGGCTCCGCCGTCCTGGCGGGTCGACGAGAAGTTCTGATAGAGCATCTCGCCATAGCCACCGATCGAAACCCCGCGTTTCACGCGGTAGACCTTCGAGGCAGCCGGACCCAAGCCGTAGCGTCCCTCGGTCGCCTCGACCACGTCCTGGCCTAGTTGGAGCGTTTCGATTTGGCGGCTGATGGCGTCGATCTGGCGGCGGAGTTCCTCGAGTCGGTCCGCATCAAGTTCGCCGGCGAGAAGGGAGTCGAGCTGCTGTTGCAGTTGGGCGACCTGGCGCTCCAAATCCGCCAGGCGTTGTTCCTGTTCGCGCTCCTGCGCGGCAAGAGGTTCGGAGCGTACCGTTGGTAGAGCCAGGCCGACGAGGACCAGCCCGAGCGTGACACGAGCGAGGGTGACCATGCGGTATTGGAATCCCGTTACTGCCGGCCGCGCCGTGGGGGTGGGACGGCCAGAGAAGTGGTAGATGAGAACGTGTCTCAAGTAGTCTTGATATCTGAATCTATTTGTCGGAATTTCTAGATGCAAGGGAGGGGCGGGTGTGGTGTTGGGGGAAGGCCGGAGATGTGAGGCGGCAAGGGCCTGAGTTGGGGAGGGAAAGCGAGTGCGCGCCGGCGGCGCCCCTGCCCACTTCTCCAAGCGACAGCTAGCCGGCCGTGGCTTCCGCCCTGGATTCCTCGGCAACCTTGCTGACGACCTCGGCCGGCGCCGCGACGTACCCGCGGAACTTCCGGTGGTAGGTCCCCCGACCGTGGGTCATCGAATGGAGGGTCGTCGAGTACTTGTACAGTTCCGACTGGGGGACGATGGCTGTGATCTTGGTGAGCCGCCCGTCGGGTTCCGTGCCTACGATCTGTCCCCGGCGGCCGCTCAGATCGCCCATGACGTCGCCTAGGGTATCTCCCGGAACCCAGACCTCGATGTCGTCCAGCGGTTCGAGCAGCACCGGCTTCGCGTTCTTGGCCACATTCCGAAAGGCCAGGATGCCGGCCATCTTGAAGGACATGTCGTTCGAATCGACACTGTGGTGCGACCCGTCGTAACACTCCGCCTGAAAGTCCACCATGGGGTATCCGGCGACCACGCCGCGAACGGCCGCTTCGCGGATGCCTCTGTCCACCGCCGGAAGGTATTTGGAGGGGATGGCTCCACCCGTTATGCGTTTAATGAAGACATAGCCTTCCCCGCGCGGCAACGGTGAGAGCCGGACCCAGCAATCGCCGAATTGACCGCGGCCACCGGATTGTTTCTTGTGCTTGCCCTGCCCTTCCGCCGTGCCCCGTAAGGTCTCCCGGTACGGGATTCTTGGCCGGGTGAGCTCCGCCTGGACACCGAATTTGCGCTGTAGGCGTTGGAGCAGGATCTCGAAGTGACGCTCGCCCACGCCGTGGATGAGTGTCTGCCCCAACTCCGAGTTGTATTCGAAATGGAAAGTCGGGTCCTCCTCGTGCAGCTTGTGGAGGCCGGCGGCCAGCTTGTCCTCGTCACCGCGAGTCTTGACCATCACGGCGGAGGTCGCCACCGGGTCGGGGAATGGCACCGGCGGCAGTTGCACCGGTTCGCTCCGGCTGCAGAAGGTGTCGTTGGTGTGCGTGTCCTTGAGTTTGGCGACCGAGCCGATGTCCCCCGGCGCCAACTCGGTGACCTCGAGCCGCTCCTTCCCCTGTTGCACCGACAGATGATTCAGTTTCTCGATCACTTCGTGCTGGGCATTGAACACCTCGGCACCGTTCTTGATCGTCCCCTGATAGATGCGGAACAGGCTCACATCACCGACGTGGGATTCCGAGATGGTCTTGAATACCCGTCCCAGCAACGCCGCCTCCGCCGGAGCCGGCCGTTCGTCCGGCGTAGGCAACAGCTCCACCATCTTGGTCAGGAGGGCCCGCATACCGTAGGTCAGCTCGC
>JAZFYL010000084.1:0-5213 GCA_036443495.1 Gemmatimonadales bacterium | reverse complement strand
CAGTTGGTCGTAGGCAAACGCGACCACCACGGCCGACACCGCCGTCATGGGCGCCGTGGGGCCCGACGTCTGTACCCGTGTGCCGCCCAACGCCGCCGTAATGAAGGCGATGATCCCGGCGGAGATGATGCCGGCGAAAGCGCCGCGCCCGGAGAGGATGCCGAAAGCGGCGCCGAGGCTGATGGCGACGAAACTCACGGTGAGTCCGGCCACCATGTTGTGCCACAGGACCGCGGGCGTAATGCGTTGCTGTTGGGTCATGGGCGGCCAGCGAGTGCCGATTCACTCATGCAGAATCAGGTCCGCGACGAGCGGCAAATGGTCGGTGACCACGTCGGTGTCCCCGGCATCCAGCCCGTTGCGCCGCAACACCTCGACGGGGAGTTCCGGGGTATAGAGGACATACCGGTTCCCTATCTGCAAGCGGCTGTCGCTGTAGATCACGTAATCGAGCCTCCCCGGTGGGAAATCCTCGCCGTGCCAGGTAAAGGTGTACGGCCGGTGGGTGTGACGCGGCACCAGGTCGGTGAGAGGTGTGTCGTCCCAATCCGGTGCAAAGGGCTCGCCGAAGGTCTCCCGATCCACGATGTCGCCGTTCAGCAGCGTGAGTCGGTCTTGGTGCAGGCCTACGAGATTGGCGTCGCCCATCAGGAGAATCGGCGTGCCATCGGAGATCCGGAAATCACCGGCACCGCTCTTGGCGTCTCGCACGTAGGCCGCTATCAGGTCCGCCTCCTGGGTTCGCCGCTCTTGCTCGTCACAACACGGCATTGACAGGGCAACCAGCAGGAGCATCTGCGCCTCGCTGCCCAGCTGCAACAACAAGCCGCCGCTATCACCCAGGGAATCGGCACGCAGGATGGGGAAGGTGCTGAAGACCACCGTGCTCTCGCCGCCGATCTTCAGCGTGTGCCATGGGGCGCCACCCCGGTCCAGCAGCGACCTGACGTAGGCGACGGCCTCGGCGGTCGGGGTGTCTCGGATCTCCTGCAACAGAATCACGTCGGCGTCGACGGCGTTGAGGACCCGCGCCAACGCGTCCCGCCGTTCCGGCTCAGTGAGGTGATTGTTCAGGTTGTAGCTGAGAAAGCGCACGTGTTCGCTGGAGCGCTTGGCCAGCGGGAAGGTGTGCAGGGGTGCGGGAGCCTGAGATTGGAAGCGATAGTGGTAGCCGCCGGTCACCGGCAGGCGCCGTCCGCTGTCGGTGTCGCGGAGGAGCAGGCCGACCGTTCTGCCCGTGAACAGTAGCTGCCCGTCCACCGGCTCGGCGTCGCGCGCCAGGGCGACCTCGAACGACCGGCCGGTTACCGTGGGCGCCGAGATCAGGCCGATGTGCTGGTGCTCGACCGGCGCTGTCCCCGTCCCGCTGACGAACTGCCCGGTACGTTCGCCGAAGGACCAACAGAGTTCGGCGCCGAATCCCTCGAGCGACTGGCCCGTCAGGCTGTCATCATCGGTGTCCAGGCACAGCTCCAAGGTATTGCCGTTCTGGAGGGAGATTTCTTCCGGGACCTCGAAGCGCACCAACAAGGCAAACTCGTCGTTGCTGGCCCACATGCGTGCCCAGCCCTCGTCCGAGACTCCCCCCCCGCTGGCAAGCAGTGGGACCGCCGACCAATCGTCGAGTTCACCGTCGATGACGATCCGAGGAGGCTGTTGCGGTGGTGAAGTGCAGGCCAAGCCTGCGAGGATAGTGTACGTGAGGTAGCGCCGGTAGTGCAGCATCCTTGACCTTGTCAACGAGTAGACGATCAGCTCCCAGCTCCTAGCCGCCCGCCCACCATACCGCTACGCCGATGGCGACGTCAAGCGGAGATCGGCGTCCCCTCTCCGTAGTAGTGTTGCCAGCGGCATTCGAGTTCCCGGCCTCGCACGACGCGGCGCCCTTTAATGGGGCCGTGGTACTCAGATGCCAGAAGCCAGGTGCCAGAGGGAAAACAGAAAACAGAAAGCAGAAAACAGACGGGCCGTTTGCTATTTTCTTTTTTCGGTCTCGGACCGCCGGACCGCCGGACCGCCGGACCGCCAGACCGCCCGATACTTGCGCTCAGCGCCGTTGGCGGCTCCATTCTGGTAGGCAGCCCACGGGGCTATACGGGGAGACGGAATGACGCTGAAAAGCGGGAATATGGATGCCTTTGGGCTGACCAACATCGGGAAGGTCCGGAAAGTCAACCAGGACCAGTTCCTCATTGCTTCCCTGATGAAGCTGGTCCACATCGAGCAGACCAGTTTGCCCGACAGGGAACAGACTCAGCTCACCGAGCCGGGCCAGGCCGCGATGCTCATGGTGGCCGACGGTGTAGGGGGACAGCAGGCCGGGGAAAAGGCCAGCGAGACGGCGCTCGAAACGGTCGCCCGCTATGTGGCGCAGGCCATGCGGTGCTACTACACCGTGGATGCTGCCACCGAAGAACGGTTCATCGAAGAACTGCGCGACGCGGTGCTGCGCACCCACGAGGCGGTTCGGGAGGAGGCCGAGCGACACCCCGACCGGCACGGCATGGCAACCACCCTCACACTGGTGAAGGTGGTGAACCGGCGGGCCTACGTCGTTCAGGTGGGGGACAGCCGGTGCTACCTGCGCCGCGGCGACACCCTCAGCCAGGTGACCCGCGACCAGACCGTCGCCCAAGATCTGATCGACCAGGGTGTCATGTCCGAGGCCACCGCGGAGCACTCTCCCTTCAGCCACATCCTGTCGAGCGCTATCGGTGGCAAAGCCTATCCCGAGGTGTACACCCTCGATCTCGAAACCGACGACGTCCTGTTGTTGTGCACCGACGGGTTGAACAAGCACGTCTCCGATGAGGAAATCGCCGAGCAGCTGGGCACGTCGGATACGGTGGAGAGCATTGGGACCCGGTTGGTGGAGACGACCCTCGAGCGGGGAGCGTCGGACAACGTCACCGTGGTGGTCGCACGAGTCCTGCCCGAATGATCCGGATCGGGTCGATAAAGCACCACTGGCCGCTACCCCGTCAATCGTATCGCCCCAGGAGGCTGCCGTGCCCAAGTTCCGACTGCGTCGCCGCGACCCGGATGCACCCGAATGGCTGGAACTCGATCGGGTATACCTGGGCGAATTCGACCACGAGCCGGGCAGCGATCGCGCCTGGCTGCACCACCCCGATGGGCCCCAGGCCGGCAAGTATGTGGCGCTGTTCGAGGATGTCGAGCTCGTCGAATAGCCTGGCCCGCTCCGCCCCGCGGCAACCCCCGGCCTGAGCGCCATTCCGTGAACTCACCGAGCAAGGACCCTCCGGAAGCGACCTCCCCTCCCCTCACCCCTCAAGTCTGGCCGGCCATCGCCTACGTCGTGTCCCACACCCACTGGGACCGGGAGTGGTATCTCCCTTACCACAGGTTCCGGGTAAGCCTCGTTCGGGTGGTCCGGCAGGTAATGGACGCCTTGGACACCGACCCAGCCTTCACTCATTTCCTGCTCGACGGTCAGAGCGTTCTGCTGGAGGATTACCTCGAGGCCTGTCCCACCGATCGCGCACGAATCGCTCGGCTGGTCGAGCAAGGGGCACTGGCAATCGGACCGTGGTACGTCCTGCCGGATGAATTCCTGGTAAGCGCCGAAGCTACCATGCGCAACCTGCTGCTGGGCGACCAGGTCGCCCGCCAGGTGGGCCCGCCGCAGAAGGTGGGCTATTTGCCCGACTCCTTCGGCCACATCGCCCAGATGCCCCAGATCCTCGGCCTAGCCGGCATCGACACGTTCGTTTTCACTCGCGGAACCGGAGATGAACTGGATCGGTTGGGGTGGGAGTTTCTGTGGGAAGCGCCGGACGGAAGTGCGGTGACCGCGGTCAACCAATGCGACGGCTACTGCGCCGCCGCGGGGTTGGGATTCTCCGCCATGGGGAACGCGCTGACCGAGCGTGCCGTCGAGCCCGAGCTGGCAGTTGCCCAGGTGGGACGACTGTTCGCCGAGATGCGCCCGCTATCCAATGGGGCGATCTGCCTGGTGAGTAACGGCTGCGACCATCACCCTCCCCAACGCGAGTTGGGCTCGGTCCTCGAGGCGCTGCGCCGGGCATACCCGGAAACCGAATTCCGCCATACCAGCCTGGCCTCATACCTCGACGCGGTGAAATCCGCAGGAATTGCCAAGAAGCGCTATCGGGGAGAATTCCTGAGCGGCAAGCGCCAGTTCATCCTGACGGGAGTGTGGTCCACCCGCATGTACCTGAAGCAGGCGAATGACACCGCGCAGTCACTCCTGTCCGACTGCGTGGAACCGCTGGCCGCGTACACCCACGCCTTGGGTTTGGGCCCTTATCCAGCCGGCGTCCTGGACGCTACATGGAAGCTGTTGCTCCGAAATCACCCGCACGATTCCATCTGTGGGTGTAGCGTCGACGAAGTCCACCGGCAGATGATGGCGCGGTTCGAAGGGGTGACCCAGACCTCCGACCAACTCCTCCGCGACCATCTCCGTCTCCTGACGCCAGCGCTCGCGCGGGAGGCCGCCGGAGACGGCGAACGTCGGCTCACCCTGTTCAACCCGCTCCCGCGGACCCGGTCGGAAGTGGTCGAGCGCATGGTCGTTCTACCCGGTGTCGTTCCCGACCCGTCAAGGCTGTCGATCGTCGACCATGAAGGCCGGGCGGTGCCGTTTGCCGTGGTCGGGCATCGCCGAGTGGGGCGCGTATGGGGCGTGGACTGGCACACCGACTGGTCCGGGGAGCACCAGCGGGAGCGGTTCGATCGGTACCAGGAGGCGATGGGACCACGCCTGACTGCGCCGTCGGACTCCCCCCCCGGCGATCAGGAGTGGGTCGTGCAGTTGCAACTCCTGGCCGACCTGCCCGCACTCGGTCATGCGACCTATGCGCTCCAGACCGTCGCCGACCCGGCCCCATCCACTGCCGCCGGGACGGTCCATGCTTCCGATGATCAACTGGAGAACGATCTCCTGCGGGTCAGGCTGCTGCCCGACGCGACCTTCGAAGTGCACGACAAACGGACCGGGCGAACCTGGTCCGGACTAAATCGTTTCGTCGACGGTGCCGATGTCGGGGATGAGTACGATTACGCCCCCGCACCCGCCCCCGCCCCCGCCCCCTCCGCCGGGGAGTTAGTCGAGGACGTGACGACGGAAGGGCTGCAGGGAAACGTGCGGCTGGTCGAAGCTTCGCCGTGGCTCGCGCGGTGCGAAGTCTCGGTCTGCTGGCCGCTGCCGGCCGCCATCGATCCCGATC
>JAZFYL010000083.1:0-26185 GCA_036443495.1 Gemmatimonadales bacterium | reverse complement strand
TCGGCCTGGAGGACATCGGCGCCAAGTTGACCGACCAGGGATTCATCGAGGTCAACCTGGACACCCTGGAAACGACGGCGCAGGGCTACTACGCCATCGGTGACGTTGCCGGCCCGCCGATGCTGGCTCACAAGGGCAGTCGTGAGGGAGTCGTCGTTGCGGAACGGCTAGCCGGCCACACGCCCCACCCCATCCGCTACGACAATATCCCCAGCGTTACGTACTGCCACCCGGAGGTAGCCAGCATCGGCCTCACCGAGGAGCAAGCCAAGGAGCAGGACCTGGATTACCAAGTGGGGCGGTTCCCTTTCAGTGCCAACGGGCGTGCCCGGGCCAGCAACGCGACCGACGGATTCGTGAAAATCATCAGGGACACGGAATACAGTGAGATCCTGGGCGCACACATCGTCGGAGCCGACGCCTCGGAGATGATCCACGAACTGGCCGTCGCCCGGGAGAACGAGTTCACAGTCGACGAGATCGATCTCACGGTCCACGCCCACCCGACCCTATCCGAAGCAACCGCCGAGGCGGCGCTGGATTCGTTGGGGCGGGTGGTTCACACGTGAGGCGAAACGGGGAAAGCTGTTCCTTATGTCCATCAACCCTCCCAGCCCTCCTCCGATTTCCATCGAAGATGAGGACCGTGTCGGCCTAGCCTTCCTCTCCCTGGCCATCGCGGTGCTGGTCGGTGTCGGCATCATCGCCGTCACGTTGTGGCTGGTCACCACTCTTCTTGCCGACGCGCCGGCCGGGGATACTCCGATCGTCACTGGAGCCCCTTACTACGTCTTGGTGGGCGGGACGCTCACCGGCATCATCGCCGCAGGGGTCACCATGTGGGGGTTGTTGGCTCCGGTCCGATCGACCTACCGGCGAGGCGCTCTATCTGTGGTTGCGGCGTTCGCCACCGCGGCCGGCATGCTCGTGGCAATGCCCGTCAACCACCTGCTGGGACGGTCAGGGCTGCTCGGCCTGGTAGTAGTCTGCGGACTCGGGGCTCTGCTATTGAGCCGCCTACTGCACTCGCAGGCGAAAGACGTCCCCCGATGAGGGTATTGCGGGTCGTCGATCTGGGCTGCCAGCCCTACGGGGACGTGCTGGATCTGCAGCGCCGTCTATGCCAGGCCCGTATCCAGGGCTCCCTCACCGATGACCTGTTGTTGTTGGTAGAGCATCCGGACGCGATCACGTTGGGTCGTGGAACCCGCACGGAGAGCATGCCCCTGACCGCGGAGCAGCTAGGAGGTCTCGGCTATGAGGTACACGAGATCGAGCGGGGCGGCGACGTTACCTACCATGGCCCGGGGCAGCTGGTAGGGTATCCGATACTCGACCTGTCCCTGCACCGCCAGGATCTCCACTGGTACCTGCGGCAACTCGAAGCCGTGCTGATCAACGCGCTGGCGCGCATGGCCATCCGGGCGGATCGGGTGGAAGGGTTGACGGGGGTCTGGACCAAGGGCCGGAAGATCGCCAGCATCGGTATCCACGTGAAGCGCTGGGTAACGTTCCACGGGTTCGCTCTCAACGTAACCACCGACCTGGCCCGGTTTTCGGCGATCGTCCCGTGCGGAATCGACGGCGTGGACATGACCAGTGTCGCCCGTGAACTCGGGCCCGGCGGCGTGGGGCGACCGCTAGAGGCATTGATGCGGGACGCCGTGATCGAGGCCATGGGTCGCGCCTTCGAACGGGAAACGATCGTCACTTCGCTCGATGGGTTGCGCCTGGCACTGGCAGCATCGGCCTCATAACAGCCCTCCCTCCACCCGTGCATTCCAACCCGGCCGCCTGCCTACCCAGAGTTGCCTTTGGCGGTCAATCTTGTGATCGTTCCGGTCATGACGCATGCGCCTTTCCCCCAGTCAACCGTCGCACAAGCGGAGTCCTGTGCCAAGGAAATCCTGCGCGCCGCCGACAGTTGGGCCTCGGAGGCTCCGTCCGAGTTGACGCCGCCCATCCGGGCAGTGTGCATTCGGCTGGCCGAGATGGTCGCCGACCAACGGCACTACCTGAGTCCGCTGCCTGAGCCGCAGGAGACGGAGCGGCGCAACATGCTGGAGTCCCTGGCGGACCGACTGCGCAGTACTCCCTTCACCGACGGCATCGAACAAGATCTCCAGGAACTGGCGGATATGGAGTTGCGGTCCACCGGAAGCTGGGCGATCGTGCCCACGGCGCAGGCGGAGTGGATCACCACCGCGATCCAATACCTGGACGGTCGGGCCTCACAACTGCCTGAGGCGAGCCGCCCGGACCCCTATTGGGCCGACGACGTGGTGGCCGGTATCATCGCCTCCGTGAGGGCTGTCATAGGCGTAGACGAACTGCAGGCGCGGCACGCCGCGCCGCCGGGGGCAACCCAGCCCAATCCCGAGGAGTCGTAGGGCATTCCATAGCAGTGCGGCTGTGGGTGTTGACGGGGACTCGATCGAGTCCCCGTTATGCGTTGGCCAGGCCCTCGAAGAACCTGCCGAAGATGGTCACCCCATCCCACAACTGCTGCAGGTTCAGCTTCTCGTTCGGCGAATGCAATCCATCGTCCGGCAAGCCGATCCCGGTCAACAGGACCGGCGCCCCCTCGAGGCCGAGCACCGAAACGACAGGGATGGAGCCGCCGGAGCGGACGGCTACCGGCCCCCGGCCCACCACCTCCGTGAACGCCGCATCCAGGACGGCGAACGCTGGGCGCGACACATCCACCTGAACGGGGTCGGCCCCGTGAATGGAGCGGACCTCGACGTCGGCGTAGTCGGGCGCCACCGCCCGCGCGGCCTCCTCCAGCTGGGTGAGCACCGTTTTCCAGCGCTGGTTCGGAACCAGCCGGAGACTGACCTTCGCCGTGGCCCTGGCGGGGATCACGGTCTTCGCTCCCTCCCCGGTGAACCCACCCATGATCCCATGGATCTCGAAGGTGGGGTTGGCCCACAGCCGCTCGAAGACCGAGTGATCTTCCCTGCCCGCGAGCGACCGCGTGGTGAGCTCTTCGTCGAGAAAGGTCGCTTCGTCAAACGGCAGAGCCCGCCATGCCTCCAACTCGTCCTGACTCGGCGGTTCCACGGCTTCGAATAATCCGGGAATGTTGATGCCGCCGTCGCGCCCCTTGAGATCGCCCAACATCCGGCACAACGTTTCAATGGCGTTCGGAGCGGCACCGCCATAATTGCCAGAGTGGAGATCACGTCGTGCGGTGACGACTTCTATCTCGGCGTAGCAGATGCCTCGCAGCGCAGTGTAGACCGCCGGAATTCCGGGCGCATAGTACGAGGTGTCGCAGACGAGAATGGCGTCGGCGGCAGTGCGCTCTGGTTCTTCGGTGAGCAAGCGTTCGATGGCATGGCCGCCGAACTCCTCCTCGCCTTCGATGATGAACCGAATATTGAGGGGCGGCATGCCATCGGCGTCTCGGACGGCCTCGTACGCCTTCATTAGGCAGTACACCTGGCCCTTGTCGTCCACCGCGCCACGCGCGTAGAGGTTCCCATCGCGGATCGTAGCCTCAAACGGCGGGCTTTCCCACTCGTCCAGGGGATCGGGAGGCTGAACATCATAATGCCCATACACCAGGACGGTCGGCTTCCCCGGCACCTCCGGCCCCACGGCCCATACGATGGGATTGCCGCCCCGGTCCAACTGTTCGACGACGGGAAATCCCAGTCGTCGAAATTCATCTGACACCCAGTCGGCCGCGCGTTGGCACTCATCGGCGTGGTCGCTCAACGTGCTGATGCTGGGGATAGCCAGGAACGCACGCAATTCGGCGAGCATTCGATCACGCTCACGTTCTACGAAGTCACGATCCAAGGTTCGGCTCACGGTGAAAGGACGAAAATGGAAGGTACTGAGCAGGGAGAAGCTACACTTTTTCCCTCGGTGCGCGAGAGATTCAGGCGATTCTGACCTCCCTCTGGCGCTTCCCCGCCCCCGTGCTAGATTCGCCCAATGTTCACGACATCGCAGTTCCGCGTATTCGCGACCGAGCCAGGCGAGCAAGCCATCGCAACCGCGCGTCGACTGTTACAGGAGGGGAAACTCGAAGCCGCCGAAGAGGCGTACCTCGAGGCGATCGATGCCCAGCCGGACGAAAAACTCACGTGGGGTGAGTACTTCCAGCTCTTACGGAACGCAGGCCGCTTCGAGGAAGCGTTGGCACTATCTGCACAAGCGGCCGATCACTTCGGAGACGACGCTTTCCCCGCGACACTCAAGGGCGCCGCGCTCGTCGAGCAGAAACGGTACCGTGAGGCCTTGGTTGCGCTGGAGCACGCCGCCTCACTGGATCCGGCCCTGGCCCTCGTTTGGCACGAGGCCGGCTATGCTGCCTACCGCCTGGGTGAATACGCGCGGGCGCTGCTAGCCCTCGACCGGGCGTTCGCCCTGGAGCCCCACAGCGGCACGCTGCACCTGCGGGGCAAGATCCTCCGCAGCGCGGGGCGCTACCTGGCGGCGGAGGTCGCCTTTGAGGGAGCCGCGGAGGCCGCCGAATTTCCGGAGCAGGAGGCAGAGGCAAGGCGCCAGGTAGAGGTGACCCGTCGCTATGCTCTGTTTGGTCCGACCAAGCCCGTCGATCTCCACGCCTCGCGGCAGTGGTTCGCAGAGACGGGGGCCGTTCCGCTAACCTACCACGCCGATCTGCATTCCCCGAGCGAGGAAGAGCTGATCCGCGGTTTGTCGCAGTTCATCAAGGAACAGGAGTGGCAATTCACGTCACTCTATCAGGCTGATGCCTGGTCCGGGTGGTCCCTCCTCTTGAAAGAGTTGGACCTCTCCGGGAGTGCGGGACCGGACTTCGACGCGACGGCCGTCCCCCTGGTCGTGGCGCGCACACCGGTGCCTGGAGAAGCGGCATGGGACGACGCGGTGGCGTTCGTCAAACGCTCGCAGGCGGGATTGGTGTTCGTATTGCACCAGCCGGCCGATCAGCCGTCTGCGGACATCCTCGGGATTCTGTCAGACCTCGACGGCGCCGTGATCGACCTGGCCACGGCGTCGGAGACGGTGCAGCACCCCAATTGCATCTTGCAGGAACGGCGTCTCACGCCGCGGGAGCCGGCCCCCAGGATCAGTCCTTGATCGCGGACAGCGCTCGTTCCAGAGCCACGTAGGCGCTGTCCCCCCCTCCCCCTCCCCCTCCCGCTCCGGTCACCCCGTCCAGCACCGGCTCGAGCGCTCCCATGGTTTGGCGCACGTCCCAGCCGTTGGCCATATACCATGCGTCGAAGAGGTTCAGTTTGGTTCGATAGATTCGGCGTGCGATGATGCGGGCGTTATTGATGGGGCGCGGCTCGCGCGATTCGACACGATAGGTCGACAACCGTGGCCCGACTGAATCGGCCAGGAACTCACCAGCCCACTCCCCGACACGAGTCCGGCCGACCTCCAGCGCGATCGAGTCCGGCGGAGGTTCGCGACCATACAAGCTGTCGAGTTTGTCGGTGAGGCGATCGTAGTAGGCGGACAGCGCCACTTCGTCCTGCCAGCGCCCGCGCGCCCGCTGGGCCAACAGGCTGTCTCCTCGCTCCTCGAAAAACTGCGCCGCCGTCAAGTAACCCACCATCTGGGCCAACCCCTCGTTGAAGGGGGCGGCGCCCGGCACATATACGGTGTTGTGGGTAATCTCGTGGAAGACGAGAGCGGCCAGTTCGACCGAGTCGGGCGAGACGGCCGTCGAAAGCAGCGGGTCGTTGAACCACCCCAGGGTCGAGAAGGCCGCTGACGGCCTCAGGGATGTGTCGAAACCGCGTGCGGCCAGATCCGCCGCGGAGCGATGCGCCATGTCGAAGTCGAAGAAGCCCTTATAGGGAACCCGGCCCACGATCGGGTAGCGCCAGGTGTAGGGGCACAGACAATCCTTGGGTGACGCTGACAGCACCAGCAGCAGCGTGTCGCGTTCGACATCGGCATAGGTAGTGTAGGTCTCCTTGGCCGCGAGCCCCACGGAGTCGGCATAGTCCCGAACCTCCAGGACCAGGCCCAAGGCGGCCCGCAGGTCCGGGTCCGTACCCGGATCTGCAATGACCCGGTCGATCGGCCGGCGGGCGCGCAGGATGCGGTTCTCCTCGAACCCGGCGCGCGTGAGGAAGCGGACGTCCTCACTGGCGACATACGCCGTGCCGTAGCCGACGAACAGGACACCTACCAGAATCGCGAGCAACATGACAGCCCTCCGCATCACAGAGACAGGCGTATTCCGAGACGGTGGGCGGGAGTTCCGAAAACGGTCCGGTCCTGATAGGCATAGTCGACGTTCACCATGTGGATCACCAGGCTCCCGCCGAACGCGAACCGCGTCTGGCCCGTCGCGGCTCCCTGACCGCCATACCCGATCCGGCCCACCACACCAATACCGCTGAACACGAGGCCGGCCTCCCCTCCGACGATGGTCCGCCTCGCCTCCCCGTCCGTCCAAACGACCTCGACTGTGCCCATCAGCCGCCCAGCGGATTGGGGATCGACGAAATGCATCATGATCCCCAGTCGGCCGGCTGTCGGAAGCGCCAAGTCGGAACCCGACCGGGTGCTAGAAGCAACGTTCTGGATGCTAACGGCCAGCGCGAAGATATCAAAGAAGGCCATGGTTCCGGAGAAGTCCCCGGCCAGAGACCGGTTGACGACGTCAGCCGAATCACGGGCGGCCACGTATTTCCCCGAGGCTCCCAGGGCAAACATCCCGAAGCGATAGACCAGACTACCAACCCACAGGGTGTTGTTCCGGAGGGCGAGGCCCGGCGGCTGTTCCAGGTATTGGTACCCGATCCCCAGGTGGAATTGCCCCACCCGTACGGCACCCGACACGGCTGCCTGACGGGCCGGATCCGGCAGGCTGGAGAGCATCCCTTCAATCCCGATGTGGCGGATGGTCGCGAGACCTGAGGCGTTGACGAACACGGTGCCGGCATCGCCCACGAGAGCCACGCTGACCCCTGCGAGCCCCGCGGCCCGAACGGTGGCCGGCAGGTGTGTTACCACCGGCACGGGGCCCTGCGCCTCGATCCTAGGCACAGGCAAGCCCAGGAGCAGCACCATGGCCATCACGATACCGGTGGCAGCGCGAGAGACCGAGGAGGGGCTGCAACGGCGGCGCGAGGGCACCGCGGCGCGGCTGATCGGGAAGGCGTGTCGTCCAGTCACCAAGGCTGTAACATAAAGCAGGACAACACCTTTGACAATTCGGTACCGGCCGGATAGGTTGCAGGGAACCGGTTTTCGAGCCGGAGATAGCCGGGTTGAAAGACGCCGGCTCTTTCCGGCACAACGATCCCTACGGGACCCAGCCGACTCTTCCTCGAACCCCTGCAACCGCAACGGCCCAAGCTACGGGCGGTGTTCGCGCGCGTGGGTTCGACAACCTACCGGGCCAACCGGCAGGGAGGGGACACCGCGGGTTCCTGCTTCGCCGGCGCGGCGACCCCGCGTCCCGGCTGATACGGCGGCCATGGCGTTCGTCCATCTCCATACCCACAGCGAGTACTCCCTCCTCGATGGAGCGAATCGCATCCCCGAGCTGGTGAGTCACGTCAAGTCGCTCGGCATGGACAGCCTCGCGGTGACCGACCACGGCAACATGCACGCGGCGTGGCGGTTCCATGAGGAGGCCAGGACGCAGGGGATCAGGCCCATTCTCGGGTTCGAGGCCTACCTGGCCTTCGGATCGCGTCGGGAGCAGCAGCGTCCTTCATGGGCCCCGGCCAACTACAGCCACCTGGTGCTCCTCGCCAAGAACGCGGCGGGCTACAAGAACCTGGTGCGCCTGACCTCCCTCGGGTTCACCGAGGGGTTCTATCGGCGGCCCCGTATCGACAAGGAATCCTTGGCCGAGTATTCGGAAGGCATCGTGTGCCTCGCCGCGTGCCTTTCGGGCGAAGTGGCTTTGTACCTCCGCCAGGGCAAGTACGAGGAGGCCAAGAAGTCGGCCGAGTGGTTTGCCTCGACATACGGCCCCGAGGGGTTCTGGCTCGAGATCCAGAAACACGGCATCCGGGACGAGGAGATCGTTGCCGCGGGGATGCTGCGTCTGGGACAGGAGCTCGGCATCGGGGTGGTGGCGACCAATGACGCCCATTATCTCCGTCGGGAAGACGCCCAGGCGCATGACGTCCTGTTGGCCATCGGCACCGGCAGCGACCTGGATGACCCCAATCGCTTTCGCTTCACGGGAGAGGAATCGTACGTCAAGACCGAGGCGGAGATGCGGGCCTTGTTCCCCGACCACGGGGAGACCATCGATAGCACGCAGCAGGTGGCGGACCTGTGCGAGTTCGACTTCGAGAAGCGCTATTTCCTCCCGGAGTTCCCCCGCCCAGAACAATTCGAGAGCGATGAGGAGTTGCTCGAACACCTGACGCTCGAAGGTCTCAAGGGGCGCTACGGCGACCCCTTGCCTGACGATGTCGGCGAGCGATTTGCCTACGAATTGGGGGTGATCAACACTGCGGGGTATGCCGGGTACTTCCTCATCGTGCAGGACTTCATCGAGGCGGCCCGGACACGAGGGATTCCGGTGGGCCCGGGACGCGGATCGGCTGCCGGGTCGATCGTTGCCTACGGTCTGGGCATCACCAATGTCGACCCCCTCAAGTACGACCTGCTGTTCGAGCGGTTCCTGAACCCGGAACGCGTGTCGATGCCGGACATCGACATCGATTTCTGTTTCGAACGGCGCGGCGAGGTGATCCAGTACGTCCGGGAACGCTACGGCCACGACAGCGTCGGACAAATCATCACCTTCGGCACCATGAAGGCTCGAGCGGCCGTCAAGGACGTGGCTCGCGTGCTGAAAATCCCGCCGGCCGAAGCCGACAAGATCACCAAGTTGATCCCCTCCGGGCCGGCCTACAGTCTGACCATTCCGGAGGCCGTGAAGAAGGTCCCCGAACTCAGGAAGTTGACGTCCTCGGCGCCGGTCTACCAGCGCATGGTCGACCTCAGCTCCCGGATCGAAGGCATTTCGCGCCATGCCTCGGTACACGCGGCCGGCGTGGTAATCGCGCCGGGTCCCATCCGCGAGTACGTACCGGTCTGCACCGCCCCGAACAGAGGCTCCGGCCAGACCGGCAACGGGGCCGACTCGATCATCACCCAGTACGACATGGTCGCGCTCGAGAAGGTGGGCATGCTCAAGATGGACCTGCTGGGGCTCAAGACCCTCACGGTCATCCACGATGCCGTGCAGGCCATCGAAGCGCGACATGGCCTCACCCTGGACATCGACGAGATCTCGCTCGACGAGGACATGGTGTATCAGCTGCTGCGGAGTGGCCGCACCGCAGGGGTGTTCCAGTTCGAGTCCCCTCTGGCTACCGAAACCCTCCGCAACATGCATTGCGACCGGTTCGACGACCTGGTGGCGTGCAACGCTCTGATGCGTCCGGGCCCGCTCGACGCCGGCATGCACACGGTGTTCATCCGGCGCAAGTTGGGTAAGGAAGAAGTCCGTTATCCGCATCCCGCGCTCGAAGAGGTGCTGAAGCCGACGTACGGCGTCATCACCTATCAAGAACAGGTGATGCGCATCGCGAACGTGTTGGCTGGATTCAGTTTGGCCGAAGCGGATGTCCTGCGGAAGGCGGTTGGCAAGAAGGACGCGGAGCTGATTCGGCAGGAGCTGGGCAAGTTCGTCGAGCGGGCGGTCGAGTTGGGGCACGACCGCAATCTCATCGAAGACATCTCCAGCCAGATCGAGACCTTTGGCCGGTACGGCTTCAACAAGTCCCACTCGGTCGCGTATTCGCTCCTGTCGTACCAAACGGCGTGGCTCAAGGCACACTATCCCGCCGAATTCCTGGCGGCGCTGCTCTCGTCGGAAATCGGGAACACCGACAAGGTGGTCCAGTACATCAACGAAGCGCGGGAGATGGGGCTCGAGGTGATGCCGCCGGACGTGGCGGAATCGGGGTACAAGTTCACGGTCGTCGGCGATACGCGGATTCGCTTCGGACTCGGCGCGGTGCGAAACGTTGGCGCGGGGGCGATCGAGTCGATTCTACGGGCTCGGGAAGACGGCCAGGGACCGTTTGACAGCCTGCTCGATTTCGCGGGCCGCATAGACATTCGGCTGTGCAACAAACGGGTGGTGGAATCGCTCATTGCCTCCGGGGCGTGCGATTCGTTGGGCGGCCACCGCAAGCAGCTCATCGAGGTTTTGGAGCACGCCATGGGTGAGGCGCAGTTGCAGCAACAGGAACGTGAGGTCGGCCAGGAGTCGCTGTTCGGCGACACGTCGGAGACGGCGGAGGTGACGCGCCAGCCGCTTCCGGATATCCCGCCGTGGTCGGAAGCTGAGCGCCTGGCCCGGGAAAAAGAGGTCCTGGGGTTCTTCATCTCGGGCCACCCGTTGGAGCGATTCCGCCGTGAGGTAGAATTGTTCGGCACCCGCACCACCGCCACGTTGGGAGAGTGGAGCGAGCACGAGGTGACCATCGCCGCCGTCATCACAGTGGTGAAGCGTCAGATCTCCAAGAAGACCGGCAAGGAATACGCCCGGCTGACGCTGGAAGACTTTCATGGTACCGCGGAGGCCATCGTCTTCCCGGACGCCTGGGCAAAACTCAACCAGAAGGTAACTTCGGACTCCGCGGCGCTCCTGCGGGGAGGGTACAGCACCCGCGACCGTGGGGAGGAACGCGCGCCCTTCGTGGTCGAGTCGGTGCGTCCGCTCGAAGAATTCCGGACCTCGGGCGCCATGGCGGTGAGCCTCCGCTGGCGCAAGCCCGATGCCCCAGACCCCAAGGCTTTCCGGGCCGTGGCGGCCCTGTGCGCGGCTCATCCGGGCCCGGCGCCGGTCTATATTGAGTGGAACGACGGAAACGGTGAGGCGTTGCGACTCCGGGCCCGGCAGATGCGGGTGGCAGCAGACGACGAACTGATAACCGCCCTCCAGGGACTTCTGGGGGCCGAATCGGTACACTACGTGAAAGCGGAGTAGCCCAGGGCCACCGCGTACACGTTGGATTTCGAGAAGCCTCTCCTCGAACTGGAGCGCGAGATCGACGATCTGAAGACCGTCGGCGAAGAGCGTGATATCGACATCACCCAGGAACTCGGCCAGCTCGAGACGAAGCTGAAGATCCTCCAGGAACATATCTACGAGAACCTCTCGCCGATTCAGCGGGTGCTGGTGGCCCGCCACCCGCGGCGACCCTACACGCTGGACTACCTGAGCACCATCTTCACCGACTTCATCGAACTCCACGGCGACCGGCTCTATCGGGACGACCCGTCGATAGTGGGCGGGTGGGCTCGGGTGGGCGGGATCTCGGTCATGGTGATCGGGCATCAGAAGGGCCGTGACACCAAGGGAAACCTCCAGCGCAACTTCGGCATGCCCCACCCGGAGGGATATCGGAAGGCCCTGCGCATGATGCTCCTGGCGGCCAAGTTCTCGGCGCCGGTCATCACCCTGATCGATACCCCGGGAGCCTATCCCGGCATCGGCGCGGAGGAGCGAGGCCAGTCGGAGGCCCTCGCCCGAAACATCATTGAGATGGCCGCCTTGCCCACCGCAATAGTTTCGGTAGTGATCGGCGAAGGCGGTTCGGGTGGCGCCCTGGCGCTCGGCGTGGCCGATCGCATACTCATGATGGAGAATTCGGTCTACTCCGTGATCTCCCCCGAAGGGTGTGCCGCCATCCTGTGGAAGGACGCCTCTCAGCGTGAACGCGCCGCGGACGCGCTGAAGTTGACGGCGACGGACCTCGAGCGACTGGGTGTGATCGACGAGATCATCCCCGAACCGCCGGGCGGCGCTCACTGCGACCCGGAAGCGGCCGGTGAAGCCCTCCGGGACGCCCTCATTCGGAACGTGACGGAGCTCCGGAAACTCAAACCTGACAAACTCGTCCGTCGACGGGCGGAAAAGTTTGCCGCGATCGGCGCATACACCGAGGCGTAATGCCCCAGACAATAGAGGTCCGATTCAAGGGGACGCGCCGCGCGTTCTTTGAATGGACCGATGAGCAAGACGATCCGCGTTTGCAGGACGCGGTGATCGTAGAAGTAGAGCGCGGCAAAGACCTGGGTCGCATCAGCGCATTGGGGGAAGTGGCGCTCAAGAAGTGCGGCTCCTCATGCAGCGGCTGCCCATCATCCAAGACTCCCTCAACCGACAAGATCAAGCGAGTTCTCCGGCGCGCGTCGAAAGACGACGTCAATACCGCACGCCAGCTGCGGCTGTCGGAAGAGGAAGTTCGACGCAAGGTGCTCGAGCGGGTCAAGAGTCACAGCCTCTCCATGAAGGTCAGCGACGCCGAATGGCAGTGGGACCGAAACAAGCTCACGGTGTTTTTTACGGCGGAGCAACGGGTGGATTTCCGGGCGCTGGTGCGCGACCTGGCGGCGTTGTTCCGCACCCGGATCGACCTGCGCCAGATCGGCGTCCGTGACGAAGCCGCCCAGCTCACGGGCGTGGGGAGGTGCGGCCGGGAGTATTGCTGTTCGACATGGCTTACGGAGCTGTCCCCCGTGAGCCTCAGCTTGGCCAAGGATCAACGCCTGGCCCTCAATCCGGCACAAATCTCGGGCGGCTGCGGCCGGCTGCTCTGTTGTCTCAAATACGAGCACGACTTCTACGTTGCCTCGCGCAAGCGATTCCCGAAGGAAGGCAAGACCCTGCGGACCAGCGTGGGGCCGGAGAAGGTGATCGCGGTCGACATCTTTCGTGAACGGGTGTTCCTGCGCGGGACGAATTCGGAGTCGCGCATCATCCCCCTGGCCCAGCTGCGGGAAGAGATTGAAACCGCCGACGAGAAGGCCATGCCCCTTCCGGCCGTCCAGGCGAGCGCCACCGAGGTGCCCGCAGGGCCGGCGGATTCCGGGACGACGACGCCCGCTGCGGAACAGACACAGGAACCGGCCCGGGCCCGTTCACGCCGGCGCCGGCGAGGGCGGCGACGCCGGCCGCGTGGACCGGACGGTCCTTCGAAACCAGAGGCCTGAGTGGCAAGCTTCTACGTCACCACCGCCATCGACTACTCCAATGGCGACCCCCATCTGGGTCACGCGCTCGAGAAGGTGGGGGCCGACTGCATCGCCCGCTACCGGCGTCTGCGGGGCGACCAGGTGCATTTCGTCATGGGGATGGACGAGCACGGCCAGAAGGTGGCCCAGACGGCGGAAGAACACGGGATGGCCCCCCAGGCTTGGGTCGACGACATCTCGGAACGGTTCGAATCGACTTGGCATGCATTGCTGTGCTCCTACGATGACTGGATTCGAACGACCGAGCCCCGCCACAGCCGGGCAGTCACCCATCTCTTCTCGGAGATCCAGCGGCTGAATCCCGACGACATCTACATGGGGGATTACGAAGGACTGTACTGCGTAGGGTGCGAGGAGTTCAAACAGCCCAACCAGATCGTCGATGGCCACTGCGCTGAACATCCCACACGCGAACTCGTGCCAACCAAGGAACGCAATCACTTCTTCCGGCTCAGCCGCTACGGCGACACAATCCTCGAGTTGATCACCTCGGGGCGCCTGGCCGTGGAACCTTCGATCCGACGGAACGAAATCGTCCGGTTGCTGGAAGACGGCCTGCTCGACATCTCCATTTCCCGGGCCCATTTCCCCTGGGGGATCCCCTTCCCCGGCACACCGGATTACACCATCTACGTCTGGTTCGACGCGGTGATCAACTATCTGTCGGCAACGGGATACCCCAAGGCTGGATACGAGTCGCTGTGGCCCGCCGACCTGCACATCATCGGCAAAGGCATCACTCGGTTTCACTGCGTGCTGTGGCCCGCCATGTTGCTCAGCGCCAACGTCGCACTGCCGCAGAAAATCTGGGCCCACGGGTACGTCCAGTGGGCCGGCACCAAGGTGTCCAAATCGGCAGGGGTCGCCGTCAACCTGGACGACGCCATCAGCCGGCATGGACCGGACGCACTGCGATACTTCCTGTTGCGGGAGGTCGGGTACGAAGCCGATGGGAACTTCACCTGGGATCGCTTCGATGGACGATACACCGCGGACCTGGCGGACGGACTAGGCAACCTTGCGTCGCGCTCGCTGGCCATGCTCGGCAAGTATCGCGACGGGCGGGTGCCGGCTGACACCCCGGCGACCGCGCTTGACGAACTGGGTCGGTCTGCCATGGAGAAATACCAGAAGGCCATGGACGCGATCGACATCCGGGGCGGTGCCGAAGCAACCTGGTCGCTGGTGTCGGCCGCAAATCTGTATGTCTCCCAAACGGCCCCGTGGGCCTTGGCGAAAGCCGGAGAAGAGGCCCAACTCGATACTGCGCTGGCCAGCCTGGCGCGCTGCCTGTACCGCCTCTGCGTCATGGTTGGTCCGTTCATGCCGAGCAAGGCGGAGCAATTGTGGCAGGCGCTGGGTCAGCCCGGTGAGGCGGCGGAGGCGAGGTGGGACACCCTGCTGCAGCCCCCCGTTGACGGCGCCGACACTACGAAGGGAGAGGCCCTGTTTCCCAAGGACGGGGGGGCGAAAAGTATTTGACAGTCAAAGATTTTGACGTGTCATTCGGAATCTTGACAGCCTTTGCGGAGGCCCACATCTTACCATCCCTTGGAGTAATCCGGAGGTCGAAACCCCTCTGGTGCTAGGTGCGTAAGATATTGTGATACTTGAACTTAGAGACGGTGCACGTTATGGCGTTACGCCGCTGGACCTTGATGGTCATTCCCGACGGATCTGGAGCCTCGCGCAGGCTCCAGGTGTCGACGACCGTCCTGAAAACGGTCACGACTGGTGCCACCGTGCTAGTGTTGTCCGCGCTGGTCTTCGGGTGCGTCACGGTGTCCAGGAGGATCGACCTGGCGCACGCCGCCCGACTGGAACGTGAGAACGCGTTACTGGCGGAAGAGCTTGGCCGCCTGCACAGCAAACTGACCGATCTGACAGACACGCTGGCGACCATCAGCCAGCGCGATTCCAGGTATCGGGTCTTGGCCAACCTCGACCCGATCGACCCCCAGGTATTGCAAGCCGGTATCGGCGGCCCGGCCGCACCGGGCTACGACGATTCACTGGCCGAGGCCGGGGTGCTGGGTTTTCGGGCAAGGGAAGTCCGAGTAGACCTCAACGCCATGATCCGCCGGGCCAATCTCCTCGCGTCGTCGTTCGAGGAAGCCATGGATAGTTTGGCTTCCCACAACCAGCAACTGGAAGCCACACCATCCATCATCCCGACGCAGGGATGGCTGTCGAGCGGGTACAAGGCGATGCGGATGCATCCCATTCTCCACTATGCCCGGCCACACAAGGGGGTCGACATTACCGCCCCCAAGGGCACACCCATCCTGGCGCCAGCTGCCGGGGTCGTGAAATCGACCGGGTGGCGCTCTGGTTTCGGCAACACGGTCACGATCAGCCATGGCTACGGGGTGGTCACCAAGTACGCGCATGCGTCGAAGATCCTGGTCAAGCCGGGCCAACGGGTAGCGCGGGGCGACCGCATCGCTCTGATCGGGAAGACCGGATTGGCCACAGCACCCCATCTGCATTACGAGGTTCACGTCAACGGCCGCGCCGTCAACCCGCTGAAGTACGTGCTGCCCACGGAGATCGACGGCTGAGGCAGGCCGGACCCATCCAGCCGAACGGCCTCCCGGTTCATCCCGGGGGGCCGTTGTGCATTGGGTCTTCGGTGGAGTGCGCCTGCAGCCCGGTTTAGCTTTGGAGGCCGTCAATCGTTCACCCTTGCCACATGGGATGTCCCGTGACCCTGAAGTCGACACTCTGCTGGACCGGCCTGCTCACGAGTCTGATCGGCTGCGACGTAACCCGGGATGTTACCATCCAGGTCGAGCTCCCGGATCTCGAATCCACGGAAACCGCGGCACCCGGCGTACCGATCATTGTCCTGCCGTACGACCGGGACAGCCTGCTCGCAATGCTGGAAGCGAACGCTGAACGTCCCCGCCCGCACGTCAGAGTGCTGGACAGTCTGTTCCAGGCGTTCCGCGGCCCCTACCTGGCCTTCGCCAGGGCCGCAGCCCGGGTGGAGCGGTACCGGGACACTCTCAACGCCCTCAAGGCGGAGTTGGACACACTGCCCCGGGACGCGGAGGCATACCGGGCAGGTTTCCAGCAATTCGCCCTGCTGAGCGATTCCCTCGAGCGGGCCGAGAGCCTACGGGAGGCCGGTGCCCGCGACCTGAAGCGGGCCCGGGACAGTTTCGTACCCATGAGCGACAGCCTGCGACGCGAAGTGCGGACGTGGGAGGAGGCGACTTTCGCGGGCTACGATACCCTGGTCAAGAATTTCGTCGATCGGACCGGCCGTCAGGGTGTGAGTGATACGACCGACACTCGGGGTTACGTGGGCCTGACCTTGGGACGTGGGCCCTGGTGGGTCTACGCCCGGGCCTGGGACGTTCTCGACCCGAACTCCGAATGGTACTGGAACGTTCCCATAGACAGTGATACCCTCTACCTGGACAGCAGCAACGGCACCCGCCTAGCCACTTACTGAGAGACCATGCAATGGAAAACCGCGGTCCTTCGCTCCCTTCACTTACGCCCCTGTTCACTGCTGCCCTGAGTCTGCTCTTTCTGGGCGCCATGGTCATGCCCGGTCCCGCCCGTTCAGACCAACAGGACGACCCCCTGGCCCCGCGGACCAAGGGTTCGGCCGACGCCCCGGTGACCGTGTACGAAATGTCGGATTTCCAGTGCCCCTATTGCCAGCGGCACACGCTCGAGACCTTCCCGCTGATCGAGGAAGAATACATCAAGACCGGCAAGGTGCGGTGGGTGTTCATCAACTTCCCCATCCCGCAGTTGCATCCCAACGCCATCTCCGCCGCCGAAGTAGCCATGTGCTCCGCCCAGCAGGACGCCTTCTGGCCGGTCCACGATCTGTTGTTCATCCACCAGGAGGTGTGGGCCGAGGTCAGGGACCCCGCAGAGTTCCTCCTTTCCCTGGCTGACTCGGCAGGCATTGACAAGACTCTGCTCGCGTCATGCCTGCAAAGCGAAGAAACACGGCCGCAGATCCTGCAGGACGCAGAGGGCGCACAGCGGACTGGCGCCACCGGTACCCCGGCGTTCTACATCGAAGGCATGCTACTGCCCGGGGCGTATCCCATGCCGATCTTCCGGCAGGTCCTGGATTCGATCTACGCGGCGAAGACGGGGAAGTGAGGCGGCTGGCCTATTGCGTACCGCCCAGCGCCAACAACACATCGTAGAGCGCGTGCGTCCACGCCGTGATCCCGAACCCACGCAACAGATAGAGGCCGCTGAACAACACCCCGGCGATCGCGCGGAAGGTGAATGACGGGATTTGGAACGGGTCGCCGTAGGGCCCGACGTAGTGGAAGAGCGAGAAGACCAGTGCCCCAACCGTGACGGCGAATACACCCGACCAGGCGGTCGACCACTTGAACACCCGGCGACCGAGGGTCGCGAGTCCACCCACCAACAACACGCGGAACAGCAATTCCTCATACAACCCGGCGCCCAGCGAAATCATGAGCTGCGTAGCCAAATCGAATTGGTCGAACGCCGCAAGAGCCAGCGGCGTCCACCGGCTCAGGATGAGCGCGGTCAAGATGCTCGTGACCCCGCCGAACATCAGCGCGTAGCCGACCGACTCGCCGGCCATCCCCAGGTACACCGCGCCCCGTGGACGCCCGTTGGCCTTGAGGTCCCAGATCACCCGTATGGCGCCTCCGCCGACCAGGAGAACACCGAACACCACCAACCCCCACCGCCCTCCCAAGGCGAGAAATGCGCTCTTGAGGACTACGTCCGCGCCGTTGCGGACCCCGGCGATGGCATCGTGGCTCAGGCTGAAGGCCAACAACTCGTAGGCCAACAGAAGCGGCAGCGCGAAGAGGAGGTCGTAGCGCGGACGCTTCGTCAGGCGCCAATAGGCAGCGGGCGGCAGAGATAGCATATGGGGAACATAACCCGAGCCAAGGCGAGCCCAGGTTGACGACCGCCGCGGGACCCGGCATCATTCCCCGCCGATGCCCCGGACCTCTCCGTTGTACCGCGCCGGGATCTTCCTGGCTCGCGGGCTCGTCCCCGCCGCAGGGACCTTTGCGCCCAAACTCAAACTGGGACACGCCGGCCGGAGAACGGCCCTGGATCTCATGCAGGCCTGGGGCGACGCCAGTCGGGACCCCGACCGTCCACTCTTGTGGCTTCATGCCCCGTCGGTCGGAGAGGGGCTGCAGGCTCGAGCGGTACTCCTGGAGTTGCGTTCCCGGCATCCGGATTGGCAGTACGCATACACCTTCTTCAGCCCCTCGGCCGAGGCGCTTGCGAGCACCATGCCGGTCGATGTGAGCGGCTATCTGCCATACGACGTTCGCGCCGACGTCACGGCCGCCCTGAGGGCCCTTCGGCCCAACGCGCTGATCTTCACCAAGCTGGACTTGTGGCCCGAGCTGGCGTGCCGCGCCCGGGCGGAGGGATGCAAGGTCGTGCTGGTGGCGGGCACGGTGCGTTCGGGAAGCAGCCGGCTAAAGTGGCCCGCCAGGGCCCTCCTGGCTCCCGGCTACAGGGCGCTCAATGCCGCCGGGGCCGTGGCCCGGAAGGACGCGCTTCGATTGTCGGCATTGGGCGTCCCACCAGAGCGAGTCTCGGTGACGGGCGATCCGCGATACGATTCGGTGATGGAGCGGGTCCGGCAGACCGATTCCGACGATCCCCTGCTGGAATTGGCCGAAGGCGGCCCGCTCCTGGTTGCCGGGTCGACGTGGCCGGATGATGAGGCGGTTCTGTTGCCAGCCTTTCGACGCATACGCCAGGAGTTTCCCGATGCCCGGCTGATCGTGGCGCCGCACGAGCCGAGCCAGCAGCATCTTGCCGGTGTCGAGCGCTCGGCAGCCAAGCTGGATTTGCCGGAGCCGGTGCGTCTGGGTGAGGACCGAGGTCCGGCCCCGATCCTCCTGATTGACCGACTGGGGGTTCTTGCGACGATCTACGGCGCCGGGCACATGGCTTTCGTCGGAGGCTCGATGGGATCGATCGGCATTCACTCGGTCATCGAACCGGCCGCCTGGGGGATTCCGGTGGCATTCGGGCCGAGCTGGGACTACAGCCGTGACGCTGGAGAACTGCTACGCGCCGGGGGCGCGTCCGCCCTCGGCACCGAGGATCCGGTGGCCGACCTGGTCGCGGTGTGGCGTGCCTGGCTCCTGAACGACGAGACCCGAAGAGCCATGGGAGAACGGGCCCTTCGGGTCGTACAGGATGGGGTCGGCGCCGCGGAGCGGTCCGCCCAACTCATCGACCGGGTATTACTCGACGACAGTGCCTTCGACGGTGACGGATCGGGATGACAACAGGCCCAGCGTGATGCCGGTAATCAGAATGTCACTGAACCGCACTTTGCTCTTGATCTTGATGTCCGCCACGGCGACGCCATCACCCACCTGATGGGCCAGGGCCTTTTGCAGGTCCGGCTTCGACAGACTCAACAAGCCCCACAGCCCCCAGACCGCCCGTGAGGTCACCTCGAAGTGCTCTCCCACCGCCGGTTCGGATGCCGAACTGGCCAACGTAGCCGGCACGCCGAGCGTCGTGGCATCGTAGGTGAGCGAGCAAGCGGTCGACGCGAGCAACAGCACGAGTGCCACCGCTAGACGGTACGCCGGCGGTCTGTTCCGCACTAGAAGCCGGGGGTCTTGAGGGAGTAGCTGCCACCGACGCCGATGGTCGAGAACGTCGTGCCATCGCGCCGGAGCCAGTCGTAGGCGGCGTGAATCCCGAGTCCGCTGAGAAACCCGAGGTCGATACCCGCGCTCCAGGCAAAATCCGTCGAACTCACCGCGGAGCCGCCCTCCGGCTCGACGCGGCTGTAGTCGACTCTCGGCGCGATCCACGGCTTGATGGCGAGACCGGGCGTCGGGATGGTCAGGACGACGCTCACGCCGGCGGGGACGTGAATGTTCTTGGTCTTCGCGATCGACGGGGTACCCTCGACGGTCCAATAGGAGCCGCCAACCTGGAGGTTGACCGCCAGCGGGATGAGCGGGCCGCCGAAGAGCTTCCAATTGGCCGTTCCACCAATCGTGATCTCGGTCTTGTCCGCCGGCGATTCGACCTTGGTACCGCCGACGGAGGCACTGAAGCCGAAGGGGCCGGCCCCTAGGGCACCGGTTGCGGCGAAGGACGTACCCAGGCCAGTGCTGTTGGAGGGGAAGCCGACGTCGGCCGCCAGGGTGAACCCGGACGGTACGGGCATGTTGTACACCGGGATACCAGGCAACTGGGCCTGGACCTGGCGGGGCCCCGCTACGGTACCGAGCGCGAGGATGGTGGCCACGACAATCAACCGCTTCATTGCACCTCCAAAGGGAGCGGACGGAGTCTTTCGTTGTGACGGTGGGGATCAGCGAAGATATGCAAACCCGACGCTGATACCGTCAAGATCACCCAGCATGCCGGACACATCGAGAGCGAACTGGTTCGAGAACTGGATCTCGAAGCCCAGGCCCAATGACAGCAGTACGTTGTCCCCGACATCGCCGAAAGCCACCGTGAGGATCGGCTCGCCGTAGGGCTGGATCCGGATGTCGGAGTCCTTGATCTCGAGCTTCCGCCCCATAGTGAATCCGATCGGGACGAAGAACACCGAGAAGTCGCCCGTGAAGGAGCCGCCGGCGCCGACCGTCAACGCACCATCCAGCGGGAAACTCTCCGTATGCTCGACCAGGGGTGCTCGGGCGTCGACGCCGATCAGAAACGGCGTGGAGCCCTTGGCGTCCCAGAAGCCGGCGCGAAAGGTAACGTCATTGCGGCCCAACGCCATCCCGTACCAGCCCTCGAAGGCCACGCCGCGGCCCGGATCGGAGAGCGTTACACCCAGGGTGCTGTTCTCGAAGGCGCGGACCGGCGCCAGAGCCACGGGCGTCCCGGTCGATTGGGCCAGGAGAGCGGGTCCGAACCCCAAGAAGCCCAGGACCCAAGCCAGAGTGACAATATTACGCCGCATCGGTTCCTCCCTTGACGTGTTCGGCAACGACCCTGACGGCATCATCCACCACCTGGAGGAATCCGCCGCGAACGTGGAACCGCTGCTCGCCTGCTTCCGTTCGAATCACGAGTTGGCCTTCTCCCAACAGCGTCATGAAGGGCGCGTGCCGCGGCAGGATGCCGACCTCACCATCGAACGCCGGCGCGATCATCGAAGTGGCCACTCCGTCGAATTGAGACGACTCGGGGGAGATTAGTGTCACATGCATCATTCGCTCGCCATCTTCTTGGCCTTCTCCACGGCTTCATCGATGTCGCCGACCATGTAGAACGCCTGCTCCGGCAGCTCGTCGAACTCACCCGCCAGGACCCGCTCGAAGCTTTCGATGGTGTCTTCGAGCTTGACATACTTGCCCGGGAATCCGGTGAACGTCTCCGCCACGAAGAAGGGCTGCGACAGGAAGCGCTGCACCCGGCGGGCTCGCGAAACGATGAGTTTGTCTTCTTCGCTCAGCTCGTCCATGCCGAGGATGGCGATGATGTCCTGGAGCGCGCGATAGCGCTGCAGCGTACGCTGCACGCCGATCGCCACATCGTAGTGTCGCTGACCCACATACTGGTGAGCCAGGATGCGGCTGGAACTGTCCAGCGGATCGACAGCCGGGTAGATGCCCAGTTCCGAAATGGCCCGCGACAACACCACCGTCGCGTCCAGGTGAGCGAAGGCCGTCGCCGGAGCGGGATCGGTGAGGTCGTCGGCCGGCACGTAGATGGCCTGCACCGACGTAATGGAGCCCTTGGTCGTCGAGGTGATCCGTTCCTGCAGATCGCCCATTTCGGTCGCCAGGGTCGGCTGATAGCCCACCGCGCTCGGCATCCGGCCGAGCAGCGCCGACACCTCTGATCCCGCCTGGGTGAACCGGAAGATGTTGTCGATGAACAACAGCACGTCCTGCCCTTCGACGTCCCGGAAGTACTCGGCCACGGTCAGGCCCGACAGGCCGACACGGAGCCGAGCGCCGGGGGGTTCATTCATCTGTCCATAGATGAGCGCGGCCGAATCGATGACACCGCTTTCCTTCATTTCGAGGAACAAGTCGTTCCCTTCGCGGGTCCGCTCACCCACACCGCAGAACACCGACTTTCCACCGTGGCCCTTGGCCACGTTGTTGATCAACTCCATGATGATGACGGTCTTGCCCACACCGGCGCCGCCGAACAGGCCGATCTTGCCACCCTTCACAAACGGGGCTATCAGATCGATGACCTTGATGCCCGTCTCGAAGATTTCCGTCTTGGGCTCGAGATCGGTGAACGCGGGCGGGGAACGATGGATGGGCCACCGCTCGTTGTCGGCAGGAATGTCGGCCCCGCCATCCACCGGCTGGCCCAACACGTTCAGGATGCGGCCCAGGGCCGCATCGCCCACCGGGACGGTGATGGGACCGCCGGTATCTTCCACGTCGATACCGCGGACAAGGCCGTCCGTGCTCGTCATGGCCACCGCACGGACCCGGTTCTGTCCGATGTGCTGCTGCACCTCGGCGACCAGCGTCACCGGCTTGCCCCCGGTGCCAAATTCTATCTTGAGCGCGTTGTAGATCTCCGGCAGCATCTCCGGCTGGAATTCCACGTCGATGACGGGTCCAATGACCTGGACGACCTTGCCGATGTTCTTGGTAGCGGTTGCCATGTGCTGTGTCCTTAACTCCGTGTATGCGGCGCCGGCGGCTAACCCTCGAGGCTGGCTGCCCCGCCGACGATTTCAGCGATTTCCTGGGTGATTTGCGCCTGACGCTGCTTGTTGAACGTGCGTTGCAGATACTGAATGATGTCGCCCGCGTTGTCGGTCGCGCTCTTCATGGCGGTACGCCGGGCACCGTGTTCCGACGCGGCGGTCTCGACCAACCCGCGGAACATCTGGTTGCGGACATAGAGCGGTAACAGCCGCTCGGCGATTTCCTCCGCGCTGGGCCGGAGAATGAAATCGGGTGCCGTCCCGCCGGCACGCTCAGGCGGCACGATCGGCAAAATGTGCATGACGGTAGGCGGCGTCGAGAGTGCGCTATTGAACTTGGCGAAGACCAGGTCCACACTGGCCAACTGGCCGTCGATGAACGCCCGCACCAAGGGATCCATCACCTCGGCGGCGTGGTCGGTCGTGGGCTTGTCGCCGATGTCCTGCCGCTGCCCGGCCATCGTCCGGCCCAGGTATTTGAAGTAGCCGATGCCCTTCTTCCCGATGGCGTAAATGTCGACGCTATATCCGGCCGCCTTGAGCTCTTCGATCCGGGCCAACGACATCTTGGCCAGGTTGGCATTGAAGCCGCCCGCCAGCCCGCGATTCGAGGTAAGCATGATGACCGCCGCCTGGGCGGGGCCGCCCTGGTCCGGTGCCTTGGGCTGCTGCAGGAGAGGGAATCGCTCGATCAACTCCGGGGTCACCAGGTCCCCGATGACCGTAGCTAGCGCCTCGGCGTAGGGGCGGGCAGCCCGGACGCGGTCCTGGGCACGCTTCAACTTCGAAGCGGCCACCAGTTCCATGGTCCTGGTGATCTTCCGGGTGTTCTGGACGGAGCGAATCCGTCCCTTGAGTTGCTGACCTGTGGCCATTATGCCGTCGCGAACAGCGGCTGGAACGCCTCGATGGCGGCGTCGAGGGCGGCGGTGAGGTCGTCATCCAGGGTCTGCTTGGTGCGGATCCCATCGAGGATCTCGGCATGCGAACTCCGCATGAACTCCAGGAAGTCGGCTTCCCACTTAGGGACCTGCTCGACTTCTATGTCGTCGAGGTAGCCGTTGGTCACGGCGTAGATGACGACGACTTGCTCCTCGACCGGCACGGGAGCGTATTGCGGCTGCTTGAGCATCTCGACCGTCCGGGCCCCGCGGGCCAACTGCCGCTGCGTGGCGGCGTCGAGGTCCGAACCGAACTGGGCGAACGCTTCCAACTCTCGATACTGGGCGAGGCTCAACCGGAGCGGTCCGGCGACTTTCTTCATGGCCTTGATCTGGGCGGCGCCGCCCACCCGGCTCACGCTGATCCCGGGATCGACCGCGGGGCGCACGTTGGCATAGAACAAGTCCGTCATCAGAAAGATCTGGCCGTCGGTGATTGAGATGACGTTCGTCGGGATGTAGGCCGAGACGTCGCCCGCCTGCGTCTCGATGATCGGCAGGGCGGTCAACGATCCGCCGGGTTTCTTGATGCGGTCGTCCAACTTGACGGTATCAGGATCGTTGGAGATCTTGGCGCCACGTTCGAGCAGCCGGCTATGCAGATAGAAGACATCGCCGGGATAGGCCTCGCGCCCCGGGGGCCGCCGCAGGACCAGCGACATCTGGCGGTACGCCGCCGCCTGCTTGGACAGGTCGTCGTAGACGCATAGCGTGTCACGGCCCTCTTCATACATGAAGTATTCCGCAAGCGCGCAACCGGCGTACGGAGCTATGTATTGCAGCGGAGCGGGATCCGCCGCCGAGGCCGCCACCACGATGGTATACTCCATGGCGCCGGCCTCACGCAGCTTCTCTACCACAGTCGCCACAGTCGACAGCTTCTGCCCGATGGCGACGTACACGCAGATGACGTCATTGCCCTTCTGGTTGATGATGGTGTCGATCGCTATGGCCGTCTTGCCCGTGCCGCGGTCGCCGATGATGAGTTCCCGCTGACCGCGCCCGATTGGAATCATCGAGTCGATGGCCTTGATACCCGTCTGAAGCGGCTGGTTCACCGGCTGCCGCACGATGATGCCGGGAGCGATCATTTCCACCGGTCGGAAGCCCGACTGGTCGATGGGACCCAGACCGTCGATCGGTTGCCCCAGCGGGTTGACCACACGACCGAGCGTCGCGGGGCCGACCGGCACTTCGAGCAAGCGTCCGGTGCAGCGCACCTCGTCGCCTTCGCGCAGCTTGAGGTAATCCCCCATGATGGCCGCGCCGACGTTG
Source organism: Gemmatimonadales bacterium (assembly GCA_036443495.1). GTDB lineage: Bacteria > Gemmatimonadota > Gemmatimonadetes > Gemmatimonadales > GWC2-71-9 > N074bin45. The sequence continues at coordinate 1,336 of JAZFYL010000083.1, read as the reverse complement.
TCCTCTTCGAGGTTCAGCACGAGACCGTTCACCGTCTCGCCGGTCTCGGACGACGTGAACTCCAACATCTCGCTGGCCACCGCGGAGGTCAGGCCGTAAATCCTGGCGATACCGTCCTTCACTTCCAGAACGGTGCCAACCTCTTTGGTGTCGATGGTGGCGAGATCGGCGGACTCGATCTCCCTGAGAAGAACTTCCTTGAGTTCGCCGGGGCGCAGTACGGAATCAGTGGCCATGATACTCGCAGAACTGTGGGTTAGACGGCATTTCTGGTATAGCTTGTGAAATTTATCACAATGGAAATTCCAGAGCAAGACGCCCTCTCCCGACCGCCCTTCCCGGCGGTGTTACCTTGCTGCCAGTGAAAGACTTCTCCCCGTTCCCCCGTTACCTCGCCCTCCGCACCAGCGCCATAGGCGACCGCCTCCTCCAGCGCATCACGGCCTGGGGCGTCGACGAGACGGTCCTGCTCCTGGTGCTGGCGGCGGGAGTGGGCACCGTGGTGGGCTTCAGTATCCTCCTGTTCTACCGTGGCATCGACCTGGCCGCCACGGTCGTGCCGGGCATCACGGCACGCCTCTTCGTCCCGGTCGAGCTGGCGGCGATCGCCACCCTGGCGCTGGGACTGGCCATCGTCCGCTTGATCGTCCGCTTCGGGACCCAGGACTCCCCGGGAGAAAACATTCCGGACGTCATGCACGCCGTCGCGCGCCGCGGCGGCGTGATCCACTCCGTACCGGTGATGCTCAAGACCCTGGCGGCCGCGGTCACGCTGGGCAGCGGCGGTTCCGTCGGCGCGGAAGGACCGGTGGCCGTGCTGGGATCGGCGCTGGGAAGCCGGATCGGGCGGTTCTTCCGGTTCCGTCCCAACCGGCTCAAGCTATTGGTAGGATGTGGCGCGGCGGCGGGCATATCGGGGGCGTTTGGGGCGCCAATCGCCGGGGTCTTCTTCGCCTTGGAAGAGATCATCGGGAGCTTCCGCACCCTGGGGCTGGCCCCGGTGGTCGTGGCCAGCGTCGCGGCGGCGGCCGTCACCCGCATCGGCCTGGGCGACGACCTCGTGATCACCATCCCCACCGAATATGCCATCGGACCGACCCGCGACCTTTTCCTTTATGCCATGCTCGGGGTGGTCGGCGGCATGGTGGCGGTGCTTTACACGCGGGGCGTCTGGTACATCCACGACTGGCTGGCCAAAGTGCCCGCCTGGCTCCGGCTGCTTTTCGCGGCCGTGGTCATCGGCGCGGTTTCCCACCAGTTCGAGCCGGGCCTGTGGGGCCGTGGACACCAGGGCATGGATCTGGGATTGGTCCTGGGCCAGTCGGCCTGGGTGCTC
>JAZFYL010000082.1:0-2330 GCA_036443495.1 Gemmatimonadales bacterium | reverse complement strand
AGGAGCGACATTCCCATGATCTCCAACATCGGTGCATTCCAATCGAGCGGCAGATCGCGGGCGATTTGCCGCACGAGGCCGGCCATTTGGCGAGTCATCATGCCGGCGACGCCCGGCTCGACGCGGGCGACCAGCGTCAGGTCGAGTGGCTGCTCCTGGGCCTGTGGCCGGTAGATCATGAAGCGTTGTTCTTCGCCCACGATCCGGTAGCTACCGTTCTGGGCCACGCCGATGACGACAACCGGGAGTCCATTTTCCAGCCCGCTATACGACAGCTTATTGCCAATGGGATCCTCTCCAGGCCATATGCGCCGGGCGATTTCTTGGTTGACGATCACCACTTCCGTGGAGCCCTCTCTGTCGACTTCGGTGAACGCCCGGCCGCGAACGATGGAGATCTCCATGGTCTCGAAATACCCGGGTGACACGACGGAGAAGTCGGTTCGATGGTCGCCGTCGCCCTCACCCACCGGCGCCTGGCCCGGCACGGCGAACGCGGTGGTCTGATTGCCCATGCTCAGTGGGAGGTTGTCGATCAGGCCCACGGCTCTCACCCCGCGTAGCGCCTTGGCCCGCTCCACCAGTGACCGGTACAGATCGGCTGCCTCAGCTTCCGTGTAGTGCTGGCGTCTCAGGCTGAGGCCGACCACGTGAATTCCATCGGGGTTGAGTCCCGGATCGATTAGGTGGGCTTGCTGCAACCCACGCGAGAACAATCCGGCACCAACCAACAAGAGCGCGGCTCCGGCGACCTGGCTCACGACGAACGCACTGCGTAGCCGACTGCGATGGCCCGCCCCACCGCTGTCGTTGATCACGGCCGTCAGTGGTTGGCTCGTGCCTTGGAGCGCCGGCGCCAATCCAAACAGGAGACCCGTGCCCATCGTCAGGGCAAGCGCCAGAAGCAACACGCGGACGTCAGGCGTGACGTCGAGCGCCAGCGGAATGGGAATGGGCGGTTGGAAGCCATTGATCAGTGAGGCGGCGCCATAGCTCAAGGCCAGCCCGGCGGCTCCGCCGATCAGAAACAGCACCATGCTCTCAGTCAGCAGCTGCCGGACCAGCCGGCCGCGTCGGGCTCCCAGGGCCAACCGCACGGCAATCTCCTTGGAGCGTTGGGCGGCCCGGGCCAACAACATGCCGGCGACATTGATGCTCCCGATCATGAGCACCATGGCCGCCACGGCGAACAGCAACAGCATGAAGATCTTGATGGGTCCCGCGGCCGCCGCAAAAATAGGCAAGTACCGTAGGATCCGGATTCCTTGGCCCTCCATGAGCTCCGGGTAGTCCTGGGCCAATCGAACGGCGATGACACTCATCCCTGCTTGTGCCTGCTTGAGACTGACGTCGGGCTCTAGCCGGGCGACCGTTTCCATCCACGAAGCACCGCGCTCGGTCATGCGGCGGCCATTCTCCCACACGGCTTTGGCGGTAATGGGGAGGAACAGGCCGGTGACGATAGCGCCGCTGTGGCCATTGAACCCCGGATGGGTGACGCCGATAATCGTGAACGAGTGGCGGTTGATTCGTATGGTGCGGCCCAGGATCGATGGATCCGACGCGAAGCGCTCTGCCCAGGTGAGATGGGTCAATACCACCACTGATGCTTCGCCAACGGTTTCGGCTTCGTCTTCCGTGAAGAAGCGCCCCAGGAGCATGCGAGCCTCCAGTACGCGCAAGTAGTTGTGGGTCACGGTGAAGGCAAAGACCGGTTTGACGTGGGTGTCATCGTCCAGAGCGTCACCGCCGATGCTCGCTGGCACGCCGCTCACCCCTGCGAGATCGAGGAGGTTGGCACCCGCGCTGCGGTAGTCGACGAAGTTCAGCCAGGAGAAGGCACCGAATCCGTCGCCGCCCTCGCTGTCGCGATGGGCGGTGACCAACTCACCGGGACGTTCCACACCCGGGAGGTGCCGGAACAACAATCCGTTCGTCACGCTGAACACAGTCGTGGTGGCGCCCACCCCGATCGCCACGGTCAGTACCGACACGAGGGTGAATACGGGCGACTTCCGCAGGACTCGGAACGCGTATGACAGGTCTTGGCGCAGGGCATCCATGAGGCCGCCTCGTAGGTGGGATACTCGCCCGGCACGGCGGCGGCGCCAGGCCGCCAGCCGGTCGGGTGGCACGGTGAGCAGGAGGTCGAGGATGATGCGGAACCACAGCAGAGTGCCGCTGCCGATGCCGCTGTTCCGTTGGGCCATCGACCGGTAAGTCGATGCCATTTCTTCACTTGTGGATTGACGCAGCTCCGGAGAGTAGAGCCTCAGGAGGCGGCGATACCAGCGTTCGCCGGGGGTCACCGGACTGGCCTTGGTATATCC
>JAZFYL010000081.1:0-2560 GCA_036443495.1 Gemmatimonadales bacterium | reverse complement strand
CACGTCTCCCAGCACCTTCATGGCGATGCCGGCCACAAGCTGGTCCTTGATCGCCGGGATGCCGTTGACCCTGGGCGCCAGTTCGTAGAGGGCGTACAGCGGGTAGTCGGCGAACACCAGGAACGCCGACGGGATGGTGGGAAGGATGGTGCTGATGAACAGGTAGCCGAATTTCCATGGGTACGACAGGCGGCTCACCGCCGGCACCGGCGCGATCACCGGCCACCAGAGGGCCAGGCCGCCGGCCAGCCACGCCATGTCGACGGCGAACGAACCGAGTTGGGAGGGGCGGACGCCGTCGATCACTTGCTGGGTGTGCGACCCCAGGAGCACCACATTGAAGATGAGAAGTGCCACCAGCGGGTTGGCCAGGAACCGCAACGCGCGCCACAGCCTGGGCGCCGAATGTTCTACCCCGAGGATGAGCCACCGGGGTAGGCCCAACAGCAGCAGCGGCGGCGCCACCAGGCAGTAGAGGGCGTACTGCAGCGTGTGTACGCTCAACAGGTACCCCGACCCGAGCGTGCCGATGGGCCAATCGGAGGCGATCCACAGGACGGCTACCCCCGTGAGGTAACTAGCAAGCTGGAGGGCTGTCGCCCGGGGTTTCTCGGGTGCTAACCGGGGACCCAGCCGTGCGAGCACCGCCAGATAGCCGGCGACCAGTGCCGCAACGAAGAGCCACACACCCAAGTAGGGCCGCCACGTCCAACTCCAGGCGAGATTGCTCGCCGAGCACCACCAACTCACCACCGAGCCGATGATCCGGCATGAAGGGTCATGACAGTCCCGTGGCGACCGCTCTACTGGCGAATCTCATTCCGCCTGCCAGGACACGAGTGTCGGGATTTCTGTGGCCCAATCGGCTTGCCTGGTGCCGAAGGGATACAGGTACCGGCCGGCGCCGTCAGCCGTGAAGGCGATCACCCTGGCGGAGTGGCTCATCAGATAGTCACCGTTCTCCTGGGGCTCCTTGACCGCCGGTGCGATATTGACTTGGCGTCCTGCCGCGGCAATCTCTTCCCCGGTGCCGGTGAGACCGATAAATTCTTGGTCGAACTGATCCAGCCACTCTCGGATTCGCATAGGCGTGTCGCGGTCCGGGTCGGTGGTGACGAACACCACCTGCACCTGCGAGGCGATCCGGTGCGGGAGTTTCTTCAATGCCCCGGCGATGTTGGCCATGTGCACCGGACACACGTCGGGGCACCGGGTATACCCGAAGAACAGCAACGTCACCGAGCCCTTCGACTCGGTTGCAAAATCGAAGGTCCGGCCTTCGGTGTCCGTCAACTGAAATTCGGGGTAGAGCGGGTCGTGGAGCTTGGCACCGGGTTCCCCCGGCTGGACTTGATCCTGGCACGCAGCCACCCCGACAGCGACCGCCACGGCAGCCAGGAAGGGCCTTCGCCGCACCGAGCGGGGAGCACCTGAGACCTGGGTGATGGGAATAGGCATGGTGGCGGAATTTACCCACGCCTCCAGCTTTGGAGGAGGTGCCACATCAACCGGGAGCAACCGGGCATGACTCTGCTCTATATCGTGATCGGAATAATCGCTGGCATATTCTCGGGCCTTTTCGGCATCGGTGGCGGCGTGCTCATCGTCGGCGCCATGATCGTTCTCCTGCGGGTTCCCATCCTCGAGGCCACCGGGACGTCGCTCGCCGCCCTGCTCCTCCCCGTAGGCCTCTTCGGCGCCATGGAATACTATCGTGCCGGGAACGTTCACCTCGTTCCGGCGGCGTTCATCGCCGGCGGATTATTCCTGGGTACCTGGGTCGGCGCCCGGTGGGCTCACTTGCTGGGGCCGGTGACACTACAACGGATGTTTGCTGTGTTTCTGCTGGTGATGGCTGTGCGGCTGTGGCTCGGCGCGAAACCAGACGTCCTACCGCATTAACGTCTCGCGCTCGAGCAGAGGGTCTATTCCCTCCTGCGCCACAGTGGTACTGAGCGCCGGGGCAAGCACCAGGCGATCGAGCAGCGACCGGGCACGATCGAATTCACCCATGGCCCACACCTCCTCCCCCAAGGCGCGGCGAATACTCCCCATCTCGTAGTCGACCGTGGCGCCGTAGAGCTTCTCGGTGACTTCACGACCGTCATCCAGTTGGGCCTGGCGCTTAATCCAATGCCACAACTGCGCTCTGGCCACCTCCACCATGGCCAAGGTGGTTTGATCGTGGCGCACCGGAAGACATCCTACACCCCTGAGCCATGCCTCCAGGTACCGGAGTGCGATCCTAACACAGTGGCGGACCCCAGCCTCTGTCACCGTGCCGTCCGGGAATGTCAGCAGGTCTTTGGCACGCGGACGCGTGTGGCCCATGAAGCCCGTAGGCGTGCGCCGGCCCGACCACTGGGCCTCGAACACTCCCATCGCCACCCGGACAAAATCAGGGTGCCCAACACGACCCCCGTCGAAGCCGCTGTCGACCTCGCGCGTCTTGTCCGCCACCAGACGCGCCATGGCCACCCGGTCGGCTATGGGGTCGGACGGTATCGGCACCTGGGTCGATGTCACCCCGATGACCGGGACGCCCCGGCGGTGGCCGATC
>JAZFYL010000080.1:0-24443 GCA_036443495.1 Gemmatimonadales bacterium | reverse complement strand
CTGGCCCAATAGGCTGCGGCCAAAGAGAGGGACGGGCCCCGCTTCCGGTTGGGAGTGGGGCCTTTCTCAGCTGGAGGTGGGAGCCGGTAGTCAGTGATAAGTGCGTAGTGCGTAGGAGGGGTGCGCGGTGCGCGGTGCGCCGTGAGTAGGTCTATGCCTTTGGGGCTTGCAAGAAAACGCTGATCGTCAAATCCTGCGGACTGCCCTCCGCTGCCCTCCGCTGCCCTCCGCTGCCCTCCGCTGCCCTCCGCTGCCCCCCGCTGTATTCGTCGCCCCGTTGGTGATAGACTTACCTGACCATGAGAGGCTTCCGCTTCGGCAAGTTCGGGGACAGCACCCGGCGGCAGTTCTTCAACGACGCCGTCGGCGAATGGGTCGACCAGGCGATGGCGCACGCGGAAAAGCGCGTGATAACCAAGCGATACCTGAGGCCGCCTGGGGCCCTACCTGAGATCGCCTTTCTGGCTGCTTGCACCCGGTGCAGCGACTGCGCCGAAGCCTGTCCACCGCATGCCATCATCAAGGTACCGGCCGATGGTGGCCTGGCGGCCGGGACGCCCCGGATCGACGTCGCCCTGCAGCCTTGCGTGGCCTGCCCGGACATGCCATGTGCCGCGGCCTGCCCCACGGAAGCGCTTACGTTGCCCGAGAATCTGTGGGACGGCTATGGGATAGGTACGCTCGAGTTTCTGCCTGAGCGGTGTATCACCTTTCGAGGCATGAGCTGCAACGTGTGCGCCTTGGCCTGCCCCATCGGAGAGCGGGCCCTGGTCATGGACGAGGCCGGCCATCCGGTGTTGCGGGCCGAAGGCTGCGTCGGTTGTGGCATGTGCCTCAACGCCTGTGTCTCGACGCCCAAATCGTTCACATTGACGCCAGTGGAGCATAGATGACGGAAGTACCGTACCGCGTGGAGAAGCCGTGGGGCTACGAGTTGGTGTGGGCCCAGACCGATCGCTACGTCGGGAAGATTCTCCACGTGAACGCGGGCGAAGTGTTGAGCCTGCAGTACCACAACCACAAGGACGAGACGATGCATGTCCTGCGGGGACAGCTGATCCTGCGCACCAAGGAATCGGAGCAGCTGACCGAGCGTGCCTTGAGGGCCGGCGAGAGCATCCGCATCCCGCCAGGACTCATCCACCAGATCGAAGCCGTAGAGGACAGCGACGTGCTGGAGGCATCGACCCCCGAAATAGACGACCTGGTCCGTATCGAAGACCGGTACGGGAGGGCGACCTAGATGCAAGTGATCATTCCGCTCGCCGGAAAGGGCACCCGCCTCAGGCCACACACGCACCTGGTTCCCAAGCCTCTTCTCGAGGTGGCCGGGCGACCGGTCATGGATTGGGTGATGGATCGGCTGGAAGGGCTGGACGTCGAGGAGTTGATCTTCATCACGGGTCATCTCAAGGAGGAAGTCGAGCGTTACGCCACCGGCCGCTACGGCTTGCCGGTCCGCTTCATCGAACAGACGGTGCAGGACGGCACCGCCGGGGCGGTGAACCTGGCCCGGCCCTATGTGACCGGGCCGGTCCTCATCATCTTCGTCGATACGGTGTTCGAGGCCGACCTCTCGTTGATCAACCGGAGCGATGCCGATGGCATCATCTGGGCCAAGGAAGTCGAGGACTACCAGCGATTCGGGGTCGTGGTGACCGACGACCAGGGCTACATGACCAGGATCGTCGAGAAGCCCTCGGAGCCGATCTCCAAACTGGCGAACATCGGTCTCTACTACATCCGTGACGTCGACACCCTGTGGGCCGGGATCGACCAGACGCTGGAACGCCCGGCGGTGAAGGGCGAGTTTTTCCTCACCGACGCCTTCCAGTACATGATCGATCAAGGCCGCAGGATTCTCACGGCGGAGGTGGGAGGCTGGTATGATTGCGGCAAGCTCGAGACGGTGTTGGAGACCAACGCCGCACTGCTCGAGGACGGCGCTGCCCGGCGTAAGGACTTTCCCGGCGTGACCATTCACGATCCGGTCTACATCGAGGACGGCGTCGAGATCGCCGACAGCGAAATCGGGCCGGCCGTGTCGATCGCAGCGGGAACCGTGATCGCCGACAGCACGATTCGCAACAGCATCATCGGCCGGGACGGACGGCTCACCAACGTTACCCTCGAGGGGAGCATGCTGGGCAACCGGGTCCACGTGTCGGGACTGTCGGGGTCCGCCAGCCTGGGGGACGACAGCCAGGTGGTGGGATGAAGCACAGCGAACTGATCCACGACTGGAACCAACTGGGCGACGCGTTCGACTTCCATACGGCGAAGGTCGTGCTCAACGACGAGACGCTGCGCGACGGTCTTCAGAGCCCCTCGGTGATCGACCCGCCCATGGACGCCAAGGTCCGATTGCTGCACCTCATGGCTGACATCGGCGTCCGGGCGGCCGACATCGGCCTGCCCGGGGCCGGCCCCCGGGTGGTGGAGCAGGTACGGACATTGGCCCGGGAGATCGTCGAGTCCGACCTTCCCATCGACCCCAATTGTGCCGCCCGCACCGTGATCGCGGACATCGTACCGATCGTGGAGATCTCCCAGGAGGTTGGCCGGCCGATCGAAGCGGCCACATTCATTGGGTCATCCGCCATCCGGCAGTTCGCCGAGGGCTGGACGATGGACAGGATGCTCCGCGCCACCGAAGACGCGGTGAGCTTCGCGGTGGGCCAGGGGCTGCCGGTGATGTACGTGACGGAGGACACCACTCGGGCTCAACCGGATACGCTGCGGCAGCTGTATGCTACCGCCATCCGCTGCGGTGCCCGCCGGATCTGTCTCGCCGACACGACAGGGCACGCGACGCCGGCCGGGGTGCGCAACCTGGTTCGCTTCATTCAGGATGAGGTGGTGTTGCCGTCCGGCGAAGCGGTCCTCGTCGACTGGCATGGCCACCGCGACCGGGGGTTCGGCATCGCCAACTGCCTGGCCGCCATCGAGGCTGGGGTCGATCGGGTCCACGCCACCGCGTTGGGCATCGGGGAGCGGGTCGGCAACGCCGAAATGGATCTGTTGATCGTGAACCTCTACTTGTTGGGCGCGATCGACCAGGACTTGAGCCGGCTGGTGGAGTACTGCCGGGTCGCGTCCGAGATCACCGGGGTCCCGATCCCGGCCAGCTACCCGGTCGTCGGCGAGGACGCCTTCCGAACCGCCACCGGCGTGCACGCCTCGGCCATTCTCAAGGCCAAGAAGAAGGGCGACACCTGGTTGGCCGATCGGGTGTATTCGAGCGTCCCGGCGGTGGTGTTCGGCTTGACCCAACGGGTCGAGATATCACCGGTGTCGGGGTTGTCCAATGTAAAATACTGGCTCGAACAACACGGTTACGACCCGGAAGATCAGGCCATGTGCGATGCCCTGTTCGACGCCGCCAAGAAGACCGACCGGGTGCTGTCGGAAGAGGAGTGCCACCGGCTGATTGCCGGGAAAGGATGACGCGTGCCGACCGTTACCGACCAACTGTGCCAGTCCTACCTCGACCTGCTCTGGCATCTCGATCCGGCCGCTGCAACTTTTGCGGGAGCTGTAGACTACGACAGCAGGCTCGGCCAGTTCGACGACGAATCCGTGGGGGAGCACCTGGCCGCACTCCGGTCGCTAGGGGCTGCGGTCGAGGACCTGGAGGTGGCGGACCTTCAGGATGAGATCGACCGCACCGCACTGCTGGGCGACATCAGGGTAACGGAGTTCCGCTTCGAGTCCGAACTCCCCCATGTCCGTAATCCCTCATTCTGGCTGTCCCATCTCTTCGAGGCGTTGTACGGCCTGCTCGCCGAGACCGAAACCACGCCCGAACACCGTGCGGCTGCGGCGGAGTCCCGGCTCGAAGCGGTTCCCGACTTTCTGCGGGCCGCCGAGAACACGCTTGACGAGCCCCCCTCGGTATTCCTCGACTCGGCCGTTGCCATGCTCCCCGGCGGCGATTCGCTGATCGTGCAGACAGCCGCGTCGCTCGGCGAGTTGTGTCCCGACCGCGCCGAGACTTTGCGGCGTGCGGCGGACGAGGCCTCGGCCGCCCTGAGCGCCTTCGGGGACGCGCTCAGAACCGACCTCGCAATCCATCCGGACGAGATGGCGTTCGCGGCCGGTGAGGACGAGTTCGATCACCGGTTGCACTACCAGCATGCACTCTCCACCAGCGCGCCCGAGCTGTGGCGCTACGGGATGCATCTGCAAGAGGAAGTCGTCGCCCGGATTGAATCCCTGGCCGCCGAAATCGATCCCGGGGTTCCCTGGCGTGATCTGGTCGACCGACTGCGCGCCGATACCCCTTCGAGCGACGGCCTACTGGAGGCGTACCAGGACGCGCTCGAACGGGCCCGGGCCTTCACCGTGGAACACGACCTCGTGGCCATGCCAAACGGGGCCCTCAGCCTGGTGGAGACGCCGGAGTTCATGCGGCCCCTGATCCCGTTCGCGGCGTACTTGCCACCGGGCCCTCTAATGAGGAGCCGTACCGGGAATTTCTTCGTGACCGTGCCGGACGCCGCCGACCCCGACACGCGGCTGGCCCAACTCAAGGAGCACTGCGCCTGGGAGATCCCCACGGTGGCCGTACACGAAGCGTATCCGGGCCACCACCTGCAGATCCTGACCGCCCAGGAACAGCCGTCCCTCGTCCGACAGAACGTGTGGACCCCCTTGATGGTGGAGGGATGGGCCCTGTACTGCGAGGATCTGGTAGCGGAGCTGGGGTTCTATCCCACGGCTGAGGAACGGTTGTTCCAGCAGCTGATGCTGCTGTGGCGCGCGGTTCGTGTAGTCCTCGACGTCGGTCTGCACACTCGCGGCATGACCCCCGGGGAGGCCGTCGACTACATGGTGGATCACCTCCCCCTGGAACGGGCCAATGCCGAAGCAGAGGTCCGGCGCTACTGCGCGATGCCGACCTATCAGTTGTGTTACGCGGTCGGCCGCCGGGATCTGCTTTCGCTCCGACAGGACTACCGTGAGCGAGCCGGGGACGCCTTCACCTGGCGGCGGTTCCATGACGAGGTCCTTGGCTACGGTGGACTGCCCGTATCGCTGGTGCGCTGGGGCATGGGGTTGGAGCGGTAGCAGACGCTTGCCCCGGCCGATGTCGCCCGGTAGCTTCAAACGACATGTCCCCTTTCCCCCCACAATTCAGGCCGGACCCTTGGCCGAGCGGTGCGAACGAGATTTCTGAGGCTGTCCTGGAACAGCCCCAGCGGGAGGAGCCGGCTCCCGGGTTCCGCGGCAAGAACGCCGTCATCACCGGTGGTGCCACCGGTTTGGGAACGGCCATCGCCATGGACTTCGCCAGGCGAGGGAGTGGGGTGGCGTTCTGCTACTTGAACTTGCCGCACCGCGATGTAGCCGAACAGGCACTGCTCGCCGAGACAGCTCTCAGGGCCATGGGAGTGCCGGTGTATGCCGCACGCTGCGACGTGCGCAACGCGGAGGAAGTGGACGCCTTCATCGCGGCGGCCGGCGACCGGCTGGGCGGACTGCATTACCTGGTTAACAACGCCGGAATCGCGATGGACGGAGCGCTGTGGCGCATGTCGGACGACAACTGGCGTCGGGTCATGGACACCAACGTGACTGGATCCTTCCACTGTATTCGGGCGATGGCCCCGATTCTTCGATCGCAGCGCTACGGCAAGATTGTCAACGTCAGCGCGCATCAGGCAGAGCGGCCAGGCTTCGGCGTCGCCAACTATGCCGCCAGCAAGGCGGCCCTTCTCGGACTTACCAAGGCCGCGGCGGTCGAGTTGGGACCCTCCAACATAAATGTCAACGCGGTGGCACCGGGGTTCGTCCGTACCGAGCGTCTCTCGCTGTTGCCGCCGGAAGTCGTCGAACGGGCCCAGAAGAGCTCCGTCCTCGGCCGAGTGGCCGAGCCGGAAGACATCGCCAGAGTGATCGCCTTTCTATGTTCTGATGAGGCTCGCCATATTACCGGCCAGACCATCACGGTCGACGGTGGGATGTCCTTGGAGTAGGTTGCGGCTTCACGGCCTGGAAGGCTGCTTCGGCCTGCCTGGCATCGGCCGCCCCCGCGAGCCGTACCCCCCCGGTGCCAACCGATCCCTACCCCCAAATGCGTGCCGCGCCCGGCCCTCCTTCCAGGGCCGCCTGCAGCAAGAGGCTGGACTGACCCCTGGTTGTCGGAACGCACGCGAGAACCCAAAGGGGCCGGGATATTCAGCTTGAATCCACCCCTGCCGACGTTAGTTTTCCGGACGCGTGCGCCAGCCAGCCGCGGGCTCGCCGCGTGCCATCTAACTTGTTTTTACACAACTACTTACAGACAGCGATCAGTTGGGAGACGGCGTGCAGAAAATCCTGGGAAGTATCCTGTGCCTGGTGGTGCTGGGTTGCGGGGGAGGGCAGTCGGGGCCGGACGGCCCAACGGCCGAAGAACGCGAACTCGAGAAGATCAAGTCGATTCCCCTCACGGTGGATGCGCTTGCGGGTCAGGAAGTCCCGGTGCTTCCCATCACGCTGGTGGTGCCGGACTCGTCCCTGTCCGCCGGTGGGTTGTTCCAGGAGCGGGACGTGTTACTTCGGTGGACCGACTCCATCATTCAATACAAGATGGAGTCGCGGGCGCCAGAGGTAGCCTGGAAGTTTCCCGACGCACTCCGGCGGCTGGCTCGTCGGTCCCCCGGTATAGTGCCCGATCCCGACCGGATGGGGCAATCGGTCATGCGGTCTACCAGCGTCGATGAGGTACCGGACCCGTTCCGGTCCAATCTTCGTGCCATGGTCGCGGTGGCCGGCGGACACCTCGCGTTCATTCCCGCGGCGCTGGTGTTCCGGCAACCGGAACCCGGTGAAGTCGAAGCCCAACTCATGCTGGTGATGGCCGACGTTCGGACCGGCCACGTGCTGTGGCGTTCCCTGGCCGTCGGAACGGGGGGCAGCTTGGACCGCGCGCTGAGCGCCGCCTTGGACGTAACCTTCCCGGTGGTGACGTTCGCCCCATGATCTACGATGTGACCCTGCTCCCCGGGGACGGCATCGGTCCGGAGATTACCGAGGCCACGCTGCTGGTCCTGGAGGCCACCGGCGTTTCCTTTCGGTGGGATGAACAGCTGGCGGGTCTGCACGCGATCGATGCTACGGGGGGACCCCTGCCCGAGGAGACGCTCGAGAGCATCCGCCGACACCGTGTGGCCCTGAAGGGGCCGCTGACCACGCCGGTAGGCACCGGGTTTCGATCGGTCAACGTGGCGCTCAGGAAGCAGTTCGAGTTATACGCCAACGTGCGTCCGACACGGACTATCGTCCCCGGTGGTCGGTTCGACGACATCGATATAGTCGTGGTTCGGGAAAACCTGGAGGGGCTCTACATCGGTGTCGAGCACTTCGTCAGGGTCGGCGGCGATCCGCGGGCCGTCGCCGAGTCGATGGCGATCGTCACCCGTGAGGGGTGCGAGCGGATCATCCGGTTCGCCTTCGAATACGCCGTCGAGCAAGGCCGGAAGAAGGTCAGCATCATCCACAAGGCCAACATCCTCAAGATGGTGAGCGGCTTGTTCCTGGAAGTTGGCCGGGAGGTGGGCCGCGAGTTCGATGGCCGAATCGAATGGAACGACTTGATCATCGACAATACCGCCATGCAAATGGTACTCCGGCCCGAGCAGTTCGACGTGATGGTGACTACCAACATGTTCGGCGACATCCTGTCCGACCTGGCATCGGGCCTGGTGGGCGGGCTGGGGTTGGCGCCCGGTGCCAACATCGGGAAAGACTCCGCCATCTTCGAGGCGGTGCACGGCACTGCGCCGGACATAGCCGGCCAGGGAATCGCCAATCCATCCGCCCTCATCCTGGCGAGCGCGATGCTGCTCGATCATCTGGGGGCACACGACGAGGCCGGCCAGGTGCGCCGGGCGGTGGAATCCACCATCACCCAGGACGGCATCCGGACCCCGGACCTCGGCGGCAAGGCGACCACCAAGGAATTCGGGAATGCCGTCGCACAGCGACTTTCTTGAAGTCCCGTGTGCCAAGTGCGGCCGCAAGGGCTCCAAGATCCAATGGGGCGACCTCTGCCCCGTCTGCGTCGAAGACAAGAAACGCCGTGCGAGCCGCATCGGGCGCTGGGCAGCGTTGCCCGCGACCATCGCCGTCGGGGTGTGGGTGATCATCAGCGTGCCGCAATCGGTGCCCACGGCGCGTATCTACGGTATGGTGGCCGTGGTTGCCACCTACATTCTGGTGCGCCGCATAGTATCGCGGATCGCACAGGACATTCTCAAATGAACGGCCAGGCTCCCGCCCCGGCCGGAAGCGAGGCGCAGTTGACCCATTGCGTGAGAGCACACCGGTGAACACTACGACGATCGTTCACTTGTCCGACGTCCACTTCGGGTGGCCGGTCGACCTCGAACAGGTCGCCGCGCTCGAGCAATCCATCCCAGCGCTCGAACCCGACGCGATTGCCGTATCGGGGGACCTCACCCAGCGGGCCCGCCACGGTGAGCTCCAGCGCGCCCAGGTATTCATAGAGACTTTGAACACCTTTGCCCCCACGCTGGTCGTTCCCGGCAATCACGACGTGCAATGGTGGCAAAGCCCGTTCGGGATCCGCGGCCAGCAGGTCAAGTACACCAAGTACCGGAAATACATCGACGAGGACCTGACGCCGGTGGTAAGGATACCGGGGGCAGTGCTCGCGGGGACCCTCAGCGCTTACGGGCTTTCAGTGGGAGCACTGACCTGGAATCCCAACGACGTGACCGTGAAGGGGCACCTGCCCAAGTCGGAGACGGATCGGGTCGAACGCATCTTTGCCGAAGCCGGCCCGAGTGACGTGCGCATCGTCGTCCTGCACCACAACGTCCTGCGCGGTCAATTGTCCCAACGCATGGGGATGGCCCACTGGCGCAGCGCCCAGACCCGTCTCAGGAAGACGGGGGCGGACGTGGTGTTGTGCGGACACGACCACCAGGAGGGCGTCGGACAGATCGATGGAGTTCTCCCGGTCAGTACCGTCGGTACGCACACGTCCCGCTCGCGCGGCAAACGGCCCACCGTCTGGAATGTGATCCGGATCGACGGCCAGTCCATCTCGATCCAGCACATGCGGTGGGATGCCTACTCGGGCAAGTTCCACCACTCCGACACCCATACGTTCGCCCGTCCAGTCGCGAGAATGGCACAAGCCGGTGTGCAGACCGGTGTCTGATGCGCTTCGCGCGAGCCTGCAGCAGCCGCCCGAGGAACTGCTGGCCGTAAGGCTCAGGAGTTTGGGGCTGGCGCCCGGACGAAAGGTGGTGACCCACACCAACCGGACGGTCATGCTCAGCATCACGCCGACCGGGCCGCTCCGGCTCCACCGGGGCTATTATCACGCTCCCGACAGGGTGTTGCGTGCGATCCTGAGGTACCTGAACCAGCGGCTGCCGAAGGACCGTCGCCGGTCGGCCGAGCGAGAGTTTCTCTCGTTCCCGGTGCAGTTGTACGCGCCGGGCCGGGCGCCCGGGCCGCGGCGGCAAAGCTCCCGGCCCGGAGATGACGCCCTGTTACGGCGGCTCGGGGAGATCCACCGCCGGCTCAACGGCACCTGGTTCGAGGGTAACCTCCGGTCACTGCCTTTCCGCCTCTCGGGTCGCATGAGGACTCGGCTGGGTGAGGTCTGTCTGGATGCCCGGAACGGCGCGATCGTCGACATCGCCATCAGCCGCCGCCACATCCGCCGTGACGGGTGGGCCGAGGTCGAGCAGACGGTGTTGCATGAAATGGTGCACCAGTGGCAAGCGGAAACCGGCCGGCCGGTGGATCATGGAAAGGCGTTCCGGCGGAAGGCGCGCGACGTAGGAATCGAGCCCTCGGCGCGGCGGGATCTGGGGCGGTAGGGTGGACGGGCGGTCTGACGGACGGGCGGTCAGGCGGTCAGTGGGCGGGTCGGTGAGGCGGATGTTACGTTCACCGCACACCGCACACCGCACAGCCAACGAACAACGCACTACGCACTGTATTGAACGGAATAGGCCAGGTATTTCATGTCAGCATCATTCACCGGCGTCGATTTCTATGATTTCGACAGCTTGTTGTCCGAAGAAGAACGGGCCGTGCGCGACACGGTCCGCACTTGGGTCGATGAGAATCTCATGCCCATCATCGGGGACTGCTACCTGGAGGGCCGGTTCCCCAGGGAGTTGATCCCGCAAATGGCGGAGCTGGGCCTCTACGGTGCCAACCTTCCCGAGGAATACGGCTGCGCCGGCCTCAACAACGTGGCCTACGGCCTCATCATGCAGGAATTGGAGCGGGGCGACAGTGGCATTCGCTCCTTCGCCTCGGTGCAGGGCGCCTTGGTGATGTATCCCATCTTCGCCTTCGGGTCGGAGGAACAACGGAAAGAGTGGCTGCCACGGCTGGCGAGTGGGCAAGACATCGGCTGCTTCGGCCTGACGGAGCCGGACTACGGCTCCAACCCGGCCGGCATGATCACCACCGCGCGCGAAACCGACGACGGCTGGCTGCTGAACGGGACCAAGATGTGGATCACCAACGGATCCCAGGCGACGGTCGCGGTGGTGTGGGCCAAGACCGGTGACATCGACGACGTGTCGTCCATCCGCGGGTTCATCGTTCCTACCAACACGCCGGGATTCACCGGCAAGGACCAGAAGGGCAAGCTGTCCCTCCGCGCCTCCGATACGAGCGAACTCCACATGGAGGACGTGCGCCTCCCCAAGGACGCCCTCCTGCCCAACAGTGGAGGGATGAAGAGCCCCCTGATGTGCCTCACCCAGGCACGCTACGGTATCGCCTGGGGTGGCATTGGGGCGGCCATGGCGTGCTACGACGAAGCGGTGAGCTACAGCCTCAGCCGGGTGATGTTCGACAAGCCGATCGGGCACACCCAGATCCAGCAGGTACGGCTGGCCGACATGCTGACCGAGATCGTCAAGGCGCAGTTCATTACTCTGCAACTCGGCCGCTTGAAGGACGCCGGCACCATGACGCCGGAACAGGTGTCGCTCGCCAAGCGCAACAACGTCAACATGGCTTGCGACGCCGCCCGCGAGGCCCGCCGGCTGCTCGGCGCCAACGGCATCCTGGCCGAGTACCACTCCATGCGCCACATGGCCAACCTGGAGTCGGTGTACACCTACGAAGGCACCCACGACATGCACTCGCTGATTCTGGGGCAGGCGATCACGGGGGGGCAGGCGTTTACCTAGGCGGGGGCAGCGATTACAGCGGAGGGCAGCGGGGGGCGGCAGAGGGCGGGGGAGGGCAAACAGATGCGGGGGCAGCGAGGGCAGCGGTGGCGGTTTAGCGGGTTAGCCCTCTTAGCCCTCTTAGTCTTGTTGGTCCCTCGCACCTCTGCTGCTCGCAATGCCCTCGCTTTGGACCTTCGGGGACGCTATTTTTTGCCCGGCTATAATGGGCCCCTGAGAGGCCCGAATCCAGCATTCTCATAAGGGCTTTGCATCGTGAAAATCGCTGTCTGTCTCAAGCGCGTCCCCGACACCACGACCAAGATCGTGGTCGGGGCCGACGGAAAATCCATAGATGAAACGGGTGTCAAGTTCGTGCCCAACCCCTACGACGAATACGCCATCGAAGAGGCGCTCGCCCTCAAGGAGAAGGCCGGCGACGGCGAGACGGTGGTCTATTCGCTCGGGAGCGACTCGTCCCAGGAGACCATCCGCAGCGCCCTGGCAGTGGGGATCGACCGGGGCGTCCTCCTCCAGACGGAGGGAAGCCCAGACGGCCTGGTGGTGGCCAAGGCGCTTGCCGATGCCCTGGAAGGTGAAGGCTTCGACCTGATCTTGTTCGGCAAGTTGGCGGTGGACGACTACAACCATCAGGTCGGGCCCATGGTCGCCGAGTTGTTGAGCCTGCCATGCATCACCACCGTGGTGCACTTGTCCGTCGAAGACGGCGGTGTGGTGGCTGACCGGGAGATCGAAGGTGGCATCGAAGTCTCGACTTGCCGTCTGCCGGCGGTAATTACCTGCGACAAGGGGCTCAACACCCCGCGTTTGCCCAAGCTCAAGGGCATCATGGCGGCCAAGAAGAAGCCGCTCGACGTCAGGCCTGTGGAGTTGGGTGCCGGCAGTATCGAGGTGTTGGGTCTCGAGCTCCCGCCCGCCAGGAGTGAAGGGAAGATCGTGGGCGAGGGCGCCGACGCCGTACCGGAATTGATCAACCTGCTTCGCACCGAAGCAAAGGTGTTGTAGACCATGGCCAGTATTCTTGCCGTAATGGAGCAGCGCGACGGCACGCTGCGGAAGGTGTCCTACGAGACCGTCACCGCCGCGCGCCTCTTGGCCGACACCATGGACGCCACGGTCGACGCCGTGGTCATGGGCGCCGGCACGGTGGCCGGCCTCGATCAGCTTGCAACCTACGGCGCCGACCGCGTCTTGACTGCGGACCACACGAGTTTCGGGCTGTACCAACCAGACGGGTACGCTGCCGCTGTCGTTGCTGCGGCCGAGGGAGGGGGGGGGGGGTGCGCCGCGATCATCTTTGCCGCGACCGCTACGGGCAAGGATCTGGCACCGCGGGTGGCGGCCAAGCTGGGGGTCGGCTACGTTGCCGAAATCACCGCCTGCACCGTCGACGGCGACAATCTCGTTGCCACCCGGCCGGTGTACGCCGGGAAGGCGCTGCAGAAGGTCAAACTCACCGGCTCACCGGCAGTGCTCTCGGTGCGCCCCAATACCGTTCCGCTCGCCGAGTCGCCCAAGGCGGGCGCCCTGGAGAGCATCGCGGTACCGGATTTCGAAACGCGCGTGACCGTCACTGAGGTGAAGGCGCCGGACGACGCGGCGCTGGATGTGGCCGAAGCGTCTGTGGTGGTGTCCGGTGGGCGTGGTCTCAAGGAACCGGAAAACTTCAAGCTGATCGAGGACCTGGCGGCGGCGTTCGGCGATGCCGCCGTCGGTGCCAGCCGTGCGGTGGTCGATGCCGGCTGGCGCGATCACGCCGCTCAAGTCGGACAGACCGGCAAGACGGTGAGTCCCAACCTGTATATCGCCGTTGGGATCTCCGGCGCCATCCAGCATCTGGCCGGCATGCGAACCGCCAAGACGATCGTAGCTATCAACAAGGATCCCGACGCCCCGATCTTCAAGGTGGCCGACTACGGCATCGTCGGTGATCTGTTCGAGGTCGTGCCGCGGCTCACTGACGAAGTCAGAAGGCTCAAGGCTGAAAGCTGACCGTCCTGACCGTGGCGAGACCCGTGTCCCTCCTGTCGCGTGTCGCCCGCGTGGGTGTCGTCCTGGTGCTGTTGGCTGTTCCCGCCGGGCGCATGGTGGCGCAAGACTCCACCACAGTCACCGGGAACCTCTGGTTGGACGCGATCATCAACTGGCGGTTTGCTTCCGAATTCCGCTTCTGGGCCGACAACTACTACCGTACCCTGGTCTCGGGGGGGCCCAGCCAGCGCATGATCGGCACTCGGCCCGAATTGGCCTATGGCGCGCTGGGCTGGCTCCAGTTCATGGCCGGTGCCAACATACGCTACACCGACGACAGTGGTGGACTGAACTCCTGGGAATTGAGGCCCTACATCGGGGTGCAGTTCATCGGGGATCGCTTCCGCCGGGTCACGGTCCAGAATTACACCAGGTTGGAGTACCGCAAGTTCCTATACACCGGTTCCGACTCGACCTCCGCGTCATGGCGTCTGCGCACTCGCTTCGAAATCACGGCACTCGTTTCGGGAAAGACCTTTATTGACCCGGGGAGTTGGCGTCTCAGCGGCGACGTCGAGTTCTTCGTCGACTTGTCGGAACCGGTGGACGAGCGATTCGCCGAACGGGTCAGGTTTCGCCTGGGCGTGGGGCATGTCCGCACTCTCAAATGGCACTTCGACGCGTTCTACGTCCTGCAGTTCTCTCGCGACACCCAGACCAGCGGTGTCACCGCCATCGACAACTTCCTCCGTCTCCGTGTCAAGTTCTATCCGGACACTCGGTTCCTCTTTTGGCTCAGATGAGCATCGGGTGTGACAGAACAATGCCAGCAATGCGGTGAGGGAATGCCAGGAATGCCAGGAATCATGACTGCCACGAGAATGATGAAATCCTAGTTCCGGCTTCACTTCACTATTCAATATTCATGGCAATCAATATTGCTGGCATTCAACAAAGGAGCCCCAGTGAAGACAGTACTCCCCATCCAGCACCAGGCGCCCCTCCCCGAGGACCGGCTGATCATCACCGACCAACCAGGCGAAGACGCCATGGACGTCGATGTGCTCATCGTCGGGGGCGGGCCCGCCGGGCTTTCGGCTGCGATCGAACTGGCGCGTCTCGCGCAGAACGATGACGGCCTCGGGGAGCTCAGCATCGGGGTCCTCGAGAAGGCCGGCAGCCTCGGCGAGCACAATCTCTCCGGGGCGGTGGTCAATCCACGGGCCTTCCAGGAACTCTTCCCCGACATGGCCATGAGCGACTTCCCCTTCCGGGAAAAAATCTCCCACGAAGCCGTCTACTACCTGACCGAGAAGCGGGCGCTGAAGATTCCCACGCCCCCCACGATGCACAACAAGGGATTCTATTCAGCGTCCATCTGCGAAATCGTGCGCTGGTTGGGCTTGCAGGCCGAGGGTCTGGGAGTGGATTTGTTCGCCGGCTTTCCGGTCGACGGGTTGTTCGTGGATGATGACCGGGTGATCGGCGTCCGCACCGTTCCGACGGGACTGGACCGCGACGGGCAACCAGGCCCATCCTACGAGGAGCCGGCCGAACTGCGGGCCAAGGTGACCATCCTGGCCGAAGGAACCCGCGGCCCGCTCGCTCAGGGGTACCGTGAATGGCAGGGTGTCACCTCTGCCAACCCGCAGATCTTTGCTCTCGGTGTGAAGGAAGTCTGGGAGGTCAAGAAGCCGCTCGATCGCGTGATCCACACCCTGGGGTGGCCTCTTCCCAAGGATGCCTTCGGCGGCAGCTGGATGTATCCCTACGGACCCAATCAGGTCTCGCTCGGCCTGGTGGTGGGGCTCGACTACCGCGAAGGCAACCTCGACGTACACGAGATGCTGCAGCGAATGAAAGCACATCCGCTGTTCCGTGAATATCTCGAGGGTGGGGAACTGCAGGAATGGGGTGCCAAGACGATCCCGGAAGGCGGCTACTACGCGCTCCCGGAACGGCATTCCGGCAACGGCTTGTTGATGGTCGGCGACACGGCCGGGTTCGTGGACGTGCCGTCGCTCAAGGGTATCCACTATGCGATGCAATCAGGCATCTACGCCGGCCGGGCCGTGTTCGAGGCCCTCAAGGCGGACGACCCTTCCGCTGCCCGGCTCGCGGCCTACGATCGTTTGGTGGAAGAGAGCTACATCGTCGACGACATGCGCCGGACCCGCAACATGCGCCTGGCGTTCAAGGACGGGTTCTATGTGGGCGCTGCCAAGGCCGTGCTCATGACCGTCACCGGCGGTCGCGTGCCCGGCGGGCGTATTGCCATGGAGCAAGATGCCGACACGGAGAAAACGGCGGCGCCGGCCCTCGAGTTCACGCCCGACAACAGTTTGACATTCAGCAAGGTGGATGCGGTGTTCAAGGCGGGCAATGCCACGCGCGACGACATCCCCAGCCATCTGATCGAAGGCCCGGATATTACCGGGGAGGTGGCGGAGTTCTATGCCGCCTTGTGCCCGGCCGGTGTGTACGAGCGGTCCGGGGATGGATTACGGGTGAGCCCGCCCAACTGCGTGGACTGCAAGGCCACCGACGTGTTGGGGCCGCGGTGGACGCCGCGGGAGGGTGGCAGCGGGCCCAAATACCGGCTAATGTAGTCGGGTGCGCAGTGCGCGGTGCGCGGGAGGTCCTACACCGGTGAGTCCCCCTGACCATCCGGCTTTTCATGCGCGTAACGCTGATTTCTGATTTCTGATTTCCGATCGCTGACTCATGTGGCTGCTGCCCACCCTAAGTCGTCTCTCCCGACTCGCCGCCCACGGGTTCTATCGGCTTACCCTCACCGGTAACACCGTACCGGCCGAAGGTCCCGTCCTGCTGGTCGCCAATCACCCCAACTCGTTGGTCGATCCGCTATTCGTGGCGTGCGCCGCGGGGCGGCCCGTGCGGTTTCTCGCCAAGGCACCGTTGTTCGACCATCCCACGGTCGGGTTTCTGGTACGGGGTTCGGGCGCCATCCCGGTCCACCGGCGGAAGGATGACCCGGGCCGAATGGAACAGAACGAGGACACCTTCCGGGCCGCCTACGACGCGTTGGCCCGGGGTAGCGCCGTAGCGCTGTTCCCTGAAGGCATGAGCCACAGCGAACCGTCCCTGCAACCGCTCAAGACGGGCGCCGCGCGTATCGCGCTCGGTGCCCGCGAAGCCGGTGGGCCGCCGTTCCCCATCATCCCGATCGGCATCGTCCTCCGCGCCCGCGAGACGTTTCGGTCCGAGGCGCTGATCATCGTGGGGCAGCCGATTGAGTGGGAAGACCTCGGTCGGCTCGGCGTGGAAGACCGAAAGGCCGTACACCAGCTGACGGATCGGATCGACGAGGCCTTGCGCGGGGTCACGCTCAACCTCGAACGGTGGGAAGACGAACCACTGGTGAGCACGGCGGAAGCCGTCTGGGCTGCCGAAGCCGATGCCAGTCTGAAGGAGACGGACCGCATGGCCCGGTTGGATCGGACGGCCACGCTCCTGGCGGCAGTCCGGGCCGGGGGAGACGAACAGTGGCGGTCCTTGACCCGCAGGCTGTTGGGCTATCGCCGGAAACTCTCGCTGCTCAACCTGAGTCCGGCGACACTCGACTCGGACGTCTCCCTGCACGCCGCGGCCCAATGGAGCTGGAACCGACTGCCCCTTTTCGCGGCGGTGGGACTCGCGGTCTTGGGGAGCGTCATCTTCTGGGCCCCATACCGGCTGATTAGGTTCATCGACCGGCTTCTGGGCCTGGACCGGGATGCTCGTGCGACTCGCAAGTTGTTGGGGGGCGTCACGATCATGGTCGGGTGGATCCTGTTGCTGGCTGTGCTGGGGGCGGCCCAAGGGGGAGTCGGCGTTGGGCTGGCACTCGTGCTCGGACTGCCGCTCCTCGGACTTGGCACCCAGTGGCTCCGCGACTGGTGGGGTGACAGCTGGCGGGAGGCGCGCCGTTACCTGCTGCTGCGCTACCAGCCGGCGCTGAGGGCGGCCCTCCGGGCCGAACAAACCGCGTTGGCGCAGGAACTCGAGCGGATCAACCGGGAATTCCCATCACTTTGAGGGGGTAGTACGTAGTATTCGTGCGGAGTGCGGAGTGCGGAGTGCGGAGTCGGTAGGGGGGTGCGCCGTGCGCCGTGCGCGGGAGAGAGGTACGTAAGGTCCACCGTCTCCCGTCCACTGTCCACCGTTTGTTCCGTTTTCCGTTTTCCGTTTTCTGATTACTGTCCCCTCGCCGCCGCGATCCCCCGTCGCTCGTTGACCCTCGTCAGAATGAGCCCGCCGATTACGAAAAACAACAGGACCGAGCCGATGCCGGCGCGCTGGCCGAAGGCGCCGCTCAGTTCGCCCAGCAGCAAGGGCCCCATGAAGGCGGTGGCCTTGCCGGAGAAGGCGAAGAACCCGAAGAACTCCGCCTGGTGCCGTTCCGGCACGAAGCGGCCCATGAGCGAGCGACTGGCCGACTGGTTGGGCCCCACGAACAGCCCGATGCCGATCCCGGCGACCCAGAACCACGCCCGGGTCGGCGCCAGTACCGCGATGACCGTCGCCACGGAGAGGCCGACCAGGCTGACCATGATGGTCGCCTTGCCGCCGACCTTGTCGTCGAAGAAGCCGAACAGCAGGGCGCCGGCGCCCGCGGCGACGTTGAGCACGATGCCGAATACCATCACTTCGCCGAAGCTCATGCCGAACGTGCCCACGGCGTAGATCGCGCCAAAGGCAAAAATGGTCACCAACCCGTCGTTGTAAACCAGCCGGGCGAGCAGGAAGACCATCACTTCACGATACTGTCTGATCTGTCTGAATGTCTGCGCCAGGTCGGCGAAGGCACTGCGGATGGTCGTGGTCCTTTCGGCCTTTCTCGGGGCGTCCTTCAGGTACGCGAACGCCGGGATGGCAAACAGCAGGAACCACGCTGCTACCAACAGATTCGTGGCGCGGACGTTGAAGCCTTCCTCGGTGGACAAACTCAGGAGGGGCTGCATGTCACCCAGCCCCACGAACCCGACCAATGCCACGGCGAGCGCGGCCAGTCCGCCGACATATCCCAGGCCCCAACCGTAGCCAGACACGCGCCCGATCCGCTCCGGCGGAACCATGGCCGGCAGGAACGCGTTGTAGAACACCATCCCGATTTCGAACGCCACGTTGGCGATGACGAAGAGTCCCAAGGCCAACAGCACGGCGTTGTTCGACGAGGGGGCCACGAAGGTCAGAGCCACCGTCGCGATCACGCACACCATCGTCGCGGAGATCAGTGACCGCCGCCTAGTACCGCCGCGGTCGGCCATGGTACCGAGGATGGGGCTCAGCAGGGCGATGAGAACTGCGCTCACCACGATGCCCTTCGACCACAATTGGGTGCCCAGGTCTTCGTTTGGGGCGAAGCTCTTGGTGAAGTAGGTGGCGTAGACGAAGGTGACCACCAGCGTCGTGAACGCCGAATTGGCCCAGTCGTAAAAACACCAGGCGGCGACGGTCTGTCTGTTGGCCCAGCGGGACGGAGCGGTCATGGCGTCACGGTGCCCGGAGCTTCATCCCGAGGCTTGGCGTAGCCGCCCGACACTTTGGTGGCCCAACGACGTGGGCTCAACCGTACGGCCAGGGATCCCACCAGGTTGGTCATACCCGGCACTATGTGGCTCCGGTCTTTGAGGTACGCGTTCAGGCCGAGCAAGGCGACCTGCTCGGGCTCCTGGAACAGCGCCGTCGGCACGTCGACCCTGAGCCCGTTGGCCTCGAAGAAGTCGGTGTCGGTCGGGCCGGGACAGAGCGTGCAACAGCGTACACCGGTGCCCCGGAGCTCGCGCCAGATGGCCTCTCCCCAGGTCAGCAGATACGCCTTGGTGCCGCTGTAGACCGACATGAAGGGCATCCCCTGGAAGGCCGCCGTCGAGGCCACGTTTAGGATCCCGCCTCGCCTCCGGGCAACCATGCCCGGCAACAGCCGGAGCGCCAGTTCGGTAGCGGCCCGAACGTTGACCTCGATGGCGTTGAGTTGGCGTTCGAGAGGTGCGTCCGAAGCCCTGCCGAACGGGCCGATCCCCGCATTGTTGATCAGATGGTCGACCGTGACCCCGTCACCTTCGAGTCCGGCGAGCAGGGCAGCGGGCGTTGCGGGGTCTCTCAAATCGGCGATGACCGTGCGGACCCGGGCGCCTCGCTCCTCGCACCGATGTGCGATGTAGCGCAGATCCGCTTCGGTCCGCGCCGCCAGGACCAGATCGGCCCTCCATCCGGCCAGGATTTGGGCAAAGGCCGCACCGATGCCGCGGGAGGCTCCGGTGATGAGGACGGTGGTCCCAGCGAAGATGTCTGCGGCCATGAAATCCCGGTGGCTACTCGAGTGAAGTACCCCGCTACCCTAGCGCCGTGCCATGGGGATGGCAAGACTTACTGTTTTGGTGCGCCGTGCGGTGTCTACCGTCCATCGTCCACCGTCCACCAGCTACTCAAACGCCGCCTCCGCCTGATGCCGCGCGTCGTCAAACAACAGCGCCGTGATCTGGGTTCCGGCCGGCGTCTCGTTGCGTCCTTCAGGTACGATCAGAAGGGCGTTGGCATGGATCATGGACGTCAGGATGCCAGACCCCTGTGGTCCGGTGAGCCGTGCCTCCAGGCCCTCGGAAGTCGGTGTAACGATTCCCCGAAGGAAATGTTGCAGGCCCGACGAAGTCTTTACCGGCTCCTCTAGTCGCACGATGACGCCTTTCCGGAACGGCAGCCGGTGACCCATCATCTTGCGGATGGCCGGCCGCACGAAAAGTTCGAAGGTCACCATGGCGCTCACCGGATTCCCGGGAAGGCCGACCCATGGTGTTGCCTCCAGCAAGCCGAACCCCACCGGCGCACCCGGGCGCATGCGCAGCCGCCAGAAGTCGATGGCTCCTCCGAGTTCCTCCAGCACTTGACGGACATAGTCATGCTCACCGACGCTGATGCCGGCGCTGGTAACGACGAGGTCGCAGTCGGTAGCGCGCCCGAGATGCTCGCGCAGGCTCTCGGGGGTATCGGCGGCAAGCCCCAAGTCCACCGGCTCTCCGCCGGCCTCGAGCACCAGGGCACGAAGGGTGTGGCTGTTGGAGCTGGCGATTTTGCGCCCGCTCAGGATCTCCTCGGGCTGATCGACGTCGACGATTTCATCTCCGCCCCCCATGATGCCGACGCGGGGAGCGCGGAATACCAACGGATGGGCGTGGGCCATGGAGGCCAACACGCCGAGGTGCGCGGCGGTGAGGGCCGTGCCGGCCGTCAGCACGGTGGTACCCTTGCGGATGTCCTCGCCTGCCCGGCGAATGTTCCGACCGGCGTCACGGTCGTCCCTCACCTCGACGACCGGATCGCCTTCGTCGGTGTCTTCTTGCCGAACGACAGTATCCGCTCCCTCGGGCAGCGCGGCCCCCGTGAAGATCCGGGCACACTTTCCCTCCCCCACTGGCTTGGTCGCGAACGTCCCGGCCGGCAACTTCTCGATGACCTCGAGCCGGACTGGCTGATCGACCGAGGCGCCGCGGATGTCCTCACTCCGGGCGGCGTATCCGTCCATGGCGGAATTGGTATGTGGCGGAATGTCGAGTGGGCTGGCGACGTCCTCGGCCAGAACGGCGTTGAGGGCGTCGTCCAGGAACACGCGCAGTTGAGGCTGGGGGGCGACGCTGTCGAGAATGTGACGGGCCGCTTCGGCGGCCGACAGTGGGCTCAAGGCCCGATGACCTTGGCCCCATCCCAGGCGAGGTTGGCCAGGAGTTGGAGCCACATCGTGTCCCGGAATCGTAGCACGGTACAGTCCGCCCGGAAGGTGTCGTCGTCGCACACGATTGCGATCCAGTTCGCCGCGGAGTCCGACGACCTGTCGTAGTGCGGCGTGTCGGACACTTCCCGCCGGAAGACCTCGATTTTGGGGAGCGGGTAGTCCGTGAACCCCTCGGCGATGACCAGGTCGGCTCCGTCCAGATATTCCTTCGCCAGGGTGATCGGGTCGGTATCATCGCGGACCCGTTCGAACAGGCCACGCGTTGTCGGCGACGCGATCAAGACCCGCTCGGCTTTGCCTTCATGAAAATGGCGGTAGGTATCCGTACCCGGGGTGTCGACGGTGGCCGGGTGGCTGGCATGCTTCATCGACATGACCCGGTGGCGTCGCCGCACGAACTCGGCCGAAAGCGCCACGGCCAGGGTTGTCTTGCCCGCCCCCTTCTTGCCGATTATCGAGATGATTCTTGTAGCTGCCACAGTATGCCTGCTCGCTCGAGGTCATCCTCGGTGTTCACGTTGAAAAACATCAGGGCCGGGTCCCGGAACCGCTGCACGTCGTCCAGAGGGAGGATACAGGTCTGCACGTCATCATGGAAGGAGACGGCTCGAAGGTCACCCCTGTCCAGGGCATCGGCCATGGGCTGCCGGCAGCGGCTGCCATAGGCGGCACACATCGGCTCCACCCCACGCCGTCCCTCGCTGGCGGGTAGGACCGCGTCGTAGTCGGCCAGTTCCCCCCCCCCTGCCAGCCGGTCGATGAACGCCGGGGTCACGAAGGGCATGTCCCACGCGACGCAGATGACTGGGGCCGGCGCCTCCACTACGGCAGTGTACAGTCCTCCCAGGGCCCCACAGCCGCGTTTGATATCGGGGACAACCCGCAGGTCGGGGCGCCACCGGCCGGCCTCAGGGTCATTGGCGACGAGCAGTGGGAGGCATCCGAGCGCCTCCCGAAATGCAGCGACCAGACGGTCGAGGATCCGCTCTCCACCGACTTTGGCCAACCCTTTGGGGCCACCCCCGAAACGGCGGGCTTCCCCGCCGGCGATGATGGCGCCTCGGATATGGGGCATGGTTCGCCGCGGGAGCTGTGGATGGCTCAGTACCGGCGGCCTCGGCTCTTCTCCAGGACGATGTCGAACCCGATAAGGAAGCTGATCAGGTGCCGGTAACGAACTTCCGTGGGTGGATCGACACCGAGCCGGCTCGAGGGACCGATGGCGGCATCGTACCCGATGATGTTGTCTCGGAACTCGAGGCGTATCTGATAGCCCCCACCCTTGGACTTGGCGGTGAACCCGGCTCCCAACACCGCAGCCCCGCTCACACCGCGTGAATCATCGCCGGGATAGAACACCTCGATCCCGCTGGGGGACTGGCCTTGCAACGCGATGGAATTCCGGTTGATGATGGCGACGCCCAGGGCTCCCCGCAGGTACGGCGAAATTGTACCGCGCGGCTTGAACCGCACCAGGCCGCCGGCGGTGATCATGACAGTCGACGTGGATCTGCTGTTTCCGTCAATGTTCCGGCAAGCCGCTGCAATGTCTGGGTCCTGGTTGGGGGCAACGAGTTCGCACGAGTCCTCGTAGCCGTTACCCACGAAGAAAACCTCGCCGGTCAGGCCGAAGGATTTCTTGGGATAGTACATCCCATAGAACATCAGGCCGAGGCCGCTGTCGAGGTCGCGGGTCAGAGCCAGAGTATCGGTGACCGATCCGAAGTCCGGCTGTTTAGGGACATTCCATAGGCTCGCGTTGGTCGTCAACGAACCGGCGAGGCCGAACACCAGATTGGACTGCGGTCCGGTCTCCTGTCCCGCGAGGGTGATCGGAGCGAGAATGAACACCAACGCCAGGAACGGTCCGGCTCGTCGCATGTCACCTCCAAGGGATGGTGGTCCATCGCTCCCTACAGCGCCGTAGCGAAGCGGATTCAGCGCAGCGTTGGTGGGCGGTGCCTCGATGTGCCTAGCTGACGTCCAGTACTCCTCCAGCCACACATCCCGGCTCTGACCACATTCCGCCTTAGCAAATATAGGACACCTGGATGGCGCCGGTGCTTCAACGCCGGCCGGCGGCATCTACTCAGCCGGGCCGGTGATAGTCGGGAGCACCGCTCACCGCTCGCCCCACCAGAATCATCCCGGAACGATCGGCAATCTCCCAGGCCAGGGAGGATGGCACCGACGGGGTCGCCACGTAGCCCAGGCCTGCCCGGGAGGCCTTGAAGGCCAGCTCCGCGCTGATGCGGCCGGTCACCAGCAGTCCCAACCCCGGGAGCGCCCGTCGCTCGAGGAGGGCGGCGCCGATGACCTTGTCCACGGCATTGTGCCGTCCGATGTCTTCCGCATGAGTGAGGAGTGCAACACCGTCGGTGATAGCGGCGGCGTGGATGCCACCGGTATGGCGGTAGCGGTCGCCGCGCTGGAACAGGCTCTTCAGCAGCGCCCGCAGTGCCTCCGGCTGGGGTGGATCGACCGGTGTGCTCAGACGATTGGCGTAGGCCGGGTCGGCCAGCATTGTCGTGACCGCCCCGCAACCTGACGCCAGCACCGAGCGGCGGTCCTCACTCGCCACGCGGGCGACGTTTTCCTCGGGGACCTCCGCCCAGAAGCCGAGGTCGGAAGCGCAGGGCCGCAGCCGCACCTCGTCGACCGCCTGAATGTACCCCTCGCCGTGCAACCACCCGATGGCCAGCTCCTCCAGCAGGTCGGGGGTGCACATCCAGGTGACGGTTGGGGTCCCATTGACTTCGAGCCAAACGGGGACCTCTTCGACCGTGGCCATGGCGACCCTGTGGCCGCCGCGCTTAACGGGCTTCTTGAGCGGGGGGGGATCCGGTGCAGTCGGCATAGAGCGTGGGGTCTTCTTCCAGGCGAACGCACTCCAGGATGACGCCCGGCGGGAGTGTTCGTTCGAGGCGCGGGTAGAAGTAGGCAGCAAGGGCCTCGCAGGTCGGCAGGGTCTTGCCGTAGGCGAACTCCGGCAACACGAGATTGATGTGTTCACCGTCGAGGACCGAGACGATCTCTTCCTGCAAGATACGGTCGAGTAACCCCAGGTCCATGATCATCCCCTCCGGCCCCACCGGGCCGCCGACCGTGACACCACACCGGTACTGGTGTCCATGCCCCGGCTCGTCGCCGAGGGTCCCGAAGACCTCCTGGTTCTTTTCCGGAGACCAGTTGGGGACATGGTAACGGTGCTCGGCCCAAAACGTCACGACTCTGGTGAGCGACACCTTCATGTCAGAAGGATACGGCCAGGGCCGCCAGGAGCCATGGTGAGAGCACCCACTGACCCTGGCTGCTGTCGAGAGTGAATTCAGAGGGGTAGCTGAGTTTCCAAAAGTTGAACCGGGCCTCGAAACGGAAGTGGATGGTCTGGGAAACCATATACCTGGTGCCTAGGGTAGGGGCCAGGTACAGCTTGTTGCCGAAATTGAACCGGGAGAGGTCGAGGGGGTTGTCTTCCGCGACGGCCAGCCCCACGACGGCAGCGAAGTAGGGTGCGAGGCGATGCCAACTCTTGGGGCCAGTCAGGTTCAGCTGAGCCGCAA
>JAZFYL010000079.1:0-2509 GCA_036443495.1 Gemmatimonadales bacterium | reverse complement strand
CTCGTCGTTCCGGACAGTGACGGTCCGGTTTTGTGCGTCCACCGACACGACTTCCCCGATCATCGAGTACATGCCCGACATGCCGGGGGACTTGCCGATGGGAATGAACTGTTCCGTCGATTCTTGTCCCTGAAGCGCCGATACGCCGAAGATACAAGCCGCGGCGGCGAGGGCGCGCACTGTGCGAATTTTCATGACCAGCGTCTCCTTGCGTGTCCGGTCCGTCCGGGTCGTCATTGAGATCCTACCATTGCGTCCCGCGCCTGTTCCAGCGCGGCTATCGCCCGGTCGATATGCCCAGCGCGGTACCGGCCATCCAGCTCTTGAATCAAATGGATGGCGTTCTCCAGGGAGATGACCGCCTCGGGATGGAGGCCCCCCGAACGCAGCACGTTGCGCGCGTCGATGGCTTCTTCGCTCGCCAGGAGCAAATCCCGGCTCGTGCTACCGAAACGGCCTTCATCGCTGTTTCGCAAGAGCGTGATGGATCGGTCGATGTTGTCCAAGGCGTTGATGACCCGTAGGAACGCGGCCACGGCCACGACCTGCGTCGCGTCCAGATTGATGCCGCTCCCCGTCGCACCGGCGATGAGCTGGCCCGCCGGTGAGTTGTTGAACGAATCCCCGTTGTAGAAGGCCACCGCGCCCTCGATCGTCTCCACCGAGTTGTTATGGAAGAACGGCCCCGTGTCGGCCGCCTCGACCAGTGACGGCGTGTTGAACTCGCCGTTGCCGGGAACCCCGAAGCCGTCGTCCGGCGGCACAAGCTCGTCGGTCAGATCCGCCGGTTGATCGGGGAGACTCTCCACGCCCGTGTTGAAGTTCAAATTGCCAGCGGTCGGGCCGAAGATGGTCGGATCGGCGTTGGCGCCGGCGTTGAAATGGCAGGCGTTACACTTGCCCAACGTCCGATCCACGAAGATCTCCTGACCGCGGGCGGCAACGAGGCCCGCGAGCGGAAGCGGAAGGTTCAGATCCTCTTGGCGCCCGAGGGAGAGTTGGAAGGCCTCCAGGTCGTCCAGCTCCTGATCGGTGGGCAGCCGGAAATCGACACCGGCGATGCGGTTGGTCGTCTTCGTGAAGTGTTGGATCACCGCGCCGGTGGCGAACGAGCGCAGGCTTCCGTCGCCGGGTGCTCCATCTCCCGACCATCCCGTCCGTGGACCCGCGGCGCTGGCGATGGACGTGCCCAGCCCCAGGGTATGGGGAATGCCGCGCATGTTGAAGTTGTTGGCCAGGTCGCCGAACCCGTCCTGGTTCTCGAGAATCAGCCCGAAGGCCCGCATCAACGTGGGATTCTCGAAGTTTGCCGCGAGGTCCGGATTCGTCTCGGCAACAAACAACGGATCATCGGGCGGTAGCTTGGCGATGAACTCGGCCGTCAACGTGAAATTTTCTTCAGCCCGATGGCACGACCCGCAGGTTCGACCGTTTCCATCGAACGCCTCGTTGAAGAACAGGTCTCGCCCTCGGGCGATCGGGTCGGGCGGCGGCGGCGGTATCGGTTGGCACGACGCGACACCAATGGTCAAGGCGGCCAGCGGGGCGGTACGGCAAGCGCGTTTCCGGCCGAGGATTGGGTTCATATGCTCCGTCGGTGGTCAGAAGGGAAAGCCCGGCGCGGCCTACGTCCAGGAGGGGGGAGGACGAAGGCGGTGTCGGTACGGCGTTTCGTGTGCTCTGCTCTCATAATTCTGACTGCTGGTACGGCGTTGGACAAGAGCGGGTATAAAATTGGACGACTGATAAGCGCGGCCTCCCGCCCCCACAGTACCCCGCTGCGTCCGCCGAAGCCGGCGGAGAAAGCGGCTTCTCAAACCATGTGAGGACCGCGACATGCTGGGACTCTACGTGCTTGCACTCGGTGAAACCGGGGGACGTTATGAGTCCGAAATCCTCTGGATTCAGTGGGACGATATCGACCTCGAAGGTGGCTTTCTCAAAATCAGCCCTCGGCTTCGGGTGGCATTACGGGAACACTCACTACGGTATCGCGCCGCCAAGTACGATGGTCAGCCTTCGCCGTGGGTATTCCACCACACCACAGCCCGGCGGCTTCACAAGGCGGGCAAGCGTATCCGGTCACTCTACAGTGCGTTCAAAGCTGCCGCGGAACGGGCTAAGCTCCCTCCCGAGTTCGTGCAGCACGACCTCAGGCACCGTCGCGTCACAAAGTGGCTGGCGGATGAGAAATCGGCTGTGTTAGTGAGAGAGGCCGTCGGTCACGCAGACCTTCGCACCACGATGGCGTACACACACCTGGCGCGGGAACACCGCCATGGTCGGCCACGTCGAGAAGATGTCGGAGATTATCGCGCAGCTGGTGGAGGAGGCTAGAGGAGAGCAGTACCGGTGTCCGCAGTGCGGCAGTTTCGGGCCGAAGGTGAGCGACCACTGAAGGTCCCCTCGCCCCCGGCCCCACCGCTGTTTTCGCCGCTGTCTGGCCGGCGAGCGGGCAGCACAGCGGTCGGGATGGCTCGAGTGGGCGGGTTGGATTCCCAGCGACTGG
>JAZFYL010000078.1:0-2102 GCA_036443495.1 Gemmatimonadales bacterium | reverse complement strand
TTCGTTGACCGCCTCATCCATCTCGTCGCCGCGTAACTCGGCGTTCTCCCACTGGTGGGCATTGTCGGTAGTGTCGTCCCGGGTCTCTTCCCGTCCCTCTTTCTGCAGCGAGTCGATTCGGCGCTGCAGATCTACCCGCTGCTCGATCAGCGCGTCGCGGGTCGCGTCTTTGTCAGTCATTGGATCACTTTCTCATGGGGGTTCGCCGGCGGCTCAACGCGGCTCGTCACCTTCGGTGAGCAGTGAGGTGGACCGCTCAGGAAGACTTCGGGAAGCCCGGAGGTGCCTCCAGCGCCTTCCGATCCCAGCCCGCCAGGCCCGCCGCCGCGGCGTAGGTGGTCTCCAGGAAAGCGTCGAGCACGGTGTCGGGGTCGTCGGCCTGACGGACGGCGTCGTACGGCAACACGAACTCGCCGAGGTCGTCATACCAGAATGCGGCCTCGGGCTCGACCTTGGCGTCTTTGAACCCTTCCGGAGTGGGATAGGCGTAGGAGTAGAAGATCGGGTTCGGCGCATCCGCGTTCCCGGGCCAGAAACCCGCGCTCGACACCTCGTGCGAGTAGGCCTCGCGAGTGATCCAATCGGCGAGGTGCGGAATGCCACCCGGATGGCGTGGAGCCGTACGGCCCGAGAACCGGGTCACCGCCAGGTCGAGCCCGCCCCAGAACAGATGGACCGGGCTGTTCTTGCCGATAAAGCGTGCCCGGAATGCGTGGAAGACCCGGTGCGACTGGATCAGGATGTGCCACCACCGCCGGACGTATTCTCCGTCGTATGAGGCGTGCACGGTATCGTCCGGGAACGGGATCGGATCGGGGAGCTCGGTCGGCAGGGGATCGATCTCCACGCCCACGCCCAGTTCATCGAGTGCTCCCATCAGCTCGGCGTAGAACGAGGCTACGGTTCTCGGCTCGAGCGCGAGTCGAGCTGCTCGCCCCCCCCCACTATTGGTAGACACCCGAAGCTGGTGCTCCACGAAGTCGAAGTCGATCTGGAACGCCCCACGGCCGTGCGGGATCAGCGAGCTGGTGAGCCCCCGCGCCGTCACATACAGCGGCACGTGCCAGGAGTGGTTGGTCCACGGGGTGCAGGCCAACCGTACCTTGCCTACGATCTGGGTCCACAGGTGGAGAGTCGCGCAAGTATCGCCCCATTCCTTGAATGGGAGCTCAGGCCACGTGTCGTCGAACGACTGGACCGACGGTGTCTGCTCGATCATGTCAATGTCCCTCCGGAGGGCTCGCTGACGATGGGCTGGAGTGGAGCCCTTTCATTATAAAAGGGAATCTTCATATGCGGGAATCTTCGTGCCTTGCCTGGCCCCGGTGCCAGTGACGGCGCCGAGGCCCAAGCCCCGATGTTTACAGGTCAACCGGCGTCCGACATCGCGGCCCTGGCGGCCGACGCCACCCCGATCATGCCCCAGCCGCCCATGATGAAGTAGATGCCGACCAGCGTGCCCACCGCCCAGGCACCCGAAAGCGGGAACTGCCGCCAGATCATGATGCCCAGTAATAGACCCACCACACCGCTGAAGACGCTCCACCCCCAGCCTCTTACCGGCTTCATGCCTAGGCCGACGATGACCTCGCCGATGCCGCTGATCACGAAGTAGAGCGCCAGGATCCAGGTGAGCGCGGCCAGGCCCGCACCGGGACGCGACAGGAGGTAACCACCAGCCAGGATCGCCACCAGCCCGCCGAGGAAGCCCAGTATCCCAGCACCGAAGGAACCGCACTTGAAGGCGCCGAACAAACGGACGATGCCCGCCAGGAGGATGATGGAACCGATCAGCATGGTGATCCCTATCCCCGAAGCGAGCGGTGAGCCCAGCGCCAGGATGCCGACGATGATCTGCACCACGCCAAGTGCGGTGAGCAATCCAGCGTTGCTGCGAGCCTCCGACAACCAACTCTGTGAATTTGCCATGGATATCCCCTCCAGAATCGTGAAAATCGAGTCGGCCAACTCGATTTGTACTCCTACAAGGCCGGCCGAAAGGCCGGTGGAGCGGCTAGCCTAACACCCAGACGCTCGTCTGTCCACAGGTACTCGTGGTTGTTTCCCTCGAGCTGAAGCTTCCATCCTCCAACCTATCCTTC
>JAZFYL010000077.1:0-3126 GCA_036443495.1 Gemmatimonadales bacterium | reverse complement strand
CTCATAAGGCCAACCATGCGCCGCTCCTGCAGCGAGGCGTTCTCATGAAGTATGCGAGATCCATCAGCCCGGCGATTGCTCTTGCCGTCCTCAGCAACGCCGTGACGGCCCAAACAATGGCGCCGCCGGTGGCGGCCCCGTCGTACTGGGTCTACGTGGCGAACGAGTCGTCAGATCTGGTATCCCGGGTGCGGTTCGGCCCGGACGGCGCGGTTGAAGAGAGGACCATCCGGGTAGGTATCAAGCCGGCCGATCTCGACGGCGCACACGGCCTGTCCGTGTCGCCCACGGGTGACTATTGGTATTTGTCGTTGGCACACGGCACGCCATACGGCATGGTGTGGCAATTCCGAACGGGGACGGACGAATTCGTCGATTCGACGACGGTGGGCCTGTTCCCTGCAACCATGGGCATCACGGCTGACGGCTCCATGCTGTTTGCTGTCAACTTCAACCTCCACGGCCAACGGGTGCCCAGCAGCGTCTCGGCGATCTTCACACCGTTCATGGACGAGGTCCGCAAGATCGAGACCTGCGTCATGCCCCACGGTAGCCGGCTGAGTTCCGATGGCGCGCGCCACTATTCGACTTGCATGATGAGCGACCAGCTCGTGGAGATCCATACGGCTGAGTTGGAGGTCGGCCGGCGGCTCCGGCTCACCAAGGGGCACGTGGGCCTGTTGCCGCTCGACGAAGCCGGGATGCACATGGTCGAGGGGTCGTGCAAACCGACGTGGGTGGCCATCGCACCCGATGATGCCAGCCTCTACGTGCCCTGCAACGGCCGGGGCGAAATCCTGGAGATCGACCGGGAGCGCCTGGAAGTCACGCGCACGTTTGCGACCGGGAAGGCGCCGTACAACGCCGATGTGAGTCCCGATGGACGCTACCTGGTGACCTCACTCAAGGGAGCCCAGGCGGTGTCGATCATCGACCTCGAGAGCGGCGCGGAGAGGCGGGTTGCCACTACCCAGCCCGTGACCCACGGCGTGGTGGTGACCCCCGACTCCCGATACGCCTTCATCACCAACGAGGCCATCGGGGCGGTCCGGGGCACGGTGGACGTGATCGATATCGCCGCGGGTGAACGGGTGGCCAGCGTGGAGGTCCAATTCCAACCCGGCGGGATCGGCTTCTGGAAGATGGAGGCGGCCGAGACGGAGGCGAATCCCTAGCCCGAAGGCATCCCGCCGTGAGGTGGCCGCCGCTTGACGGCCATCTCGATGAACGACATCATATCAGCGGCCAGTGTACCGACCAGCACCCCCGCCACCACGGGAGTAGCATGGCCACGCTGCAGGAACGTCTTGCCCAAGCCCTAGCGCCCCGTTACGCCCTGGAGAGCGAGATCGCCGCAGGGGGTATGGGCGTTGTCTTTCTGGGTGAGGATACCACCCTCCAGCGCAAGGTCGCCATCAAGGTTCTCAGGCCGGAGCTAGCCACGGCCGACATGGCAACGCGTTTCTCGCGCGAAGCCCGGGTGCTGGCGAAGCTCTCCCACCCCAACATTGTGGCGATCCACGATACCGGCAAAGCCGACGGCCTTCACTATTACGTGATGGACTACATCGAGGGTGAGACCCTCGACGACCGCCTCTCCCGCGGCCCTCTGCCACAGGATGAGGTCCTGCACATCGGTATTGAGTTGCTCTCCGCCCTGCATGCCGTCCATTCGGTCAACGTCGTACATCGTGACATCAAGCCGGCCAATATCTTCCTGCTCGATGACCGCGTGCTCCTGGGTGACTTCGGCATCGCGCACGTATCCACGGCCGAGGAGACGTCGCTTACCAAGCCCGGCCTTCATCTAATGACCCCGCGATACGCGGCTCCGGAGCAGTGGAGCGGCGCGGCGGTCACGGCGCGTACCGACCTCTATGCGCTTGGCCTGGTCCTGTTTGAGTGTTGCACGGGACAGCACTGGGACCAGGAGGACGATTCCGAGGAAGGGAGCTGGATCTCCGTACCACGTCCCCTCGACACGGCGCTCAAAAGGGCCCTGCGGAAGCGGCCAAGCGAACGCTATGCCGACGCGAGAGGGTTTCAGGACGCTCTCAGGCCAAAGCGATCCATCACCCCTCAGCGAATCGTGGGCGGGGTGGGCGGCATTGCAGCGGTGGCGGTGGTCCTCTGGCTCTTGTGGCCCCCATCCCCTCCTCCACCCCTGAAACAGGTCGATGTCGCCATCAATGAGTTCGTGGTCAGTCCGCCGACGGATTCCTTAGGGCTGCAAATGGCCGCGGCGGTGAGACAGAGCCTGTTGCCGATTCCCGGTATTCGGTTTGGGGGAGCTGCTGACAGTGCCATCCCAAGGTATTCCACCGAGGCGTCCCTTTCCCGCCGGGGAGAGCAGTGGGTGTTACGCTTCAACCTGGTCGATTCCGCAGGAGGTAAGCATGCGGCCAATAGCTTCAGTACGATCGCGGAGTTGCCGTACGGCCTTGCGGATTCCGTGGCATTGGGAATCGTCGAGTTCTTCTTTCCGGAAATCGCGACAGACTTCGAAGGCCAGGTAGGCCGGGCGTCCGACAACCTGGTTGCCATCGCGGATTGGCTGGCAGGCGAAATTGCTTTCTTCGACGACCAGTGGCAAACCGCCGAGGACCACTTCGCTCGCGCGTACAGTCGCGACCCCGACTTCGCGTTAGCCTATTGGCGCTGGTTCAACGCCAGGCAGTGGGGTCGGCGGCCCACCT
Source organism: Gemmatimonadales bacterium (assembly GCA_036443495.1). Classification (GTDB taxonomy): domain Bacteria; phylum Gemmatimonadota; class Gemmatimonadetes; order Gemmatimonadales; family GWC2-71-9; genus N074bin45. The sequence goes on along the minus strand of JAZFYL010000077.1, from coordinate 430 downwards.
ACACCGATTCACTCGCGATCGTCTATCAGGCACACAAAGAGGCGTTCTCCCCGCTCGACCGTAAGCTGATCGAAGCCCGTTTGGAGCCCAACCTCAACAGGCGTCTGGACCTCCTCGACGAGGCTTTCGGCGCGTATCGGTCACGCCCCTACGCGGCCTTGCTGCGCGGAAACGAGTTGTTTCACCGGGGGCCGCTGGTCGGCCACTCGCTATTGGAAGCCACATCCGCCCTCAGTGACGCCCAGCAGGTCCGCCAACTCGCTCCGGCATACAATCAGGTCTTGTGGGCATACATCCGGCTTGGTATGAAGGATCAAGCTTGGAAAGCGCTGGAAATGCGCACAGCGATACAGACCCGGCCTTCGCCGGGGGATCCACCGGTTCAGCAACTCCTCGAATTGGCTTACTACTCCCGATTCGAACCAGAGAA
>JAZFYL010000076.1:0-3147 GCA_036443495.1 Gemmatimonadales bacterium | reverse complement strand
CTCAAGGCCGTCAGGAAAATCAGGGCCCCTATCGTCGTCAGGTAGGGTGAGCGCCGGAGTACATTGATGCCGACCTCGTTTTGCGAGGAACGGTGTTTGAACTCGGCGGTAAGGGCCGGCGATTCTTCCCCGCGGCCTAACCGCCGAGTCAAGACGGCGCACACCACGTGCAGGAATGCCAGCAGGGGAAACATGGCCTCGATCGAGAACATGGCCGCGATACGTTCGGCCAGCACACCACCCAGGAGGCCCCCAACGGTTCCGCCCGCCGCGATCTTGGTGATGTACCGTTTGGCGGAACGAGGGTCGAATCGTTCGCTCAGGATCGACCAGAACCCCGACACCAATAGCGCCCCAAGCCCGGTCAGATGGAGGTACACCATGACGGCGACCGCGCCACGATCGACGCTCAAGAGCGACCACTCGACCAGGGTGAGTACCGCGCTAATCCCGAACACCAGCGGCACGATGCGGCCGGGCTCGAAGCGGCCTGCCACCCTGCTGGCCACGCCCGCCAGGAAAAGGGATACTATGGCGGCGGCGATCACCATGGCCGGCAGGGAGGCGTAACCGTAGGTCGACAGGAAGAGGGCGTCCCGGGTGGCCTTCCCCGCCATCTGGTGCGCTATCATCGCGGCCGACGCGAACGTGCCGGCCCACACCGCCATCCCGATGTCTCGCTCGGTCTCGCTCAACGGCTTGTCCCTTCTACTCCGGTCTGCTGCACCGGGCCATACTACTCATGATCTTGATAGGATGACAACCCGGACGGCCCGCCGTGGGCTTGACGCGTTCTTCCCAGGATGATAAGTGAGATGTCCAACACCCACCCGCGATCCTGTGCGTGCGCTCACGAACGACCGGCGTCGGCCCGCGTTCTGGAACAGCGCCTGGCGGGTTTGGCTAAGATGGTTCCCTGGTCCCAGCAAGAAGCCGAGTCCTGGTGGGAAACCCGCGAAGTGGATGATAGCTCGTGTGGCGCCGTACCTCAGACGGCCTGGCGTGCCAGGCAGGACGAGCAGGTTCCGCGGAACGTCACCTGGGCTTCCTCCACCTCGCCCGGGACAAGTTCTGGGTCCATACACGGTTTCCGACCGATCACGCATGTGACGTCTTGAATGTCCCCACAGACCTTACACACGAAATGGTGATGCCAACGCGCACCGTACTCGTACAGGGTACTCCCGGGGCCAACGGAAACCATGCTGATCAGGCCGTTGTCGACCAGGGCGTTGAGTACGTTGTAGACGGAGGCACGGGGCAGGGGGGATTGCCGGTGGTCCAACAGCGCTACGATTTCGTCGGCGGAGTGGTGCCCCGGTTCGGATTGCAACAAATCGAGGATGAGAAGCCTCGGGCGAGTGACCCTGAGGCCGGCGTCTCGGAGTCGGACAGCAAAATCGCCTTCGACGGTACTGCTCACGCTGGTAGCATCCATCGATGGTCCTCCGATCAACAGCCGCTGAAGATGCGAGAAACGAGCCGCACTCAACCTCTGCAATCTACTGATGGATTGGTGGACGTACAGGGGGGGCGGGAGCCCAGGACCGGGTGCGGCACAGGCGGCCCATTCGAGTGCTCAACGGGACGGTTGCGGTTCTCACCGGGACAGGTGAACGTTTGGGCATTGGGCATCGCAATCCTCGTGGGAGACCTTCGAGTCCGGGATGGGTTATGCATCGGCATGGACAACTGACTGGGCCCAGATACCGGGTCATAGCGGCCCTGGGGCTACTGGTGGGCGCGTGCAGTTCCGGCGGGTCACAATCTCAGGGTCCGGCCGCCGCAGGGGTAGACACCATGCGCCTCCGGACCGCGATGTCGGCCTTGACCCACGACTCGCTCCAGGGCCGGTTTACCGGCAGCACCGGGGCCGCCATGGCCGCGAGCTATTTGGCCGGGGAGCTCGAGCGCATGGGTCTCCAGCCGGCCGGAGACAGCGGTTTTTTCCAACGGGTACCGATCCAGGTGACCCAGCGGCCGGATGGTCGAGATCGATTCAATTTCTACCCGTCCATGCGGGCTTGGGCATTGCTGCCGCCCGAGCAGCAGTTGTTGGCCGTGAACGTCGTGGCCCTGTGGCCGGGGTCCGACACCACCTCCGACGAGACGGTCATCGTTGGGTCCCACTACGATCATCTGGGCATCCGCCGACCGATCGACGGGGACTCCATCTACAACGGGGCGGACGACGCCTCCGGAGCCGTCGCGGCGCTGGAGATCGCCCGGCAGTTGGCCCAGGGGCCGGCCCTCAAGCGCGGGGTCGTGTTCCTGTTCACCGCCGGAGAGGCCATCGGGTTCATCGGCGCCAGATACTACGTGGAATATCCTGCGAAGCCGCTGCGTCAGGCCGTGGCGGCCCTCTGGATCGAAAATATCGGTCGTCCGGATCCTTTCGTCGATTACGGCGCAGCCTGGATCACCGGGTCGGACCGCACCAACTTGGGTCAGTTACTGCAAGAGGCCGGAATCGACGTCGAACCCGACCCCAGGCCCGAACAGAACATCTTCCAGGCGACGGAGAGTGTCGTACTGGCGCAGTACAGCGTTCCGGCTCACACGTTGTCCTCATTCTCGTTCCACGACGACTGGCACCAGCCCGACGATCAGATCGAGCGAATCGATTTCGTGCACATGGCCCAGGTGACCGCGACTGCAATCCGGGTTGTTCGTTATCTGGCCACGGGAGAACCGCCGCAGTGGTACCCTGGTGCCCGCCCCCCGCGCACCTTCTAACTTTCCGAGGCCCAATGTACGCGATAGCGTTGATTCGTTACCGGCGTCCGCTCGAGGAAGTCATGCCCCATGTGGACGCCCAGCGCGCCTACCTACAGGGCTTGCACGACAACGGCTGGCTGCTGGTCTCCGGCCCCTTCGAGCCGCGGGTCGGCGGTGCGTTGTTGTTGCGGATCCCGGACGGAGACCTCGGTGCGACACTCGATCGAATTCGCGACCAGGACCCGTTCGTTCGGGAGGGCGTGGCCCAGTACGAACTCTTGCCCTGGCAACCGGTGATCGGCGCCGAGGGTCTGGATCAGCTCGGGGTCGGCTAGCGATGTCCTACCGACCCGTCACCGCCATCGTGGGCCTGGCCGTCGCGGCTGGCTGCGCCATCAATCCCGTGACGGGAAAGCGTGAACTGTCGCT
>JAZFYL010000075.1:0-23030 GCA_036443495.1 Gemmatimonadales bacterium | reverse complement strand
GACACGGAATACAACACCAGAAAGGGCATCTTCCTCGAGGCGGGAGGGAAGGTCGCCAGCGGCGGCGATGGTTACACCTGGCTCTATTCGATCCTGAAGGGATTCGTGTCCCCGATCGAGGGGACCGTCATCGGCGCACGGGTAGCCGGAGGCACGACGGGTGGGACCCCGCCTCTCAGCCAGCGGTACGAATTCAACACCTGGGAACGAGACCGAAACAGCTACGGCGGCCGGTTCACCAACCGCGGCTTCCCCGAGGGACGATTCGCCGGGGAAAGCGTGATCATGGGAAACCTGGAGATCAGGCACGACCTATTGAGTCTCGGAGACCTCGGCGGGATTACCCTCTTCGGTTTCGGCGATGCCGGCCGGGTGTTCGAGGACGAGGCCTTCACCCTGGACGACCTGAAGTGGGGCGCCGGGGGCGGGTTCGACCTCCGCGTGTTCCGGTCCAACATCTGGACCTTCAATTTCAGCGGTGGGACGGAAGGGTACCGCTTCCTCTTCGGCTGGGGCTGGATGTTCTAGCAAACGGACAGTTCCGGCAGACCAATACCAGCGGCGGCGGCCACCTCGCAGATAGTGGCCTCCCCGCGGTCCCGCGCATACCAGCGGCGCACCTGGGGATAGAGTTCCTTATTGGGCACCCGCGCCTTGTTGTCCCTGACGAAGGCCTGGAGTTCGTGGGGGCGCGGCCCCCAATGGCCCACAGGGTTCCCTTCCGTATCCAGGGCAATGACGATGGGAATCGACCGGGACCCGTTGGTCAGGTACCTATCCATGACCTCCGGATGCTCGTCCCGCCGAATGATGCGAAGTTCCAGACCCTCGACCTGATCGGCCCACTTGGCCAGGATCGGAATCGTATTCGAGGCGTCGCCGCACCAGTCCTCGGCAAGCACCAACAGGCGCCTCTCCATCCCCTCCAGCTCGGCCTGAGCCCACTCGGGAACGCGCCACAGGCGGTAGACCCCTTCCCACAGACCCTTGTGCTCCGTGCTCTCGGTGACAAACGTGTGGAACGGCATCGCACCGGACCACAACTTTTCGAAATCAATCATCGTTTTCCCCTGACGCCGATGTAGACAGCGGCTGATGGCGCCGCACATCAAACGCCCAACTCCTCAAGAGAGTTCCTGGATGTTGACCCCGCGCTCGGCGAGCGCGTCGACATATGCCCGGTACGGAACGGCCTCGTCCGGTATGTGCACGCCCGGCTCGATGAGGCCCTCGGCCTGCATCTGCCCCGTGATGGAGAGCGAGTAACCGGTGGTTCGCATCATGGCACTGACACCGTGTTCGGCGTCGTAGCGGTCGATGAGCTGCCAACTCGACGTCATGGGCTCACCGTCCTTCATTCCGCTGACATCGATGCGTAAGGCCACCAGGTCGTGCCCGTCGGGCTTGGTCAGCAATGGAGTGACCACCGCGATGAACGCGTCGCGCGGCACTACTTGTTGTCCCTTTACCTCGATGGCTTTGTCACTCAGTAAGCCCATCTCACGGATGGATCGCATGAGTTCCATGTGACCGGGGTACCGCAAGGTCTTGTACTCCATCACGTCGACCTTCCCCTCGTACTGCCATGGCATCAGACTGATCCCACCGCCGGTATGGAAGGCTTCCAGGGCACCAAGCGGTTCCGGGAAATCCACCCGCTCCGGTTCGCTCAACGCGTCCACCTGCTGGCGGCGTCCGTCCCGCAATATCCACGAGGGCGTGGTGTAGTAGTCCAACGCCCCTTCAAGGGAGTACACGATCTGATAATTCAACGGGGGCTCGGGATGCTGGGGGAGGCCACCGACGAATATCTTGACCCGTTCCGCGACATCCAGACGCCGGATCCCCTCCGCCGCCAGGATGTTGACCATCCCCGGCGCCAAGCCGCAATCGGGAATGACCGAAACGCCGTTGGCTCGGGCCTGTGCATCCAGCTTTTTCTGCTCGACGACGATCTCGGTATTGCCACCCAGGTCGCAGAAGTGGCAGCTGCCCTCAACTGCCAGCCGGGCCATCGGGCCGTTGAAGTAGTAGGGGAAAGCACTCATGGCGGCATCATGGCCAACCATTAGGTCATGAATCGCGTCGTGGTCCTTGGCATCGACCCGGACGGGCCGTAACCGAGGGTCGTCCGTGGGAATGAAATCCGGGAGTGGGTCGGGATCGATGTCCGCTATCGTCACCTGCTCGACGGCAGGGTTTCTCAACAAGTCGTAGGTACAGGCCGAACCTTGTAGACCGGCACCGAGAACGAGCATCTTCATAGAATCTTCACTCCGCAAAGTCACGTACAAAAAGCGGCCCGAATCTACCCGGGATGGGCCACCGGTTTCAACTCCGGAAAACAGAGGTACCTTGTGGAGATCGTGACCCACCACCCGACGACCACCAAGTCAGCGGCACCGCGGGATGCCGGCGCCACCCGACAGCGACTGCTGCGGGCGGCCTTGGAGTTGTTCACCGCCGAAGGATATCGCGGAACCACCACACCAATCCTCGCTCAACGCGCCGGCGTCGCCGAGGGCACTATCTACCGTCATTTCAAGGGCAAGCTCGAGTTGTACAACGAGGTTTATCGCGCCACCCAGGTGTGGGCCGAGGAGTTGGTCGAGGAAGTCAGCGCGGGAGAAGGGCGTTCGCCGCGTGGCAGGTTGGAACGGGTGGGGAGCCGGCTGGTTCAATCCGCCTACCGGGACCCCGCGGCCGTGCAGATGCTCCTGGCCCGGCCGGAACGAGGCATGCTCGACCCGGCAAGCGAACAGGCTGCCGCATGCTTCCACGCGGCCATCGAGCAGATTGTGGCGGAGGGAAAGGCCGCCGGGGCGATCCGCACCGGGCCGGCCGACCTGTGGGCCTCCGTGTGGCTCGAGCTGGTGTGCTTCACCCTCCATCGGGTCGCCCGCCGCGAGTGGGAGCCGGACCAAGCTCAGACGGGTCAAACCCTGGCTGCCGCCTGGGCCGCCATCGCCGCCCAGCCAGCCACCTCGTGAAGGCCTTCGCCGGCGGCGAGAGAACGGCCGGCGGGCGGATTCATCGCCTGACCGGGCCAGCGAATACGGTCGGCTGGCGCGGTGAAACGGGCAGATCGGACCAACGGACTTCCCGCCTCGTTCCCCCACCGAGTGGCCGGACCACCAAGGCATCACCCACCAGATAGCCGACCGAATCCGCACCCCATCGCACGGCGTCGCGCGCGCCTGCTTCGAGCGGTTGCTCTTGACCGTCGGGCGTCCGGACGCACAGCTGTTCCTCCGAGCCTTGGCAAGTCGTTACCCGCGCGAACGCCGGCGATCCCAATTCGACACCCAGGGCTGAATCGGCCGCGGCGGCACCACCAGCCGTGACATCGGAAACGCTAACCTCGGCGGGAGGAACGGACGCTCGAATGATGCCGCTGGCGGTCTCGACGAAGAGCGTCCCGCCGTCCTTGCTCCAGCCCAGACGGGATGGTGTTCGCTCCGGCGTACGGAGCAGGATGGTCCGTTCCGCACCATTCAGCAGGTTCATGATGACTACTTCACCGGCGGTCGAATCGCCGGCGGCGCGGCTGCGCAAGAAGGCCACTACTATCCCATCGGGCGACAGCGATGGCCGGGCCTCGTCGAGACGAGTGTAGGTCAGCGGATAGACGCTTCCGCCGGCGGCGCGCACGGCGTAGAGGTCCCCGGCGCCACCTTCACCGTCGGCCACGAAGACCACGTACGCTTCCCGGCCGACTTCGATGCGGTTCTGCAGCGGAGACATCGATAGACGGCACGCTCCGCCCACGATGAGTACGAGACCTCCGATTCCGACCAATCTCACTCGATCAGAATGCGCTGTTTCGCCTGGACGAACAGGACGTCATGCAGGCTCTGGTGACGCATGAACATCTCGCCACCCTTCTGCTCGAGCCGTTCGTCGGTAAAGCCGAAAATCACCAAGTCGGCGTTGGACGAGCGGCTGGCGACGAGCGAATCGAAATCGACGGTCGGATTGGTGGGAATGATGCGGAGATTTTTCCGGCTGATGGGAAGCCGTCCGGAGTCGATCATTTCGTTGAGCTGTACTCGACGTTCTGAGGCTTCCTCCTGCGGCACGGCTGCGAAGATACGTATTTCCGCGTTCTGCCAGTCCCGTGATCCCACCAGGATATACGCCAGCATCGTCATCAGGTTGGCGTTTTCATAATCGTGCCAGGTCAGCCAGATGTGCAGCGTCGAACGAGCTCCGAAGAAATGCTCGCCATGCCGGAGGACCATGTTGTTCATCTGAGCCGCCGCGGCCAGCCGGCACCCCTCCTCAAGTTCCAGCAACACCTCTGGGCCATCGTCGGCCCGACATTCCAGCATCATGGTGTTGTTGTCCATGCCGGACACGCCGGGCAACTGCAACGCCTGTGCGAGCGCCGAACGTACCGATGGTGAAATGATGGTATCGACGTAGATGGCGCTCCGGCGTGCCAGTGTCATGTCCACCAGTTGGCGCCGGAGTTTCCGGCTCTCCCGATACGTGTCGGTGGTGAGGTTGCCTTTGATGAAATGGATGTAGGTCCCGAAGCCGTACCGCTGGCACATCCAACTCATGAATTGCATCGGTGCGGACCGGGTGAACGTTCGGCCGTTGACCATGATTAGGCTCGGCCGCCATTCCTGGCCATGCCGGAGAGTGTTGCTGGCCTGGAGCTTGATCTGCGAGTAGCGGGTCGCCTGGGTCATGGCCCCTTGGAACAGGGCGGCGATATCGTCAGACCCGCGACCCAATCGGATCGCGAAGTAGAGTCCGACCATCACCGCCAGGGCCAACAAGGCATAGAACGGCTGGATCTGGAACATGAGCGCCAGCGACATCACCGCCCCGAGGAGGCTCAGGTACCACTTGGACCGGAAGGTCGGCCGGTAGCTCGGGCGCGCGGCAAAGTGCTCCAGAGCACTGATTAGGCAGAGGGCCCCATACGTCACCATGAAGAACATGGTGATGATGAGAGCGACTGAATTCACGTTGCCGACGAAGACAACGGTGATGGCGATGGCCATCGTGACCAGCGTGGCTGTGCGCGGCTCGTTGCTTTCTCCTACGCCCGACGCGACCGCGGCATTCGCCTTGGGGGTGGGAAAGATCCGGTCCGCCCCGAGGGCCTGGAGGACGCGAGGCGCGACGAGGATCGAGCCGATAGCCGAAGAAAGCGTCGCCGCGGCAAGCCCGATGGGAATGATCGGGCCCCAAATGGCGATGTTGGACATCACGAGTTCGTTGGAGTCGAGCAGTTCGGGTGGGGCCGACCGCGCCAGCTTGAAGGCGACCAACAGGTAGACGACGAAGCCGGTCAGCGTGGCCGCCATCACCCCCAGAGGAATGGACTTGCGCGGGTTCCGCAGGTCGCCTGACAAGCCGACGCCCGCGGTCATCCCGGTGAACGCCGGGAAAACGATGGCGAACACGAGGATGAACGGATCCGGATTGGCCACCTTGTCGAAGGGGCGCATACTTTCGGCTACGAAGCCTTCAACCGGCGATCCCAGGAAGAACATGGCGAGGGATAGCCCCAGGATCGCCGCGACCCCCCACAACGCGCGCACCCCCAAGTCGGCACCGCGGGTAACGACCAAAACGCCGAGAGCCACTGTTGCGGGCAGGGAAATCATGCGCGGGTCGAAACCGAAGGGCAGCACCTCTTCCAGGTACGGGGCGAGCGGCCGGAACGCCTCGGCGAAAGCGATCATGTAGAACGCCACCGACACCGCCCTCGAGAGGTACAGTGAGACGCCAATGGCACCGCCGATGGAGGTGCCGAACGATCGGGAGATAATGAAGTACTCGCCACCACCCTCCACCCGGCGGTTGGTGGAGATCTCGGCAATTGCCAACGCGGTCGGAATGGTCACGAGATGCGCGATGACCACGATCATGATGGTACCGACCAGCCCGGTGTTTCCGACGGCGTAGCCGAAACGCAGGAAGAGGATGGCGCCCAGTATGGTGCTGAGGCTGGCCAGGAAGACCGGCGCCGTGCCGAAACTGTGACCCTGAGGGGGCTCAGTCGCGGGGGATTCAACCGAGGAGTTCGTGGCCATCCGACTGCTCGGCGTTTCGTGGTTGCCCGGCCGACACCGGGGGCGCGTACACGCCGCCCAGGGCCGAAGCCGGATCGGGCAGCTGGTCCCGGCTCGCGAGGGCGTCCTGCTCGGACTGGCCGATTTCCTGGATGACCTCGGATTCGGCGGCCTCGAGCACCTCGGGCGACACGCCCTGCACCTTCAGGTACTCTTCATAGAGACCGATGGGATCGCGCTGGCCCCAGTGACTGAACAGTTCCGCCGGGAAGGTTTCGCGCGCCTCGCGTTCGTCATGCGTGGCGTGTCCTCCCATCCGGAATGTGTCAGCCACCAGGATGACGGGGCCTTCGCTGTCCCGGATAAGATCAACCGCCAGCTGTGTGGCAGCATAGGCGTCCAGCACGTTGTTTCCGTCGAATGTCCAGCCCGCGACGCCGTAGGCCGCCGGCAGGGCGTTGAGGTTGCCACCAAGATGGTGCTGGTCGACCCGCGTACCCAGTGCCACTTTGTTGTTCTGAATAATGAAAATGGCCGGCAGGCGCTGCACGGCGGCGAAGTTCAGGCCCTCGTGTGTCGCGGCGGCCTTGGTGCTGCCGTCACCGATCCAGTTGAGTGCGATGGCGGGCTGACCACGGATTTTCGCGGCCAGGGCCAGGCCGGCGGTAACCGGCACCATCAGCCCAATCGGGGACACGGGCTGCAGAACATGATGCCGAAAGTCGCCGGCGTGCAAATCCCGGCCGCCCGACGGTGAGTCGGCGCTGGCCAGGTAAGCTCGGAACATGTCGGCCAGCGGCATCCCCATGTCGGCGCAGGCGGCCGCGTTGCGGATCATCGGCGCGACGAAGTCGGTCTCGGGATCGAGGGCAAACACCGGCCCTACCGTCGTGGCTTCTTCGCCCGTGCCGAGCCAGGCTTTGGAGATGGTGCCCAGCCTGACCCAACGCTTGAGCGTGACGTCATGCAGCCGCGCGCGTACCAGGCGCCGGTACAATTCGATCAACTGGCCCTGGTTCAGGGCGTCGATTATCCGCCGACGGTCCGGATGCCGGTCCAGCGTCTTCCCGAACGCCTCGACCAGGGTGGGGTCGGGCTCCCAATCGACATACTCCGGCGGGTCGTAGGCAGGGTAGCGTTTCATGCGAGTCAGGTGATCATCGGACGGCCAACGAAACCGTGAGAACTCGTTTCGGTCAGGGCTTTCGAAAACGCCTCCATCGTGGGATAGCGTCCTTCACGCTCGCGTGTCAGGGCCTTGGCTACGACGGATTCCACACGCTGCGGAACATCAGGCTTGAAAGTGCGCATGGCCCGGGGCTGCCCTTTCAGCCGGGCCATCATGAGTTCCTGGGCCGTCCCGCCAGAGAACGGAAGTTCACCGCTCAGCATCTCGAACGCCAAGACCCCCAACGCGAAGATGTCACTCCGTCCGTCGAGCGTCTTCCCCCTGATCTGCTCGGGGCTCATGAATTCAGGGGTACCCAGGACCACGCCGGTCGATGTCAGTTTCTGGATTTCGGGTCCGGCACGCAACTCTTTGGCCAAGCCGAAGTCCATTACGACCGCCCGGACATTGCCCGGCATGCGTCGGTCCGGCACCAGCATCACATTCTCCGGCTTCAGGTCGCGGTGCAGGATTTGGATGCTGTGCGCGTGTTGAACGCCGGCACAGATCTGGACCAGGAGAGGGATGCCTTCGTGGACGGGCATGGTCCCGTCACGCACTTCCCGATCGCTGAGCGTCTCCCCTTCGAGATACGGCATGACCAGGTAGCGAAGCCCCTCGGCGGTTTCGTCGTACCGAAGGATACGGCACACATTCGGATGGTTGAGCCGCATGGCCAGCTCGGCTTCTCGGCGGAGCCGTGCTGCTGAATCGGCCTCGTTGGCCAGACTGGGCGACAGCACCTTGATGGCCAGCTTGACGTTGGTCCCCTGCTCTTCGGCAAGATACACGTAGGCCATCCCCCCCTCTCCCAGCTTGCGAACGATCCGGTACCGGCCGTCCAGCACCACCCCGGACAGAGTGGCGGCCTTGTCGTCGGGCCGCAGGGCCGGATGCTCGGCTGTTCGCTTGAGTGACGGGGGCGAGGACACGGCACCGCTGCCGAACCCAGCCACCTCGACGAGCGGGGATCCGTCCCGCACGCAGAACCGCGCGGGCGGCGTGTAGGTCGATTGGCATCGAGGACACCGCCGTGTGATCAATCCCGGAACCGGTTACGGCCGTCGTTTTTCGCCTTGTAGAGATTTTCGTCGGCTATACGAAGCATGGAATCGCAGTCTTCGATGCGCTCGTTGGGGAATGTCGCCACGCCGATGGAAGTCGTGATGCGCACCGGCCGGCCCGGTTCCCCGAACTCGTACCCCGACACGCGACGAAGAATGCGCTCGGCGAAAATGCGCGCGCCGGTGACTCCCGTCTCCGGCAGCAGCACGACGAATTCCTCTCCACCATAGCGAGCCACGATATCCACCGCCCGTTGCTCGCGCCGGAGCAGGTTGGCCATCTGGCGAAGGATCCGGTCACCGATGAGGTGGCCGTGGGTGTCGTTGACTTGCTTGAAGTTGTCGATGTCGATCATCAAACAGGCGAGGATCGTGTCGTAGCGTTGGGCCCGGTCCATTTCCTGGGTGAGCTTTTCCAGCAAGGCGCGTCGATTGTACGTCTCGGTCAGCGGATCGGTCTCCGCCAGGTGGCGCATCTGCTCCTGACCCATGACCGCACTTTCGAGGTCGTAGGCCTTCTCGAGGGCGGCCACGGCGGCTTCGATGACCTGGTTGGCAAACCGTGCGTCCTGTTCGTTGAGCGGGGCTGCCTCCGCGGTGGTCCGCAGGAAGAAGACGCCGGCAGGCATTTCTCGCAGATTGAACGGAATGGCGATGACGGACCGGGTGGGGACCATGACCCCCTCGGCCTCCCACTCTTGGCGGATCTCAGCGTACAAGGGGTCGGTGAGCACGTCCCGGACGTGGACCATCTGCCCCGTCCGCGTGGCCTGGCGAATTTCGGGGTAGCGCATCAGATCTACCTGCAGATTGCCCAGCATCGGATTCTCGTTCGCCGCCACGACCGTGCCCACTTCGTCGCCCGGATTGGCGATGATGATCGAGCACTTGGAAATCCGCAGACCCCGGGCCACTCGCCGCACGAGGATCTGATAGATCTCGTCAGGCTTGAGAGACGCCGTGACCTCCTGCAGTATGTCCACCATCTCGGTCCGCGAGCGGGCCTCTGCTCGGGCCTGGTTGAGTTCACGCCCCACACGGAGGTGCGCCTTCACCCGGGCCAACAGATCACGAACGCGAAACGGCTTGGCGATGAAATCCGAGGCGCCCATCCCCAGCGACTTGACCGTCGCCTCCTCGGGTTGCATCGACGATATCATCAGGACAGGGAGATCGCCCAAACTCGGTTCGCCCTTCACTCGCTCCAACAGCTGGAGCCCGTCGACCTTGGGCATCATGATGTCCAGCAACAGCAGGTCGAACTGATCGGCCATGAGGTGCTCCATGACCCCTTCACCACCGGGGACCGTCACGACCTCATAGCCGTTGTCCTTGAGAATCCACGACAACGTTCGGGACAGGGCCTGGTCGTCGTCGGCGACGAGGATCTTCGGCGCCAGGCTCATGCGCCTACCAACCGCTGGAACAGGTCTTGGTCCACATTGCCTCCGCTGACGATCGCGACCACCGGCCCGGCTTGGGCCACCATACCATCCAGCAGCGCCGCCGTGGTGGCGGCGCCCGAGGGCTCGGCCCGGAGCCCCTGCTGGGTGTGCAAGTATCTCACGGCCTTCGCGAGTGCTTCGTCCTCGACCTGGACGACCTCGGCTACCGTATGCCGGATCAGCTCGAAGGTCAGGGATCCGATGGCAAGGGGCAGCAGCCCATCGGCCAGGCTCGTTGTGTCCTGCAAAGATACTGGCTGACCGGCCGCCAGTGCAGCGGTCAGTTTGGCCGCCCCAACCGGCTCGACCGCGACGATGCGGACCTGTCGGCGGAGGGCGGCGATAACGGCACAGGCGCCTGCAAGAAGTCCGCCACCACCAACCGGAACCACGAGGGTGGCGAGGTCCGGGCACTGTTCGAGGATCTCCAGCGTGCAGGTCCCCTGCCCGGCGATGATATCGGGATGGTCGAACGGGGGAACGATGGTGAGCCCGTCCCGGGCCGCGATCGACTCCGCCAGATCCCTCCGGGTGGCCGATGTCGGCCCTCCCCAGACGACCTCCCCGCCCCAACCTTCGACGCCCTCCACCTTGACGCGCGGGGCCGAGTCCGGCATCACGACGACCGCCCGGCACCCCAGCCGTTGGGCGGCCCAGGCGACCGCCTGACCGTGATTACCGCTGGAGTACGTGACGACACCGGCGTCCCGCTTCTGGGGAGACAGCCGGGCGATAGCGGTATACGCGCCTCGAGCCTTGAACGCCCCCACCGGTTGTTCCTGCTCGCACTTGAGCCAGGTCGGGACACCGGTCCGCGCGCTGAGCGCCGGGAATTCCAGCAGAGTGGTGCGCACGGCCACGCCGGCCAGCGCGTCGGCTGCGTTCCGGATACTCTCGAGGATGTCCCGCCCGGCTGCATCGGTCATGGCCGACATCCCCGGCGGGTCAGCTGGCGTCGCCCGCGGCCGCACCAGTCTTGTCGGCATCGACCGTGGAGCCGTTCTCGGTCACGACGCGGGCCACGTCGCCCACCGCGTCGCCCGCATCGAGATTCATGACCTTCACACCCTGGGTGTTCCGGCCGATGACGCGAATACCGTCGACCGGCACCCGGATGATGACTCCATTGCGGGTGATCATCATCAGCTCGTCCTCGAGCTGAACTTCCTTGAGGGCGATGATGTGTCCGGTCTTGGTTGTCTTCTTCAGGGTGATGATTCCCTTGCCACCCCGGCGCTGGACTCTATAGTCCGACAATTCGGACCGCTTTCCGAAGCCCTTCTCGCTCACCACCAGCAGGGTCGACTTCCGTCGGGCCACGACCATGTCGATCACCCGATCGCCGGCGCTTAGGGCAATACCGCGAACTCCGGTTGCGGCACGGCCCATCTCGCGCACGTCGCTCTGGTGGAATCGGATACTCATGCCGTTGCTGGTGGCCAGGATGATATCGCTGAGGTCATCGCACACCTGGACGTCGATCAGTTCGTCGTCCGGGCCGATGTTGATGGCGTTGATCCCGGTCGAGCGCACGTTGCGGTAGGCGGACAGAACTGTCCGCTTCACGGTGCCTTTCCGGGTGGCGAACACGAGCCACCGGTCCTCCGAAAATTCCCGGACGGCCACCGTCGCGGTGATCCGTTCGTCCGGACGGATGTTGATGCAGTGAATGACCGGCTTGCCCCGGGCGGCACGGCCGCCCTGAGGGATCTCATGCACCTTGAGCCAGTACACCTGCCCCTTGTCGCTGAAGAACATGAGGTAGTCGTGGGTACTGGCGATGAACAGGTGCTCCACCCAATCGTCTTCCTTGGTGCCCATCCCGGCCAACCCGCGACCCCCGCGACGCTGGCGGCGATAGGTCGTCACCGGGATCCGCTTGATGTAGCCGGTGTGCGAGATCGTGATCACCATGTCCTCCTCGGCGATCAGATCTTCCACCGAAAATTCGCCTTGATCGGCGATGATCTCGGTGCGGCGGTCGTCGGCAAACTTGGCGACGACCTCGGCGAGGTCTTCCTTGAGGATCAGCATCCGGCGGGGCTTGGACTTGAGAATCGCCTTGAGATCCTTGATGGTGGCGAGGACTTCCTTCAACTCCGCCTCGAGCTTTTCAATCTCCAGGCCGGTTAGCTTGGCCAGGCGCATGTTGAGAATGGCGTCGCTTTGCTTCTCGGTCAGGCCGAAAGCCTTCCGAAGCTTCTTGTCCGCCTCCTCGGTATCATTCGACCCACGAATGATCTTGATGACCTTGTCGATGTTGTCGACCGCGATCTTCAACCCGTCCAGGATATGCGCCCGGGCCTCCGCGCCGTCGAGATCGGACTGGGTCCGGCGTACGATGATCACGTGCCGGTGATCGATGTACCGCTCCAGCAGTTCCTTCAGGTTCATCACCTTCGGAACGCCGTTGTCCAGTGCCAGCATGATGACGCCGAAGGTCGTCTGCAAAGATGTGGCCTTGTACAGTTGATTCAGGACCACGTTCGGCATCGCGTCGCGCTTGAGTTCGACGACTACCCGGATGCCGTCCTTGTCGGTCTCGTCCCGCACCCCGCTGATGCCTTCGATTCGCTTGGCGATCGCCAACTCGGCGATGTTCCGTACCAGGTTTTCCTTGTTGACCTGGTAGGGGATCTCCGTCACCACTATGGAGGCCTTGCCCGTGGATTCCTTCTCCTCGATCTGTGCCCGGGCCCGGACGATGATCCGCCCGCGCCCGGTCTCGTAGGCCTCCTTGATACCGCCGGAGCCGTAGATGAACCCGCCCGTAGGGAAGTCGGGGCCTTTGATGACGGTGCGCAAGTCATCGATGCCGGCCTTAGGATTGTCAACCAGCATTTCGATGGCCGCGGCGATTTCGGTCAGGTTGTGCGGCGGGATGTTGGTGGCCATGCCCACCGCGATGCCGCTGGAGCCGTTCACCAGCAGGTTGGGCAGCCGGGACGGCAACACCGTAGGCTCCTGCAACCGGTCGTCGAAGTTGGCCTGGGTGTCGACGGTGTTCTTGTCGATGTCGTCCAGCATGGCCATTGCGACCCGGGTCAGCCGGGCCTCGGTGTACCGATATGCCGCCGCGGGATCGCCGTCGATAGAGCCGAAGTTGCCCTGACCGGCGATCAGCGGATACCGCAACGAGAAGTCCTGGACCATCCGCACCAGGGCGTCGTACACCGAGCTGTCGCCGTGAGGGTGGTACTTGCCGAGCACATCCCCAACGACCGTGGCCGACTTCTTGAACGGCCGGCCCGGCGTGAGCCCCAGCTCGTTCATGGCGAAGAGGATGCGCCGATGCACCGGCTTGAGTCCGTCACGCACGTCAGGCAGGGCGCGCGACACGATGACGCTCATCGAGTAGTTGATGAACGACTGCTGCATCTCGTCTTCAATGAGCCGCGGGATGATGCGCTCCCGCGTATTCGGTGCGGTCATTAGAGGCCGATCGGGCTGGTGACAGGTGGATCAGGAGGTCTGAAGGATCCCGAAATATAGCCCGACCGGGGGGTTGGAAGCAACCGTCAGCGGTGGAGTTAAGTTGTTATGAGGTAGTTATTTAGACAGGGTGCGCCGTGCGCCGTGCGCGGGGGTAGGAGGTGGGGCCGACCGTCTACGACCGCCTGACCGCCTGACCGCCCGACCGCCTGACCGCCCAACCGCCCACCAACACCGCCGGCAGCACGAACAACGCCCCGATCGTCCCGGCAATCACCCCCCCGCTCGTCGCCAAAGCGATCGCCCCGAACAGGTTGTCACTGTCGGTCCCCACGGCCAACGGCAGCAGGCTCGCCAGGGTGGTGAAGGTCACCAGCAGGATCATGCCCCCGCGATCGCGGCAGGCGGATAGCAACTGCATCCCCGTGAGGGACGCCGATCCTTCGGCGTGCCATCGGGCTCGGCGCCGCTCCAGGGCTGCATCCACCAGGAGAATCGACTGGTTGACCGCCAGTCCGATCACCAGGATCACCCCCACCGCGGCCTCCCGGGTGAACGCCGCGTCGGCTATCCAGAACGCAGCCGCAACGCCCGCCAGTGCCAGCGGGAGGCTCAGGAACACCATGGCCGAGGCCCACACCGAGTCGAACACCATGGCAACGACCAGGAGCACCAGGGCGATGCCGAGGCCGAAGACCAGCCACAGGCCCTGCTCGCTGTTGTCGGTCTCGAAGGTGAACACCAGGTCCTCGACGCTGTAGCCGGCCGGCACCGCTACCGACGCCATGAAGGCATCGTGAGTCCGCTGGGCCAGCTTGGCGGGACCCCGAAAACCGTAGCTCAGGATACGGACGTACTGTTGGTCCTCGCGGTTGATGTTGGCGAGAGTCTCACGCTCGCCGACGGTGGCGAGATCGCCAACCTGCACCGGCGCGGAGAAGGGATTGGGAACGAACGCATTGCGCAACTCGTCCAGAGTGCGTTCGCGCGCGCCGGCAGTCTTCACGGTGACCGGGAACTCCTCGCCGTCGATATCCACTTCTTCCTGGCCGGCGGACCCGCTAACCTCACGGGCCACAGCTCCGGCCAGGTCTGCGGCGGTAACCCCGTAGCGGGCCAGCGCCGCGCGATCGGGTTCGAGCGTGACTTCGAATGCACGCTCCCGCGAGAAGAAACTGCCGGCGTTGATGTTCACCTCCTGGACCCGTGAAATGCGTTCCAGTCGGCTCTTGAGGTCCAACGCCAGCTGCTCCACGCCGGCAAACGAAAAGCCTTTCAACCGCATTCGGAACATCACACTGCCGCCACCGCTTATGCCGGAAGAGAAGCCCGGACCATCCCCGGTGACGCTCACCGACGCCCCCCCCACGAAGACCGCACGCTGCGTCAGCGTTTCCTGCAACTGCTGCGGCAGGCCCGAATACGAGTACTGGCGCAGATACCACACCTGCATCTGAGCGCCGCCTGCCCCGCCTTGGGCAACGACGCGATCGACGCCGGGGGCGCCCACTGCCAGAGCCTCGAAGTCCCGGATGGTGCGGTCCAGGCTCGAAGGGTCGCTGCCACGCGGAAAGCTCAAGAACACGGAGACAGATGTCCGCCGCGAGCCGAAGCCACCCCATGACACTCGTGGGACCCGTGTCACAAAGCCCCAGGCCAGCACCCCGATGACCCCGACAGCCAGAACGAGGGTAACCCACCGCCACCGGAGCAGCCGGATCATCACCCGCCGGTACAACCGGTCGAGTGCGCTCCAGTGCGTGGTGTTGATCCCGTGCCCCGCGCTGACGGCCGGTATCATGACCACCGCGGACACCACCGAACAGCCGAGGGCCAATGTGAAGGCGGCGGCAAACGGCATGAAGGCCGCCCGCGCGTCTCCTTGCAGGTAGAGAAACGGCAACAACACCACAGCTGTAGTGAGAGTCGCTCCAACCAAGGCCGGCAGGATCCGCTTACCGGCCGCAGCTCGGCCCTCGACGGTGTCGGGGGCCCGACGGAGCCGCTCCACCACGACCAGTCCGTTCTGGACCAGGATGCCGATACCCATACCCAGTCCGGCGAGGGTGAGCAGATTGGCGGGGATGTCCAGCAAGTAAAGTCCCAGGGCCGTTCCAGCCACTGCCACGGCAGCACTCCCCAGCACCAGGACGATCGACTTCACGTTCCGAAGCGCGACCCCCAGAACGAGCGCGACCAGCACGAAGGCGATGATCCCTCGGCGCAGCAGATCGCTCAACTGCCGGGCTAGATCCTCCGAGCCGTCGCCGATGACGTCTAGCTTGACCCCCACCGGGAGGCTGGCCTCGATCTCTTTCAGGGCGCCGCGGACCCTGGCAGAGGTCTTGATCGCGTCGGCACCGGGCAGCCGGGAGACACTCATCGAAACGGCGGGAACACCGTTGACCCGAAAGAAGAATCCTCGGGTATCCTCTTCCTGGCGAACGGAGGCGATGTCAGCCAGATGGTACACCAGACCACCCGCCCCTCGAATCGGAAGGCGGCCCAAAGCATCCAGGGACCCGGGCTGGTCCCGCAGGACCACCCGGCGCTCGGAAGCGCCGGCCCGTTGGTCGCCCAGAGATTCGACCATGCGGGCATTTCGAATCGCCGTGGTCAGGTCGCTGGGGGCGATGCCCAGTTGCCGGAGTCGTTGGGGGTTATATGACACGGACACACCCAACTCGGCACCGCCCTGAGCCATGACTCCTGCTACACCGCGTACCGCACTGAGCCGCGGAACGATGTTCTCGTTGGCGATTCGTTCCAGCGACCCAGGCGTGTAGGGCCCGGAGATGATGTAGAACAGCAGGGGTTCCTCGGTGAGTTCCTGCGGCACGTAATTCTCCACCGAGGGCGCGGACGCACCCGCCGGGAATTCGTCGCGCAGCAACTCCAGGCGCTCCAGGATCGCCAGCCGCGCCAGCCGGACGTCGGCGTCGGGCTCCAGCTCGGTGGTGAGCTCGGACTGCCCTTCCCGGGATACGGACGTCGTGCGTTTCACTCCTCTCACGCTCTGCACCGCCGACTCGATCGGCGCAGTGATATACATCTCCACCAACTCGGCCGACGCGCCCCCCCAGGCGGCGCGGATCTGCAGACGGGGTAGTTCGACTTCAGTACGCGTCGCCAGGGGCAGCCGTGCGAACGACACGGCTCCCGCCAGAAGGATCGCGACAGCCACGGCCCACACGACCGCGGGGCGTTCGGCGGACCAGCGTATCATCGATCGCCACCGGCGATTGATGATACGAGGCGGTCGGGCGGTGAGCCGTGGACGGTGGGCGGTGGACGGTGGACGGCTTGTTCTCCCGCGCACGGCGCACGGCGCACCCACCTCACCTTTCCCCACCTTCCATCACCGCCCCCACTGCCCTCGCTGCCCCCGCTGCCGTCGCCCTTGCCTCCTTGGCGCGCTCAACGACGTAGAACGCGGTCGGCATGAGAAAGAACGTCACCAGCAACGCGCTGGTGGCTCCGCCGATGATGCTGGCCGCCAACGGCTTGTACAATTGGCCGCCGCTGCCCCTGCCGATCACGAGCGGCAGTACCCCGGCGATGGTCGTGAGAGATGTCATGACCACCGGACGCAGGCGCTGTCGCCCGCCCAACAGAATGGCCTGTACCAGGGGATGTCCTTGCCGGCGGAACCGATTGATGGCCGCCAGCTTCACCACGGCGTCGTTGTCCGCGATGCCGATCATCACCACGAGACCCATCAACGAGACCGCGTTGATGCTCTGGCCCGTGAGCCAGAGGAGCAGGATGCCGCCGCCCGCGGCCAGCGGCACCGTCAACATCACCACCAGCGGAGTTGTGAACGACGCGAACTCGCCGGCCAGCACCAGAAACACCAGCGCCACCGACAGGAAAGCCACAATCCCAAACTCCGACAACGTGCGGCGCTGCTCGACGTCCGCACCGGTCAGTCTCCAGGTAATCCCCGGCGGGGTCTCCATCGAGGAAAGCATCGTCTCCACGTCACGTGTCGCGCGTGCTGTCCCACCGGACTGCACCACTGCTTCCACAACCGACACCGGCCGCTGGTTGACGCGCACGACCTCGATCGGTGCACGGACCTCGCGCACACTCACCAACCGCCCGACCGGGATTCCATTGATGGGCGTCTTGAGAGCCGCAACTAGGTCTTCATTGGCGGCGCCAGCCAGCCGGACGGTAATCGGCGTGCGCCGGTCCGTCTCTCGCAATTCACTGGCATCGACCCCGCCGAGGCCACCCGCCAGCGCATCGGCCACCGCTTCGAGCGAGAGGTTGTGTTGAGCGATGCGATCGCGCTCGAACTCCACTTGCACGATCGGCTGGCTGCCGGCGTACGCTTCTCTCACATCTGCCAAAGTTGCCAGGCTGGACAACCGCTCCTTTACGGTCGCCGCCCAACGCTCGGCCTCGTCGAGCCGTGCCGCGGAGATCTCCACTCGCACCACACGGCCTTCCCGGCCGATGAGGCTACCGAACTCGGACTGTCCCGCCAGGTCCAGCGCCAACGCACCCTGGGCGAGGTCGGGGACACCCCGGCGCAACATCTCGGCGAAGCGGGTCGCATCCATCCCGGCGGGCACCGGAGCAATTACTTGGGCGGTATGCGCCCCACCAGGCTCGGCGCCGGCCAGCAGTTCTTCGTCCGTGGCCTCGCCCACGCGGCTGTAGATGCCGCTCGAACCGAACTCCTGGGCCAGCGCTTCAAGTCGAGCCGTCTGGTTCGTCGTCTCATCGATCGTGGTACCCTCTGGCAACGTCAATTGCGCCACGACCATGCCCTCATCGACCTGAGGCAGGATCTCACGGGGCAACTGCAGAGCGACGGCCAGCGAGACCAGTAGGGCCCCGAGCCCGGCCGCTCCGACCTGGACCGGGTGTTGGAGACTCCACTCCATGCCTTGCTCGTACATGTCACCGAAGCGCCGGCCAAAAGCATCGAGGCGGGCCCTAAACGGGCGGTCGGGCGGTCCGGCGGGCGGGCGGTCCCGCCCTACCGCCATCTGTCGCCTCCTCCGGCCGGCCAACATCACCGGCAATAGCGTCAACGCCAGGATCAATGAGGCACCGAGGGAGAGCACCACGCTCAACGACAGGTCGCGAAAGAGAGCGGCCGAGAGCCCGCGGACGAACACGATGGGCCCGAACACCAGCATGGTGGTCAGGGTACCGGCGATGAGCGGTCCGGAGACTTCTTCGGTCGCGGTGCAGGCGGCTTCGGTCATGCCCCCGGATCGGTGCCTGCCCGTAGCTTCCGTCACCACGATGGCGTTGTCCACCAGCAGCCCCACGCCCAGCGCCAACCCCCCAAGGGAAAGGATATTGATCGTCACGTCGAACGCGTGCAGCAGGACCAGCGCGACCGCTACCGAGAGCGGCACGATGATCCCGATCGCCAGCGAGGCTCGGAGGTTGCCCAGGAACAGGAAGATGACCAACAGCGCCAACCCACCACCGACTATGATCTCCCGGGCGAGATTGGCGAGGGCGTCGGTGACGAACTCTGCTTGGGCCGCCACGACGGAAAGCTGGATATCGGGGAACTCGTCCGATAAGACACCGATCGACCGGTAGATTCCCCGCGTAACGGCAACCGTGTTGGCCCCAGCATCCTTGTAGACAACGAGGCCGACGGCCGGAGCCCCATCCAGCCGGGTAAGTGTCTCGGGCTCCGCCGTCCCCAGCGTGACGGTAGCGATGTCCGCCAACGTGATTCCGCTGCCCGCTGGTCCCAGCGGGGTCTGGGCGACCTCCTCAACCGAGCGCAACTCGGTCAGAGACCGGACGGAATAGCGGAACTGGCCCCGGCGGATGGTGCCGCCCTGCGCCGTAGCATTGGCCGCCCGGATGGCATCGGCGATGTCGGCGGGGGAGAGCCCCAGGGCACGCATGCGGCTGGGGTCGACGTCCACCTGGATCTCGTCCAGCGGCGCGCCCACCACCGCCACGCTCGCCACTCCCTCCAACTGCTCCAGACGCCTGGCGTGAACCTCCTCGGCGGTGCGCGCGATGGAGCGGAGATCGCCGGGACCGGTGAGGCCCAGCACGGCGATAGGGCGTTCTCCCGGGTCGCTGGTCAGGAGGGTGGGACGGGTGGCGCGTTCGGGGAGCAGTGAGCGGACGTTGTCGAGGCGCTCGCGCACGTTGAGCACCGTCGTGGCCATGTCCGTGCCCCACGCGAAGCGGGCCAATGTGGTGACCCGTTCATTGCGGCTGATCGAGCGAAGCTCGACCAGCCCGGGCGTGGCTGCCAGCGCTTCCTCGATGGGCTCGGCCACGAAGCGCGACACTTCGGTGGCCGCGGCACCGGCGTAGTCTGTCCGGACCGTCAACATGGGAAGCGTCACGTCCGGCAGGAGCGCGACAGGCAGCCGGCTCAAGGAAACGCTGCCTACCAGCACCAGTGCCAACACCGCGGCGACGGTGGTGACGGGACGGCGGACTGCTGCGGAGGTCAGGGACATGCCGTCAGCGGAGGGCGGCGGAAGGCAGCGGCGGGTGGCGGGGGGCAGAATGCCCGCTAGTGGCTAGTGGCTGGTGGCTGGTAGCGTTGATCCCGCACCCTGGGCCAGCTGCCACCTGCCACCTGCCCCATGCACACACCCAGCTCACCGCGCACGGCGCACGGCGCACCCTTGTCACTGCTCTCTCGTTGCCACGAGCCGCACCGGCGCGTCGTGGGTCAAGGTCAGGTGCCCTTCTATTAACACCACATCGCCGGGGGACAGAGGCGGTTCTCCCGTCGCCGGATCGGGTAGCACTTCCGTCTCCACGCCGTTGGTCCGGCCGGGTTGGATGTAGACCCATTGCGCGCGCCCGTCGACGACCACGAACACCAGGGGACGGCCGTCCCGTTCGATGACCGCGCCTGCCGGCACCAGGAGCCGATCGGTCAATCGGGTGGCTTCGAGTTCCACGTCTGTGTACATGCCGGGCCTGAGCGACCCGTTGCCACGGAGGCGGACCATGGCGCGCCCGGCGCGAGTGGTGCTGTCCACCAACGGCAGGACGGCGGTGATGCGTCCGGTGATGGGTCGGTCGGGGGCCGCGGCGGTGGTCACGAGGGCCTGGCCACCCTTCCGTATGAGGGGGAGGTCGTGCTCCAGAACTGAAGCTTCGATCCACAGGTTGGCCACATCCACCAGCGTCAGCAGTTCCTCACCGGCCGACACCCGCTCGCCCGGGCTCACCTCCAGGCGGTCGACTACACCGTCGAACGGTGCGAGGATGGTCGCCCGGCGTCGCTCGAGGAGTCGCTGCTGGTAGCGGACCTCGGCCACCGCCAATCCCGACCGCGCCGCCGCGATCTTCCGTTTCTGCTCCGTGGGGGGCTCGCCGGAGAAAATGGAGTCGGTGATCAGCAGATCCTGGTACTGGAGTTGGGCCTGGTCGATGGCCGTCTGCGCTTCCTCGAGTGAGAGTTGGAAGCGAGCCGAATCCAGCCGGACCAGAACCTGGCCCTGCTCGACCCGGCTCCCGGGCCGGACCAGCACCTCGTCGACGGTTCCGGCTTCTTCCGACCGGAGAGTGGCCACCGCATCAGAGCGGACCTGGCCGGTGGTACTGACCGACAGCACCAGATCGCCACGGTGGACCTCATGGCCGACAACCGGCAGCGTCAGGGTACGAGTCTCCCGGGCCGGCTCGGCGGCGGTCGAGTCCGAACTTTCGGCGTCGGCCTCCGGCGGCTTGCACCCAGGTAGCGTGAGAAGTCCGGCGGTGAGAATAGCAGTCCAAGCGCGTGGTAGGGAAGAATTCATCGATCGGGCTCATGCAAGGGATCGGCGGCCATCATCAAATCCTCCACGGAGTGGGGCACTGTCAATATGGTCCGTGACGCCATGGTCCGTGACGTCGATTCGGTGAACACCCACTGAGATGCCCGCATCAGAGAGACCGTCGCAGAACCCAGGAGGTGGGAGCCCCCCTCGAGCCTCCGGCGCAGGCTAGGAGCTACATCCTCCGGTCACTAATCCTCCATTTATGACCGCCCTTCTTTGATCAACTCGTCCAACTGCACGTGCGGGATATCGTCCTCGTCCTGCCATACTCCCAGCACGAAGTCCGCCCCGATGTGATGGGGCCGAAACCGGAACGGCACCATCACGCGTCCCAACGGTCTGCCGTCGGCCGAGAGCACCGTCAGACTCGACGTGGTATCCAACGGGCCCCGGAAATCCCTAAGCCACACATTGCCCTCGTCATCCATCACGATTCCTTCAGCCACCGGCATGGCCTCGGCGCGGGGCATATCCCGGTACGCCTGCCTGAAGCTCTCCCGCATCCGTGCATTGCTGGTGGACTCCTCGAGGTAGCGAGCCCAGTCAGCGCCTGCGACCGGCCGGCGTTCCACAGGCCAACGGGCGATCCGCCCAATGGCACGGCCGCCATCCGGGTACCAGGTCAATTCACCCCGTGGGACGGCATTATGATCAGGTCGGCCGGCCCAACCCCCAGCCGGATGCCGTCGCCAAAGCGCATCGTCGCCATGGCGAAGCCATCGTTGCCCATGGCCAACACAAACCACTCGTCGCCATCGAGGCGCGGCCCGTGCCCGATGAACGACCCGATCAGATCGAATCGTTGGAGCGGGAGCGCCCGGCGAGATACACCGCCAGCCGGCGGCCCGTCCCGCGGCTCGAACCCGCGCGTGACCAGAGCGCCGCCCAACAGCAGCCCCACCGGACGAGGGAACCGCACCGAATCGGCTGGCTCCAGCCGGAAGCTGCGGCCGAACTGCCCCGCGCTGTCGAACACCGAGAACGTGCACCGCCGGCCGTCGTGGACGACCAGCGAATCTCTACGCCACAAACTCAGGAACCCCAACCCCTCGAACTCCCCAGGGCCACCACCCTGCCGCCCGACGGTGCGGATATGACCACCGCCCTCATCGAAGAACCGCAGTTCTCGAGCCCCGCCGTCGGCCACCACGACCACCCCCGAAGACAACCGCCGGACGCCTGTCACTCGCTCAAAAGACTCGGGGCCCTCGGCGTCGTAGGCGCCGAGGTCGAAGACAGGTGACAGCTGAAACGAATTTGCAGATTTCAGGCACCATATAGGGCTCCGGCGCCAGAATCGCCCCTCCCCATCCCCGATCATCTCACCGCCGTGCGCACCTCCAGCACCCTGGCGCGTCATCTATCCCGGGCGGTTCACCCCGCCCTATCGGCTGGATTGGTGGCGTGCCCTCGCATTGCCGGCCCTGCCGATGAACATCCGCAGGACGCTGCTCCCCGTCCCCGGCCCAACCAGGGACGCGGAGTGGCCGCGGAACGGCCCTGGTTGCAGGTTGTCCCGGAAAAGTGCAAGTTTGAGGACTGTGTGGAGTATCACGGGTCAACTGCTCGTCCCTCACAGCCCAGAATCAGCCATGACCAGTCAACTCTTCGTGCTGGAGCCCAAGTACCAGGCCTGCCGCCCGGCAGGTGCTACTCCTTCCCCTCTTGGGGCCATCCTCGTGGCAGACATGACCGGCGATGGTGGGGTGGTCGCCGTAGTCGAGGCCGCCACACGGGTCGCCGCTGAGCCGTGGTGCCCAGTTGTCCTTCTGACCCGATCGACACGTCTGGATCGCGCGAGCGAAGCTGTCATCGGGCAGTTCGACCTGGCTCCGGCCGTCCTCACCATGCCAAGCAGTGCCAACCTGTTGGACCCGGAGCCGATCCTGCTCGCCGTCAGGCGGCGCCAGTGTCCCACGCCCCAGCGACTGGCGCGATATGTCACCCAGCGGGTCGACCGGCAGGACCTGACCGACACCCTGCGGGAATGCTTTCGCCGGGGACTGGATGACAACCACGACGGGCCCAGTCTGTCCCGCAGTACCCTGAGCCGCCGGCTACTCGACTTCGAGCCACTCAAGGCGCACGACTGGTCCTGCATGGCACGGACC